>JAGTQZ010000004.1:0-300000 GCA_018396705.1 Candidatus Bathyarchaeota archaeon
AGAGGGGATAGGCGAAATATTATCTGAAGGAGTTAAAATTGCAGCCCAAAAAATTGGCAAAGACTCGGAGAAATTAGCACTACATACTAAAGGTGTTGAAATAACCGGCTACGACCTTAGAACATTAAAGACGACTGCTCTAGGTTGCGCGGTTTCTTTCAGAGGAGACCACACCACACATGGCTGCCAAACTTTGGAATTGGCTGGAAAGCTTAGCCGCATCAAGTATGAGGCGGGAAGAGCTAAAATTGTTAAAGACATGGAGGATCAATACGCGTTGATGGACTCGCTGATACTATGCAAGTTCTGCAGTGAAGCCTACTCGGGCTATGACGATTTTGCCAAGCTGTACTCGCTTGTAACGGGCTTAGAAATAACATCCGACGAAATGAGACTCACAGCTGAAAGAATAGTTAACCTTACACGCCTGTTTAACATACGCGAAGGACTTGGAAGAAGAGATGACATGCTTCCATGGAAGGTTATGAACGTTCCCATACCAGGTAAAGGGCCATCTCACATCGCATCCATAAGCCAACAAGAACTCAACATGATGCTGGAAGACTACTACCTGGCTAGAGAATGGAGTGAGGAAGGAGTGCCTAAGCTTGAAAAACTTAAAGAATTGGGCTTAGAGGAGTTCGCCAACATTGTTGACGCAAAATTTGTCAAGGCTTAGGAGGTTATAACAGTTGAGAGTTAAAGCGGTTATGAAAAGTTATGCTCCGGTATTTGTTCTATTAATCGTTATGATAGGGCTGGCGTTTTGTTCCCTCACGCAGGGTTTGGCATGAAAGATGGGTTGCCATCCATAAACTTTCTTAATGGAGTTTTGCTTGTGATAGTTGGACTTGTAGCTGGCTTAATTGCGCGCGCGATTTTCATTCTCAACATAAAAACAAAATTCCTTCCCACAGCATTTATTTTTGAAGTGTTCCATTAGTTGCAGCTAAGCGAAGATAGATTCCGAGATGGGTTTAGTTGGTTTTAAGGTTCTGAGGAGAGGCTACCACTTTTGACTTAAAAGTTGTAGTTTTTCGGGTGTTTTTGCTGGTTTAGGTTTGGAGAGAAGCCTAAATCTTGCTTGTTTGGAAGGTTGAAAATAAACTTAGATTTTTGGTTGTTTAAAAGAGGTGTTAAATCCCCAGTTTTGGTATACAGGCCAAATATGTTTTTCTTAGTTCTTCTTTGTCTATGTGGTGGTATATGTCTATGGCTTCCCTGCGCCGGTCGCCTCTAAGCTCCTTCACGTATTCGCGGGGCATACCGTTCCGTAAAAGCCAAGTTGTGAACCAGTGCCTAAAACAGTGGGGGCCGAAGTGGTCCTCCAGCCTCGGCGAGTCTGGGTTGTGGAAGCCAAGGCGCTTCGCATACTTTACTATGGCCGTGTATAGGCCGTTTCTATCCAGCCTCCCAAGACTTTGGTAACTTATGAAAAGCGCCTTTGTAGGCGGGTTAAGCTTCTCCCTAACCCTAAGCCATCTTCGTAGCGCGGCTGCGCATTCCTCATCAAAGAAAACCGTGCGGTTGCTTCTTTTAGGCGTGGGCTTAAGCGTAATGGAATACTCAGCCCAATTTATGTCCTCAACGTCAAGCCTCAAAAGTTCGCCGCGCCTTATCCCTGTTTTGGCCAGTAATATGGCTATGGCCTTGTCCCTTGGATCCAGAATGGAGTTTACCAGTCGGCTCATCTCCTCAACGCTTAAAAGCCTCCTTTCAGGATCATCATAACCCGCTTTATAGCGTTTAAGATACCGTTTTCTGAAGGGCAGGACAATGTTGCTGGCAACATAGCCCTCAAATGTCAGATAGTCATAGAAGGCTGAAAGCGCCGAAAAATAGTTCTCAACAGTCTTATGCTTTGCTTTGCGTTCATAA
Organism: Candidatus Bathyarchaeota archaeon; assembly: GCA_018396705.1. Taxonomy (NCBI): domain Archaea; kingdom Thermoproteati; phylum Candidatus Bathyarchaeota; species Candidatus Bathyarchaeota archaeon. Next base: position 1,879 of record JAGTQZ010000004.1, read on the forward strand.
ACCACGTGTTGGAGAAAATCCCTGAGAACATTAACGTTCACATCGCTGATGTTCAAGCCATGTTTCTCGAGAAATTTTGCGAAGATTCTTAGGCTTGAAATGTATCTTCTTATGCTTTCTTTAGTCATGCCCCTGAGATGGCAGTCCTTGCTGAAATCCTCAATCAAAGCCGATGGTTTCTGCATGGTTTTCAGGCTTAGCCCGTCCACCGCCAACCCCTACCCTTATACTCAACCAGCCCATAGGCTTCAAGGGCTTGAAGCTGCCTATCAACAGCCCTAACCAAATCCACGTCAGACGGGCCAATGTTCAGACGGGCCAAGATTTCTTCCTGAGTGTAAGATTCGCCTTTCCTCAAGAGTTCTATAAGGTCTTTATCGAATCGCCTTACACCCTCAAAAGCCTCCTGCATAAATGGCTGAGCCCTGTAACGCTTAAGCTCATTATCCAAGTTCTCCGCTAACCTCTTCAAAAGCCTATTCTCCTCGCGTAGGCTCTTCAACTCCTCCTCGGCGCTGCGTAAACGCTTAACAAGCTCAGCACGGCTTAAGTAGCCTTCTTCGCCTTCCTCACGCCGGATAGAATCCTCAACCCGCTCAACAACAAACCTAGAAATCGACACACCCGCCTTTTCCGCCCGACGCCGCCAATCCTCAACCATCTCAACAGACGGCAGATAAACATAAACCGCACGATCCTTAATCGTACGCGTTTTACCCCTATTAGGCCTCGTCACAACCACCAACAAAAACAACAGCGCACAAGTATTTATAATTTACCAGCAAATTAGTGCGGGGGGTGGGATTCGAACCCACGAAGGCCTACGCCAGAGGATCTTAAGTCCTCCCCCTTGTCTTAGGCTGGTCTGCGCCCCAAATAGCCTATTTAGACCTGGCTCGGGTACCCCCGCCCGGCAAATACTTTCAAAGAGTTTCCAAGGTTTAAGTTTTCCGTGTCAAGATACATTTAAGTTGAGATGCTGTTCTTCTATTGGATGGGGCGGGTAGCCTAGCAAGGATAGGGCGCAAGCCTCCTAAGCTTGTGGTCGTGGGTTCAAATCCCACCCCGCCCGTTAATAACGCTTATTAGAAATGAGATGTTAGGGTTTGTCTAGAGCATGGTTAATCAATGGTTGTTGAGTGAAAAAGCTGGTAAAATGGATCTTGATTTGAAGTGGTGTTTATGAAAGTGGCTGTTTCTGGTAAGGGTGGCGTTGGTAAAACGCTCGTCGCTGCCGGGTTAGCTGTTTCCTTTGTTAAGAGGGGGTTTAAGACTATAGCTATTGATGCTGATCCCTCGCCTAACCTTGCTTTGTCGTTGGGTTTATCGTCGGATGAAGCTCGTCGCATTGTGCCTATATCTGAGAATAAAGAGCTTGTGGAGGCGAAGACCGGTACTGGTTATGCAGGTGTTTACCGCCTAACCTTTACCGTAGACGATATTGTCCGCGATTATGCTGTTGAGACTCCTTTAGGTGTGAATTTGATAGTGATGGGAACTGTACGTTCCGTGGGTGCTGGTTGCACTTGTCCGGCTAATGCTGTTGTGCGTTCGCTTTTGAGGCATTTGGTTGTTGAACGTGGCGAGGCGGTTGTTTTGGACATGGAAGCTGGTGTCGAGCATATGGGACGTGGCACGGCCCGACATGTGGATGTTATGCTTGTTGTTGTTAACGCGAACATGAAATCTCTTGAAACCGCAGAACGTATCCATGAATTAGGAATAAAAGCTGGAATGAAACGCATTCTATTGGTTGGAAACAAGATCGAAAATGAGGCTCAGAAAGAGGCTATCGAAAAATTTGCAGTGGAAAACGGTTTAATAGTCTTGGATTATCTGCCTTTTGATCCCAAAGTTGTTGAGGCTGAAATGCGGGGGGAAACCCCCTTAAAATATAACGATGCTATAGTAGTGAGAGCTCTTGAGAGACTATGTGACAAACTTTTGCAAGATAACATATAATAAGATTGAAGCATATTTAAGTAGATGGCCTCCAATACTAGAAAAAATGCCAAGGAGCTGATAATAACGTGAAAATATTAGTCACGATGGGACGGGGTGGAACGGGCAAAACAAGTTTTGTAGCTCTAGTGACAAAATACTTTATTGAGCTTGGGGAGAGTCCGCTACTTTTAGTGGACGCCGACCCTGACCAAAACTTGGGAGAAATGGTAGGCGTAGATCTTCACGCGGCCGGCAAAAAATCCATTTCAGAGCTTCTTGTGGAAACATTTCTTGAAGAAGGCGGAACTACTGTCGGTGTTCCGCCAACCGAGCGGATTGAAAGCCGCATTTGGGCTCAGGGAATGTATGAAAGTGAACATTTCGATTTCATAGCTCTTGGAACAAAATGGGTTGAGGGTTGCTATTGCCTCCCAAACGCAGCTTTAAAAGGAGCTTTAGAGTCGCTTACAAAGAACTACAAATACGTCCTAATAGATTCTCCAGCCGGATTGGAACACCTTAACAGGAGAATAACCTCCAAGGTGGATGATATTTTTGACGTTATTGATCCTTCTAAGAAATCTTTTGACCATGTTGAACGGGCCTTTCGAGTGGCAAGAGAAGTGAAAATAGCGTTTAGAAACTTTTATGTTGTCGGTGGTTTTCGCTTTCCTGAAAGCTTAGAAGAAAAAGCCAAGAAAACTCTACAGTTCAGGTTTCTAGGAAGGGTTGCCTACGACGAAAATGTGGAGGAGTATGTACTTGCCGGAAGATCACTGCTGGAAATCTCGCCAGACACGCCTGCATATGTTTCGGTTAAAAAGATAATGGAAAATGCTGGTTACTGCAAAACATAGACTAGCCATTATACCATAAGTTTAGCGTATGTTTTTCTTAGAAAAGCTTAAAGCATAGAGCGTTAACATTAAACCTTCTATTCAAGGTCGTGCTTGCTTTGAGCAAAAAAGGATTACATGTCAAAATTGGCGAAATGAGGTCAGATTTGGGGCTTATTAAAAACCTTGAATTATCCATTGGCAAAATAGTTGAAGAAACATGGACGGAGCCCGTAGGGCCTACACCTTTTCCGTCGCTTACAACTCTTCGTGAATGGGACATGAAGCTTCTACAGCGTTATAAGCCGTTTTATTTGCCTTTCTGTGATGTATGTTGCCTGTGCACTTTCGGCAAATGTGACTTAACAGGCGGAAAGCGTGGAGCATGCGGCATAGACATGGCTGCTCAACAGTCTCGAATAGTGCTTTTGGCATGTTGCATTGGAGCGGCAACACACACTGGCCACGCCCGCCACTTAGTGGAGCATCTTATCGAAAAATATGGTAGAAGAATGCCGTTGGACGTTGGTGGATTAAATATTCAGGTAGAAGCTCCAATCACAAGGCTAGTCTGCGGGGTCAAACCCGAGACCCTCGGCGACCTGGAGGAGATACTTGATTATGTAGAGCAACAAATTACCCACTGTCTGTCCGTTTGTCACACTGGACAAGAAGGCGGCAACCTAGACTTTGAATCGAAAGTGTTCCATGTAGGCATGTTGGACCACGTGGGCATGGAAGTGGCGGACATAGCCCAAATAGCGGCTTACGGTTTTCCGAAGGGAGATCCAGACGCACCCCTTGTAGATTTAGGTTACGGTACGGTTAACATTGAAAAACCAGTCATCCTATGTATAGGACATAATGTTGTTCCGTCTGTCGGTATAATTGACTACATGAAGGAGAACGGGCTGGATGGTGAAATAGAGGTTTGCGGCTTGTGCTGTACCGCCCATGATATGACCCGCTATTATAACCGGGGTAAGATTATTGGGCCGATTTCTTGGCAGTTGCGCTTCATAAGAAGTGGTGTTCCAGACGTTGTTGTTTTAGACGAACAGTGTATTCGGACAGATGCCTTTTACGAGGCCCAGCGAATAAAAGCTCCGGTTATTGTGACTTCTGAAAAGAATTGCATGGGCCTGCCAAACCGCACCAACGATTCAGCCGACGCCATAGTTGAAGATCTCGTAAGCGGCAAGACTCCGGGCGTTTTAATTCTTGACCCTGAGAAGGTGGGTGAAGTTGCAGTTAAGGTTGCCTTAAAAGTCACACCATTAAGGAAGAAGTTTAAAGCCATCCCAGAAGTGGACGAGATTCTTCAAATAGTGAAAGAGTGCCGTCAATGTGGCGACTGCCGTAGGGCTTGCCCCCAAGACTTGCACATTCCAGAAGCCATGAAAGCCGCCATGGAAGGCTCTTTGGCGAAGCTTGCAGATTTATACGACTTGTGTGTTGGATGTGGCCGTTGCGAAGAAGCATGCCCAGCAGGTTTGCAGGTTCACAGTTTCATCATCAAGGCTGGCGAGAAAAAACTTAAAGAGGAAACTTACAAAGTGCGGGCTGGGCGAGGACCAATTCAAGATGTGGAAATCCGCAACGTTGGAAGCCCAATAGTGCTTGGCGAGATTCCAGGTGTAGTGGCCTTTGTCGGATGCTCCAACTATCCAAAAGGCGGGTTGGACGTTGCGGAGATGTGCCGCGAATTCGCCAACAGACGTTATATTGTTGTTACATCCGGTTGCTCAGCCATGACTGCTGGCATGTACAAAAATGAGGAGGGCAAAACACCCTATGAGGAGTTTACAGGTGAGTTCACTGCTGGGTGCCTAGTAAACGTTGGCTCGTGCGTGGCTAATGCTCACATAGCCGGAGCAGCCATAAAAATTGCCAATATATTTGCTAAAAGAAATCTCCGCGCCAATTATGAGGAAATTGCCGACTATATCCTTAACCGTGTAGGCGCCGTGGGTGTCGCGTGGGGCGCCTATTCTCAAAAGGCTGCTTCAATAGCTGCCGGCTTCTGGCGTTTAGGCGTTCCGGTTATTGTTGGGCCTCATGGTATTAAGTATAGGCGGATGCTTTTGGGAAGGGCTGACCGTGAAGAAGACTGGTACGTTTACGACGCTAGGACAGGAGAGAAGGTGCACGTTGGGCCGGCACCCGAACACTTATTCTACGCTGCCGAAACCAAAGAGGAAGCCATGGTCATGATTGCCAAGCTTTGCATGCGCCCAAATGACACAACAAAGGGCAGAGCCATAAAACTGACCCACTATATTGATTTGCATAAACGCTTATACGGAACCATGCCGGAAGATATCCATCGTTTCGTGCGCACAATTGCCGACATTCCGGTTACAATGAAAGATGAAATAATAAAGATCCTTGAAGAAAAAGGCTGGAAAGAGACGGTGATTCCAGATCCAACGCTGTTGTCTAGACTCATAAGGAAGAAGAAGGAATAGGAGGAATAGATGGTAATGTCTGCTGAACCTTGGCAGACGGCAGAAATCCCTGGACCTAAAAAGGCTTTGGTTATAACGAAGCCTGAGGTCGTTGCTGCCATGATTAAACGGGCGCAGCACCCGGTGCTTGTGGTTGGCCATAAAGCGTCTGAAACAGACTTTGAGGGTGGAAAACTCGTAGATTTCATTATAGAGTTTTCAAAGAAAACAGGCATTCCAGTTGTAGCCACCGCTCATATGATTGGCGAGTTCGCCAAGCGAGGTTTTAAACCAGCGGCTTTCATGCCTGCAGTCGACATTGGAAATAGGCTTGTTGACCCATCGTGGACTGGTGTGGATGGCAAGGGGCCGCATGACCTAGCCTTGTTTGTGGGGCTTTATTATTACATGGAGTGGACAATTCTGTCGGGGCTGAAACATTTTGCCAAACATTTGAAGACAGTTTCGCTGGATAATGTTTATCATCCTCATGCAAGTTGGTCCTTCCCCAACCTTTCCCACGAAGAGTGGGTGAAAAACCTTAAAGTTATAATGGAAAAAGTTTGAAAGGAGGCGAACAGAAAATGAGTATGTTTCAGGACATACCGGTTGATGTGGGCGTAGTCTACGAGGGCGAACGTATCCGCAGAAAAGACATGTACGTAGAACTCGGCGGACCGGACGTCAAAGAGAAGTTTGAGCTAGCGAGAGTCAAAAAGCCTGAAGAAGTTGAAGATGGAAAAATAACAATCATTGGACCAGATCTTAAAGATATGGAGGAGGGTAAATCCTACCCCTTTGGCATCCTCATTGAGGTGGCAGGCGCCAAACTTGAGCCAGAACTGGAAGGTGTCATTGAAAGGCGAATCCACGCATACTGCAACTACATTGAAGGTTTTATGCACTTAAACCAGCGTTACGATATTTGGCTAAGGCTTAGCAAAAAATCCTTCCAGAAAGGCCTAAATTCGTTTCAATACATTGGGAAAGTTTTGCATAGGTTGTTTAAGAGCGAACTACCTATTGTTGAGAAAATGCAAGTAACTTTCATAACTGATGTTGAAAAGATTAAGGAGCTTTATCCTCAAGCCTTGCAGATTTACGAGGCTAGAGACGCGAGGGCAAGAGGTCTCAAAGACGAGGAAGTGGACAGATTTTACGGATGCATCTTATGCCAGTCTTTCGCGCCAACTCATTGCTGTGTAATAACGCCTCAGCGATATTCTAACTGCGGCGCCATAAGCTGGTTTGATGCACGGGCATCAGCCAACATCGATCCGAAAGGGCCTATCTTTGAGATCAATAGAGGCGAGCTTCTGGACCCAGCTAAAGGCGAGTTCTCCGGTGTAAACGAAGCTGTCAAGAAGAGGACGTTGGGCGAAATAACGCGAGTTTGGCTCTACACAGCTTTCGGCTACCCGCACACTTCTTGCGGATGCTTCGAGGCTGTCGCTTTCTATATTCCAGAGGTAGACGGCTTCGGCATAGTTCACAGAGGCTACAAGGATGTTACAGTGAACGGGCTGGCCTTTTCAACTCTTGCAGATTCAACAGCCGGTGGCCGACAAGTGGATGGATTTCACGGCGTATCCATTGAGTACATGCGTTCTCCGAAGTTCTTGCAAGCTGACGGCGGCTATAAACGTGTCGTCTGGATGCCTAAAGAAGTGAAAGAACGTGTCAAAAACTTCATTCCAGCGGACCTTGTGGACAAAATCGCCACCGAGGAAGACGCCAAGACTATTGATGAGTTGAAAGCTTTTCTGAAGGCTCGCGGTCATCCGGTTGTTGAACGTTGGAAAGAAGAGGCTGTAGCGGTTCCAGAGGCTGTTCCAGCGGAAGCCGAGGCAAAGGAAGAGGCTGTGCCTGCGATGGCACCTGTGGTTACGGCGGCGACGCTGCCAATCACTGCTGGCGGATATAAGATCATACTTAAAGATGCAAAAATCTATGCTAAACGTGTCATAATCAGAGCCGTCAAAAGCGAGAAACCTGAGAAAAAATGAGAAAGGTGAAAAAGTTTGGCTGAAAAGAAAGAGAAAGACGAAACCATTGTAGGGTTGAAGCTGGATTCACGGCTATTAGAGCTTATAGCTAAGATCCAAGAAGTTGAACTTGAAGACTTCGAGTTGCAAGCCAGTGATTTGGAAATTTGGTTTCAACCCGGCGCTGTTGCCGCTCCGGTGATTGCGCCGCCACAAAAGGCTGTTGCTCCACCGGCTAAGGCTAAACCGACACAGATTTTGGAGGCGGAGTTTGTTCCACCTGTTGAAACTTATCCCGGCAAAGTTGTTGAGGTTAAGCTTGGTCGTGTAAACGGCAAATCAATTGTTATTGGCGGCGAATCCACTCCAGCCTTTTACACTTTTGAGAGGCCGACTCCCCATCCACCAGTTATATCGTTAGACGTTTTCGACATGGAGGTACCATTACCTAAGGCTGTGAAAATGCACGTTAAAGACGTTATAGGCGACCCGGCGGCTTGGGCTAAACTAGCTGTGGACAAGTTCGGCGCAGACCTAATAACAATTCACCTTATTAGCATTGACCCGCTTGTAAAGAATGCATCGCCCAAAGAGGCCGTTAAAACAGTTGAGGCTGTCGCCCAAGCTGTAGACGTACCCCTTGTAATCGGAGGTTGCGGTGACCCGGCCAAAGATGCAGATGTTTTTCAAGAAGTTTGTGAAACCTTCGCCGGTGAACGTTTTCTAATAAGTTCCATAACAAGGGACATGGACGTGGAACGATGCGCCAAATTCATCAAGAAGAATGGACAAGCAGCTTTAGCGTTTACGCCAATGGACCTAAACATTGCTAGAGAATTGAACCGTCGGCTATACGATTTTCTGCCCAAAGAAGACATTGTAATGGACTTGACGACAGCGGCTCTTGGCTACGGACTGGAGTACGCTTTCACAAACATGGAGCGTGCCCGCTTAGCGGCTTTGATGGGCGATCCTGAACTGGCACATCCAATGTCTTCCGGGACAACAAACGCTTGGGCAGCTCGTGAGGCTTGGCTGAAAATGGCTCCGGAGTGGGAGCCTCGCGAACTTCGAGGACCCTTATGGGAGGTTGTTACCGCCTTGACACTACTGTTAGCTGGCGTTGACCTGTTTATGATGATGCATCCAGCGGCAGTTAAAACAGTCAAAGATGTTATTGCCCAGTTAATGGGCGGCAAGTCTGGCAACTCTGAGAGTCTCATGGAATGGGTTACTGCCAAGATTTAAACCGTTTAAGGGGGCTTGCGACAAGATGAGTGGAAAAGAAGATAAAGGCAAGGTCGGCGTTAAAGAGCTCAGTCCCATAGACGTTTACAAGCTTTTACCTCGCACAAACTGTAAAGAGTGCGGCGAAGAAAACTGTATGGCCTTCGCCACAAAAATCGTGAACCGCGAAGTATCAATTGAAAAGTGTAAACCGCTTTTAAAGAAAGAGTTTGAAAAAGCCTACAAACAGCTTAAAGAAATGCTGAAACCCGCCATAAAAGAGATTGTGGTTGGCGCTGGCGACAAAACTGTAAAGATCGGCGGAAAACTCGTCATGTATCGTCACGAACTCACATACTTCAACCCAACAGCCATAGCCATTGACGTCGCAGATGAAATGCCCGAAGACGAAATTATAAGCCGCATAAGACGCGTCGAAGAGTTCCGCTATGAATACATCGGGCAAATTTTAAAGCTCGACATGATCGCAGTACGTTCTACATCCAACGATCCGGACAAATTTAAGGCAACAGTGCGAAAAGTAGCCGAAAACACCAAACTGCCCATGATATTATGCTCTTTAAACCCAAATGTTCTGGAGGCTGGCTTAATGGCTGCGCCTAAAGCGCGGCCGTTGCTGTATGCAGCGACTAAGGATAATTGGCGAGAGATGGCTGAACTTGCCTTAATGTACGGATGTCCACTAACAGTTTCCGCACCTAACAACCCTAAATTGTTAAAGTCTTTAGCGAAGACTCTTGTCGAATATGGTGTTGAAGACCTTGTATTGGATCCGGGTACTTTTGCAGGCGATGGTTTAGCTGACACTTTAAACAACTTCACAATGATAAGGCGGGCTGCATGCAAACAAGGCGATGAACTTTTAGGTTTCCCGCTTATGGGCGTTCCTATGACTGTTTGGCTTAACAGTGCTGGTTTAGCCCAAGAAATTGTGAAGTGGCGAGAAGCCTATTTGGCAGCCATGCTAATAGTGCGGTACGCTGACATTCTTATAATGCACAGCCTAGATGGATGGGCTCTATTGCCCGACGTCGTCTTGAGAGCTAACGTTTACACAGATCCCCGCAAACCAGTAGCCGTCGAACCGGGCTTGAAAGTGTTTGGCACACCCGACGAAAACTCACCAGTAATGTTCACAACAAACTTCGCCCTAACATACTACACTGTTGCTTCAGACATAGAATCAGCAAAAATAAACGCCTATTTACTGGTTATAGACACTGAAGGCACAGCGGTAGACAGCGGTGTTGCTGGACGAAAACTCACAGCAGAAAAAGTAGCTGAAGCAATAAAAATTTCCGGCATAGAAAATAAGGTAAAACACAGAAAAATCATCATACCCGGCAAGGCAGCGCGTCTAAGCGGAGAAATAGAAGAACTAAGCGGCTGGCAAGTGCTGGTCGGCCCAAGAGACTCTTCGGAGATCCCTAAATTCTTACAGGAGAAATGGCAAAACCCATAAACCTATTTTCAGCTGATTTATCTCTCAACCAACCGCGTTTTGACTTTTTGAAAAGGAAAATGCATCTTACAAACAATACTACTTTGGATCTTTCCTTCTCTAGCATTTTCATTGCTGAGCTGCAAACAAAATTAGGAACTTAGAAATGTTATAAAAGTTGAATACTGGAAATTAGAGAGGCTATTGATCATTTTTAAGTCAAAACCTGTAAAAAGGTATTGATTTTAGCTGTTTAATGATCTTTCTTCTGTTGTTCTTTCTTTTACCACCGCTTTAGCCCAGTTTCCGTATCTTATCCATAGTGTGGCTATAATTCCTCCTACAATGTTGCTTATTGCTATGGCCAGCCATATCCCAAAGGAGCCGATTCCAAGCGTGAAGGCTAAGATGTAGCCTAATGCTACTCTGAGTCCCCAAAGCCTAGAAATCCCAACAACTGTTGGGAAAAGAGTGTGTCCAGAACCTCTTCCAACGGATAAGGCAACCATGAAAAGGCCGAAGAACGGAAGGGTGGGCAACATTGTTTGAAGGAAAAAGTCGGTTTCGTTTATAATGTTTATGTCGTCTGCAAATGTATCCGCAATACTCCTTCTTATTGGGTAAACCACAGCCGCTCCAATTACCATCAGAAGAAATATGAGCAGGGCTGCCTTCCAGGCAACCTCTTTTGCTCTCTTTGGTTTTTCCGCTCCAAGGCTCTGACCGACCATTATGGCTGGGGCTCCGCTTAAACCCCAGAGCACAACGTCCACAATATCAAAAACCACAAATCCTATAGAAAAGGCTGTAGCCGTCACCACACCTAACATGTTTATAAGCTTCAACTGCATGAGAAAAGCGAAACCGTTCATTAAGCCAAGCGTTAAAATTGGTAGCCCTATGCGCAAAACAAGACATATCCATTCCACATTTACTTTCCTAGCGAATCTTACCTTGAGTTCAGGGTAACTTTTACGAAGAACGTATACTAGGGCTACTATTGATATAATTTTTCCCATAACATCGGTAAGGCTTGCACCTACAACTCCAAGCCTTGGAAACGGACCTATACCTAAAACAAGGAATGGATCTAGAACAATGTTAACTATGACAGCAAACACATTAACCGCTGCCGGGCTTCTGGTATCTCCTATACTTTGAAGAATTGTGGTGTACATTAATGCTATGTAATTAAAAAATACGTCAAAGGCAATAACGCCCGAATAAGCCATCACATAGTCAAAGATTTCCAGAGGTGTGGATAAAATAATGGTAAAAATCGAATGTCTGAACGTTAGAAGAATCACACTTAAGGCTCCTCCGGAGAGGAAAGCCAAAGTAAAGAAACGTGATGCGGATATGCTGGCTTCTTTGTAAGATTTACTCCCTATGTACTGGGATATCATCCCTAAGCTTGCCGATGTTAGAGCGTTTACCAACGCTTGAAAAAGCATAATAATCGGCCACATCTGCCTTGGGACAGCAACAGCCACTTCGCTGTACTTGCTTAACCAATAAGTGTCTGCAACATTATAGACTACTAGTACAAGCTGATTCAAAAGTGGTGGCGTGCCAAGCCAAAAGATTGTACGGATAATTGGACCGTTAATGATTTGGTCTCTATATCGGCTAATTCCAATATGCCCCGTTTCTTCGGCCATAGGCTCCTTTTATGGCTATTGAAGAAACTTAAAAGCTTTCCTTTAAAATTTGAATCTTCTTTAAAGATTCAGCTATGGTCTTCGGAATCTTCGCTTTACCTTTTCAATCGGTTCTCCGACAATCTCTATTTCATCTAGCCGACATGTTCCAAGACCTTTCCTCTCAGCAAAAACGAGATGTTTAACCTCTGTTGGGGGCACTTCCATCACCGCTGCGCCTACAGCGTCCACCGCTACAGGGTCTGTGCCGGCGATAACTAAATTCATCTCCACGGGGTTCCCGTCCGTCTCATGCCCTTCCCCGGCGATGATTCCATCTATGACTGTTAAGCTTGGTGTTAAAACTGAAGCTAAGTCTGCGATGTTTTTATGTAAATTTCCATCGTGCATAGAACCTTTCGAGGCTAAGGCACCCATCATATTTTTAATGCCGAGCGTGACGGTTGTAAGTCTGTGAATTTTTAGTTTTGGAACGCTTATTATCAAGCTTTTAAGGGCGGTCTCCGCCACCATAACCTTTCTAAGAGCTAAAGGGTTTTTCGGATAAACCTCAATAAATCGGTCTTTGTTGAGGTCAATTAGCTTTACATTCGTTTTCTCAACCATCCTATCCAACCCTGCAACCTTAAAAGCCTCAAAAGTGTCTGCCCAACCGCTTCCTTCGCCGACAATAAGCTTATCTTTCCCATGATCCTTCAAAAATTTTATGATACCTTCGATGACTCTGCCGTCGGTTGTTAACCCACTGGATGGATGTTTAGCAGCTATATAGTTAGGTTTTATCAAAATAGGCTTTTTAGACGAAAGAACTTCAATTAAATTGGGCTTTATCATTTCTAGAGCTTTAACCGTTATCTCAACCGGATTTACACCTTTAACTACCGCAACTATGCTCATTGATATTTGCGCCAATTAATTTTAAATTTAGAAGACGGATTTAGCTCTTCTCTTTTTACAATAAAAATGCGGGGTATAAGCATTATTTGAATTTTTTAGATGGCGATGCCAAAACCAAAACGTGTTGAGAGAATTTACTTCTTCTCTTCTTTCTTTTCTTCTTTCTTCTCTTCCTTCTTCTTCTTTGGCATAGCCATCACCAACATTGGTTTGAAAAAGTTGGTTCTTAAAAAATTTTTCGTTTTTCCTCGGAGGATCCAGCGGTTTTCTACAATATTTTTAAATTTCACCATGCGAAGGCTTTCCTATGCATGAGTGGGCATTAGCTGAAGCTATAATTTCATCTGTTAATAAGTTAGCTGAAAAAGAAGGGCTAACTGAAATTAAAGAGGTTAAGATAAAGGTTGGTGAGCTTCAACAAATAGAAGTTGAAATTTTAGAATTCGCTTTGTCAGAGCTTAAGACTGGTAAGTTAAAAGGCGCCAAGTTTGTAATAGAAATGGTTAAAGCCAAGCTGCGCTGTCGCGTCTGCGGAAACCTGTGGGGTTTCAGTCGAAACAAACTTGATGAACAGTCTATAGACGCCATACACTTCGTTCCTGAAACTGTCCATGCTTACATTAAATGCCCAAACTGTGGCAGTCCTGATTTTGAAATTCTTGATGGGAGGGGTGTGCTGCTTGAAAGCGTTAAAGGAATCAAATAAAATGGTGGATCCGCGGGTAAACATCATAAACAAAAGGCTTAAAGATGTAAAGCGTGTGATAGCCGTCTCAAGCGGCAAAGGCGGTGTGGGCAAAAGTCTCGTCGCCTCAACCCTTGCCTTAACCCTCGCGGATAAAGGCTACAAGGTTGGGCTTTTTGATGCAGATTTCACTAGCCCGTCAACTCACCGAATTTTAGGCATCAAAAAACTCCAGATTAAAGAAGAAAAAGGCATAATTCCGTCACTTGTTCACGGCATAAAGTATATGTCTATTGTTGCTTTTTCCGGTGAAAAAGCTTTACCATTACGGGGTGTTGATATTTCAAATGCCTTGATTGAGCTGTTATCCACGACATTGTGGGGCGGTCTGGACTTTTTAATAATCGACATGCCGCCTGGGATAAGCGATGTAACTCTCGACTTGATTAAGCTTGTTAAAAAAATGGAGTTTTTGATCGTTAGTACACCTTCATTGTTGGCTTGGGAAACTGTTAAAAAACTTTTAACACTCATTAAAGAGTTAAAAGTGCCAGTTTTGGGAGTTATTGAAAACATGAAAACGAAGAAGGAAACTTTCATAAAGAACTTAGCTGTGGCAACGGGGGTTTCATTCTTCGGTGAAATACCCTTTGATCCAGAAATTGAAGATGCCTTGGGTAATGTAGCGTCTCTCTCTCAAACTGTTTTCGCTGGAAAAATGGCTGAAATCGCTTTAAAGATTATTTTTCCGCAGGTTTAGGCAGCTTCTTTGATGTGTTTTTCTGTTTTTTATGTTCTTCTGCGACTGCAACTGTTTTTCTTGAAAGTAAAGCTTCTTCTAGAGAGTTCGCTTTACGAAGTTCATTCATGTACCAACTTCTATCTCTTGAATAGCTTATACCAGCCATTATTCCATAGACTATGAGAACCAAACCGCCAATAATTAGAGATAGCCCCATTACTGCACCCACATGAGGTTTTGTATAGTAGGGAATAAAAATGAACCATTCCGGGGATGCGCCGATAAACTGGTATATGAACAAAGTTTCCAGGATTCCGCCTATGAAGAACACGGTTCCCGCTAAAAACATGAGGTAGGCAGTTATCTCATTATGTCTTGATTCTTCGGCTTTTTCGTGTAGATAATCTCTGAATGACATAGGTAACACGTTTCTATTTAGAAAATGATTGAAATTGAGGATGTACCTAAATCTTATTAAACTGGAATAAGTATTGCAGAGAAGTACTGCAAATATGAAAGAGAAGAGGATATGCCTTGTCAAAAGTAAAGGCAGTTATTTTTGATTTTATTGGCACGCTAATAAACGTTAGAGGATACAATTTAGAAGTTTCAAAAGTGAAGTTGTACAAGGCTATTGTTAACGCTGGCTTCAAGGTAAATTCAAAAGACTTTTTAGATGCCTATACGCGAGCGCATGAAAAATATCGGGTTATACGCTACCAAAAGCTCGTGGAAGTTACAAACGCTATTTGGATTTCTGAAGCCTTAAACACGTTAGGTTTTGCAACAAACCCCGACGATGGTCGAATAAAAGCTGCAGTCAACATTTTCTTCGAAGACTATGTGAATTCATTTAGACTTAGAAAATGTGCAAAAAAGGTTTTACAGGTGCTTTCTGAAAATTATAAGCTTGGCCTAATTTCAAATTTCACTTACGCACCAGTTATATACGCTGGGCTTACAAAAGTTGGAATAAACAAATTCTTTAACACTGTGTTAGTTTCAGATGCTGTGGGATGGCGCAAACCTCACGCGAAAATTTTTGAAGAAGCCCTAAAAAAATTAGGAGTCACTGCTGGAGAAACCCTTTATATCGGAGACAGTCCCGATGAAGACATTAAAGGGGCAAAACAGCTTGGAATGAAAACAATTTTTGTAGCATCCCAATTTCACACATTTGAAGCCTTGCGCAAAAGTGGACAAAAGCCCGATGCCACGGCAAGGAGTTTATGTGAAGCGTTTAAAAAGATAAGTGAAATATGCCTAGGCTAAATTTTCCATTTTACACATAAGCTTTCTTAATGATTTTACACATAAGCTTTCTTAATGAATAGTTTCTCTTTTTACTTCGAAGATCACTGTTCCCCCATTTGTGTATGGTTCCCCTGGATCTAGGCACTGTAAGTATCCTATTTCGTCTTTTTCCTTTGCCAACCCTAAGTCTTTGAAGCTTATTCCACGGCCTAGTGGTACTAACATTGACAGCATACAGCCTAGAGCATGAATGCATAGATTGTCTGTTTCTTTAACTATTATCTTTGGAGGCTCTACGACTATTTTGTCACCGACCTTAAAGACTGGACAGTTTCCCTTTATCTCTTTAACCGTTATAGTTAAGCGATATTTTCCTCTTTTCATTCCGTTGCCTCATAACCGGTTTTGTCGATGGACACTAAGTTGGCAAACACTTAAAAGTCTTTTATGGATATTGTTGAAAGGTGCTTGGGTGATGGGAAATCGTCCAGTGATTGTTGCCGCTGGAAGGACAAAGTTTGGCGAGCACTACGAGAAGCAGCCTGAACGCTTAATTGAGGAGGCTTGGCTTAGGGCTTCGGAAGAAGCTGGGTTAGAGCGCAAAGACTTAGAGGCTTGCTATTTGTCAGATTATTTTTTGCTTTTAACAAATAAGCTTGGACTTGAGGAAGGCTTCCTGTCCGAGTTGACCGAACTACATGTTCCGATGGATGTGGTGCGCTCCTTTGGTTCAGCTTTTTCTAATGCTTGTAATGCTATTCAAGCTGGAAAATACAACTTGGTGCTTGTGGGTGGAATAGAAAAGATGGCCGACCGTTGGGATAAGATTCGTGACGACCTTATGCTCCTTGAAGACCCCTGGAGCTATTATGCTGGGTGCACACCTGAGGCTAACCACGAACTTATGCTTAGAGCTTACATTAAGCGTTACGGCATAACCAGCGGCGAAAACCTTGAAAAGTTTAACATCGCCTTGGCGCAAATCGCTGTTAAAAATCATTTAAACGCCTTAAAAAACGAATACGCCCAGCTTCAGAGAAAAATAACAGTAGAGCAGGTGTTAGAAGCTAGAAAAGCCGCTAGGCGACCGTTGGGGCTTTACGACTTTGCACCAATATCCGACGGTGCTACAGCTGTGATTTTAGCCAGTGAGGAGATTGCCAAAAAGCTGACGGATAAACTTGTTTATGTGCTGGGTTCAGCCTCGGCAACTGACTATTTAACTTACCCGGCGAGGGAAGATTTAACAAGCTTCCTTGCAAGCCGTCTAGCCATGGACAAGGCTCTGAAAATGGCGGGAATAAGCCTCTGGGACATACAGATTTTGGAGCTTTATGACCAGTCAACAGTCATGGAAATGGTTTCCCTGGAGGATTTGGGCTTCTGTGACCGTGGAACGGCTTGGAGAACTGTTTTTGAAAGTTGCCAAGAGTATAAAGGCTATTACGCGATAGGAAAAAAGAAGCTTTTTGTAAATATGAATGGCGGCTTAAAAGCCGATGGAAACCCGTTAGGTGCAACTGGTGGCGCCCAGATCTACGAAATTTTTAAGCAATTGAGAGGCGAGGCTGGCGGGCGTCAAGTTGTGGATGATCAGCCTTTAAAGTATGGATGCGCACTTGAACTTGGAGGTTTTGGCACCAAGGCTCACGTTCACATTTTTGGATTAGGGGGTGCCTAGATGAGCAGCGAACCTATTGAAAGACGTGTTTCGTATTTAGGCGATAGGCTTAGAGGTAAACGTTGCCAGATCTGTGGAAAAGAATACTTCGAGTTAAGAAACTACTGTGGTAGATGCGGTAGGAAAAGCTTCGGAAAAATGGAGGACATTGACTTTTTCTACGAAAAAGGACGGCTTGAACTTTGCACTTTAATAACCGAGCCTACAAACAAGTTTACAAAGCTTGGCAATTACATTTACGGCATAATTTCATTTCATAACGGAAAAATCAGATTCCCCGGCAGACTAACCGACAAAATAATTAGAGAAGGCGAAGTTGTAGACTTCTCAAGTCTTGAAGGTAGAGAAGTTGTCCCAAGGTTTAGGAGACGCTATTCCGTTGAAAAAAGCGAAATAATCCCGACAATCTCGTTGGCTTTCACTTTTGCCGATGAATATTATCCACATCAGGAATATTGTCCAATGAAACCTAACAAGGAATATGCCACCCCCGGCATTGTCGGTTACGGTGTTTATACCTCAAAGTTTAGAATAAAAGAGAGCAACATGGAAAGAGCTGTTCCATTTATAGACGAGGACGCTATTACCGCGGCTGTTGAGGCTGGAAAACTTGCATTAATTCACTCGGGCGTTGACAGTTCACTTATCGGTAAAGTTTACGTGGGTTCGGAATCAAACCCCTATGCTGTTAAGCCAATTGCTTCAAAGGTCGCCCAAGTTCTCAAATTAGGAGAGGAGGACGATGATGTTCAAGGCGTGGATGCTGTAGATACTGAGTTTGCATGTAAGGCAGCTACAAGCATGTTCAAGGATGCTATTTCCCTTGTAAGTTTTCCAAAGATGGGTGTAGCATACGCTATGGTTATCGGAGCGGATAACTCACAGGCAGCTCCAAGAGACAATCCAGGGGGGGAACTTGACTTCTTTGTTGGTTTTGGCGGATGCGCCTATATTTTCGGGAAAACAGACGTTATAGCTGAACTTGAGGGCTGGTATTCTTGCACTTCCGATACTCCAGACTTTTGGCGACGGGATGGCGAACTCTATCCCATGCATGGCGGACGCTTTACAGGCGATCCTGCCTATTTTAAACACGTTCGAAAGGCGGCAATGAAACTTATGGAAAAGCTGGGTTTACAGCCAAGTGACATAAACTATTTTGTGGCTCATCAACCTAATGTTGCCTTTCCCGTTCGGGTAGCCAAAGAACTTGGCTTTAAGGAGGAACAGTATCTTCCATCCTTACAAGTGGCAAAGTTTGGCAACACCTATTCAGGTTCATCACCTATAGGTTTGGCAGCAGTTCTTGACATTGCAAAGCCTAATGAGCGCATTTTGATAGTCAGTTATGGTTCTGGAGCTGGAAGCGACGCCTATTCTTTCATAACGACAAGTCAAATCGTCGAGAAAAGGCGGCGTCAAAAAATGACTGTTAGGTATCAGGCGGAAAACCCGTTCCTTGAATATGTGGACTACACAACCTATCGACGGCTAAAACTCGGCATGTAGGAACCTTTAATAAAAAGTTAGCCAAATCATGCGCGGGTAAAAGCATTGGTTATCGGTGAAATATTCAAAGTCATATATGCACCTCGCGAAGCCTTTAAAGAAATAGCTCAAAACCCCAAATACCTTGGGCCATTATTAGTAATGATCCTTTTTATTGCAATAAACCTTGGATCAGCCTACATACTTGCGGCGAAAACTTATGTGGAGGCAACGGTGCCCCCTCTATCACTGGAGCAAAAAGATTTATGGACTGAAAGCACAACGTTTTGGCAACCGGTTGATAATGCAAAATGCTCAGAAAACTTTGTTGATCATATTTCCGGAAAATATTATGGAAATCTAAGCATCGAATTTTCAGCTGATCAAAACAGCCAAATCGCCATGGAACTGCGCAACATTACCGGAGTATACTGTTCCCTTAAAGGCGGCTATACAAGGCTCTATTTAAGGGTGAAATGGACAAGTCCAAGTAGTTCGCCAAATAATGTTTCGTTACATCTTTATTCCGATTCTGCAATTTTTTTCCATGACATAACTGATTACTTTTCCAATGCTGCCTTTGATGTTTGGAACAACTTGACAATTTCGCTTCCAGAGAGTCTGCTTGAAAATATTAACTGTAGGAACATCACCGGTTTAAAGCTGGGGTTCATGTGGAGCCAAAAGTCAAACATAAGAGTTCTGATTGACGGACTATTCTTCGGTGGTCCTTACAAGCCTCTCGTGGAGGACAAAGCCATTTACCTTGCCAACCAAGCTGTCTACTCGTTCATGCAGTTCTTTTTAAGGTGGTTTTTATTTGGCGGGGTGATTCACGTTTTTATGAGAATTTTTAGAGCTAAAACCGTTTGGCGTGTTACCCTAATTCTGTCCGGTTTCGCGTTAATAACTATGCTTGTTCAAGCTGTAATAGGTGCAGCGGTCTTCTCGGCGTTGCCGACGATCAAATATTCTTTCGAACTTATGGGTGGAGTCGAAGGCGAATCCCAAGAGGCTTACAATAGAATTTTAGAAGAATCCTCACTTGTGTTTCAAATTTATAATATCTTGCAAATTGTCATGATCATGTGGACTATAGTGTTGTGCGCTATCGCCATTCGCTTGACAGCAGAGCTTCCATGGACGTCAAGCTTTTTAATAGCGTTTACAGCATACTTTGCAGCTCTTTTCATTGAAAGTTTTCTAATGTGAGGGCTAGCCTTTCGCACAGTTACTCATATCTTAGGGCTACTACTGGCGGTATTCTTGATGCCCTGTAAGCTGGAAGAACACCACCAGCCAAACCTATTAAAACCGTTAAGGCCAGAGTTTGAGTTATAAGTGTTGGTGTTATTAATGGGTTAAGCTGTAAGGTTATGCCCTCCCCTATCCCGCCTATCGTGAAACCTCTTGATGAAAGTATGTAAGCACCAACAACTCCTAGAAATATGCCAGCCGCGCCACCCACTAGACTCATAACGATAGACTCCATAAGAATTAACAGCAAAATTTGCCCGTTGGTGTAACCTATTGCCTTCATAACCCCAATTTCTCTGGTGCGTTCCATAACTGAAGTAATCATTGTAGCAGCCACACCTGCTACAGCAACTGCAAAGGCTGAAAGCGAGGTTGAAAAGTTTATGAAATTTATCGCTCCGGTGACGCTGGAAACAGCTTCTGCTATGGAGCTAAACGCAATTATCTGGGCTTTATCCTCGTAATGCTGCCGTAGAATGGAGACTATGGGTTTAACGTTGGCTGGGCTGTCAGCCAAAACAAGAATTCCCGACCACCGGTCCATCCCAAGAAGCCTCTTGCCAGCCTCTAGGCATACAAAAATTGTTGAGTCCGGGTCGACGATTAATGCGCCACCATACTCCTTTAATATAGCACCCACTATAACGTATCTGGACATTCTGTCAATTATTTTTCCTTCCTTAATCCTTGGGACTGTTAAAGATATACCATCGTCTATGTAAAAGCATCTCTCATTATCTCTGTATGCTATCTTTCTACCGATAATTGCCCTTGAGATTTCTGTTTCTGCGGGTATAACACCCTCATCGACTTCTAGGCTTCCTATAGCTTCAAAAAGCAGGCTATATTCAACTGCGAATATTGAAACTCTAACGTCCTCAGTGTCACGTTTCACTATCCCTTGGGTATTGTAGAAAGGTTCAACCCTCTTAACTGCCTCTATAGTTCTGATATAATTTAGATCTTCTTCATCAAGTCGATAGTTTTCCGTTGGAAAGATTGCAATCGCGTTTTGTCCCAAAGAAGTTATTCTCTCCTCTATGTAATTAGAATAGCTTCCAACAACCGAACTCATCATGACTAGGACTAGTGGGCCGATGGCTATGCCTGCTATCGTTAGAGCCGCCCTCATCCTTCTTTCGCTTAAAGCTTTAAGCGAAAGCCGAACAAAGTCCATAAACATTTCCGCATTTCACCGTTGCCCCATCATTTCGGGAGGCATGCTTCCCTCAATTCTAGTTTTCTTCATCATTCTATAAATTAGCAGGATTGACACAACCAAAAAGACAATAACCCCAGCAACAATAACCCATCTTTCAATCGGCCATTTTTCCTCTTCTGCTGTTGGGGATACCGCTTCCTCTCGCTTTGCTATGGTGACGCTAATTTCTTTTGATTCTTCCTCGTTGAAAATATTGTAATACCGTACTGTTAGAATGGCGTTTTCATTATACTCATTTATGTCCACTCTGAAGGCAATCTCTTCGCCTGGACCAATATCACCTATATTTTCAGAAGCTGCTGTATCTCCTATTTTCAGTTCTACTTCAACTCGGTAGGCGGTTGAGGAGCCATAGTTGATTATGGTTCCAGTCACGGTTGATGATACGTTTGTTCCAGTTGCCTTAACACTTCTTATGACGAGTTCTATGAATGGTTCCACGACAATCGTTACGGAGTTGTTGAAGGTTCGATAGTATCCGCTTGCGTCCCTATAGACGACTGAAACCATAAGTGGGACCGGCCCGTACGTTATGTAGGATGCAGCACCAGTTTGAGTGTAAAATCCTAGCGGGTTATATGCCAATGTTAATGGTATTGTGCATGGCTCATCAGGGTTTATTCTATGAATGTAGTTCACTGCCGGAGAGGCTATCAGAGTTGGGTTTCCTTGGTATGGTGAAACTACTATGTAAGCGTCGTACATGGGTGTGCTTCCATGATTCACGATCGTAAGAGTTGTGTTTACATAGCGGCTTTTAACGCTCACGCTTTTGTTAACGGCTACTTCAATATAGCCCGCTCTGCCAAGCACTGTGACTGGGACTGTCAATTGGATTTCTCTGTTTCCACCCCATGAGTCAATGTATGAAAGTGTTCCGTTAAACTTGTAGTCGCCGACTTCAACGTTGAAAATATTTAAGCTAGCCATGAAGGTTAAAATGTCACCTCGGCTGTAAGTCTGCGTTGGGTTTGCGTATTGAGCGCTAAGAAAAGCGTTTAGAATTTCCGTAAGATCCAATGTTTGCAATTGTTGAGGTAACTGCACTGATAAAGGCGGAGTTTTAACTCTTGTGGAGTTATTTACCGCATTGCGGAAACCGTTTGGCAGTTCAAGCTCAAGCACGACACCCCTTAAACCATCCACGTAGACGTTTCTCACCATTATCATAAGGTGGGCGCCGTAGGTGTATGGCCCGACACTACCCTCATACCATCTAGTTTCCACATGCTCAAGGGCTGAGTTGTCATCGTTAACCATTATCTGCACATCAAATTCTTCGACGCATCTAACACCGGGACCGCCGGAAAGCAGTATACAGTCAACAGTTAAGTTTGCGTTATAGCTTCCTGGTGGCACATCCCCAACCGATATTGTAAAGGATGCCGTGAACGTGGCTAAGCTTCTAACTGGCCCTTCAATGTAGGCGGTGGCTTCGCTCTGTCCCTTCGAGGTTATGCCGTATGGAAGTTTAAATTTGAGATTTATTCCACCAAGAGAATATGGTGCTCGATTCGCCAATGTCACCTGGTAGGTGGTGTTACTAGTCTTTGGAAAAACGTTAAAATTGTTTTGCCAGCCAGCGCTAATAAGAGATAACACGCTTTCGGAGGCTGGATAATTTTCAACGGGCAAAAAAGTTGTGAAATTTCTAACAAGGCTTATGTGAGTTCCAAATTCGGTGAACAAGTAACTCGCAGAAACTTTTACGGTTACTGTCGGTGAGGTTGTGTTTATGTCGAAGTAAAGGATCGCCGTGCAGGAACCGCCGCTTGCGACGGTTGTGGCACAAACTTCTGAATCCTTAATTGGCGTAAGATGTTGAGAGAAAGCGTTGACCGTAACGCCCCAAACCGGATAGCGTCCCTTATTGGCAAACCTTAAAGTTAAGGGTACGTAGCGTGAAGTTGAATAAACTGGTGCGGGATCTGGAGAACCCCAATAAGCCTCAACAAGCGTTAACTCTGAAATGTGGCTGTGTGGGCTTTCAATGTTTATTGGGAAGAAAACGGTTTGATTCATGGGAAAAGAGGATCCGCCAACAATTTTGAAGTAGATTATATCTAAAATGCCATTACGCTTAGTCAAGTTCATGTTTGGGGAGACATCCACGGTCAAGTCAACAAAACATGTTCCGCCCGCGGTCATGCCATTTATGTATGTTCCTGAAATGGCTCTGAGCGTTATGCCTTCTGGAAATGTGGCGTTCACAATCATGGTGTTTATGGCTTCTGGTAGCCTATTAACAAGGTAGATTCTCAAAACAACACCCCTAGCTGAAGGCAATAGCGGAGATGGCTCTCCGTTATAGAGTGTATTCACAAACGCTAACATAACGGGCTCTTCTGGAGGTGGGGCTTCCACATTTACTGAGGCGGTTAATGTTGTGTTTTTGCTGTAGGTTACGTCGTCTTCAGTTCTGGCGCTGCAGTCAGCAAAGATAACCGCTGTGTATGTTCCGACGGAAGCGTTTGATGGTATAGATATGCCCGTGAAAGTTAAGGTGAAACGTTCTCCCTTGTTAACGAGTCCGGTGCTCGCCCGTGGATTTTTAACGGTGAACCCATTTAGGCTGGTGAGTTTAAAATATGCAGAATTTATAGTGCTGCCGTTATTTTCCAAAACCACGTATAGGTTTGTGTCTACAGATCCAGGATAGGCGGCTGGCGAAAAATAGGAATCCACAACCCTCAATGAAATCTCCGGGTATGGTGAAACGTTAATTTTTATTTCATTTGAATGTAAATCGTAAAGCTGAGTGGTGCCTCTCAGATAAGTTATGTTTAAAGTTAATGCATGATCGCCTTGAGGTAAGCTTTCAGAAAAATCTAGTAAATACTCAAAAGTTACAACCATGCCGAAGCTAACTTCTCTGACCACGCTTCCATTGAACCTCGCCGGAGAGGATATGTCGCTTCCAGAACTGAAACTGATGCCTTCATGTTCTATTATTAGCCGTCCGAAAACCATTGTAGCGCTGGCTATGCTATTTTGATATTCTACCTCAATTTTCAAGTAAACTCTCCTGCTGCCAGGGTAAATGTTTGAAGTGCCCGCTGAAGATCTGGCATAATAACTTCTTATAGCGAAATCTGAAGAGTTTCCAAAAGCTATTTCGTTGATGAGCGTGTATGTAAACTGTAATGTGAAAACCGCAATCAACATGATGATTAAGATTTTCTTTAGAGCTTCCAAGGCTTACTCCCCCCTAAAGGCTGGTTTTCATTCCTTGCTTATAAGGGATTCCGACTTTTTAGCAAGGAACTCACCTCTAATTTCTCCGTCTCTTATGACATATATTTTATCCATGCAGTTCGCCACCTCCGGATCATGTGTAACAACAACCACGGTGTGGCCAGCCTTATTGAGGTTTAGGAAAGTTTCCACCACCGTTTTAGCTGAGGCTCTGTCCAAGTTGCCAGTCGGCTCGTCAGCCAACAAAACAACAGGTTTTCCAACAATGGCCCTAGCTATCGCGACCCTTTGTTGCTGTCCACCGGAAAGCTGGTTTGGCTTTTTGTAAAGCCAACTTTCTTCTCCACCCGCTTTGGATAACGCGTCTAGGACCATCTTTGCCCTTATACTGCGTGGTATACCTCTAGGTATAAGAGGTAACTCAATATTTTCAAATACTGTTAACCTGTTGACAAGGTTAAACGTTTGGAAGACAAAACCAAGTTTAGTGTTGCGCAGATTCGCCAGAGTTTTGTCGTCAAGCCTTGAAACGTCAATTCCGTCAAAGAAAATCTTGCCTTTCGAGGGTCTGTCCAGGAGCCCTATCATGTTTAGGAGGGTCGTTTTCCCGGAGCCTGAAGGCCCCATTATGGCGATGAGCTGCCCATTATACACTTGAAAATTCACTCTTTTTAAAGCCACACTTGAAATGGCGCCAACTCTGTATTCTTTGTAAACGTCCACTAGCTGAATTATCGGTTTTGTCTCCGTTTTTTCTTGCAATTTTAAGCCTCACACCGTCGCTGGTATTAAGCCTAATAAGATGCCATGTTATATACTGTTTACTCTAGCAAGATTTATATGCATGGATGTTGTCTGTACAAACAAGCCTCAGCCTAAAACTCAGTGTTTCCAGCGAGGCACTTGAGTTTTCGGCTTGAAGGCTTGTTCCGCGATAAGGACGAAAAAACAGTATGCCACGAAGGCTTCCAGAAAAGACAAAAAACATTGAAAGAAAACCGCGACGGTTTGGGAGTAGTAGACGCTTCAACCCCGGTAGACCCTATTTTCAAATGGCTCCTGTTAAAGAAAACCAAGAGCTGGAAGTGGTTATAGATGACATTGGAAGCAGGGGAGATGGCATAGCACGTATTCAAGGCTACTTGATTTTTGTTCCAAACAGCAAGATAGGTGAACGCGTCAGGGTGCGTATTCTGTCCGTCGGCGGAAAATTTGCTATCGCGGAAAGAATAACATAAACCTAGCTGGATGGTGAATAAGTGAAAATTAAGGAACTGCGAAATGGAATGAAACGTGTAAATATTAAAGCCAAAGTCATAGATAAAACTACCCCACGCGAAGTCATCTCAAGGTTCAAAGACACAACTCACAAGGTGGCAACAGCCATAATCGCAGACGAAACAGGAACCGTAAAGCTGACACTTTGGAACGAGCAAGTAGATCAAGTAAACATCAACGACACCGTCAAAGTGGAGAATGGTTACGTGACAAGTTTCAAAGGCGAAATTCAACTTAACGTTGGAAGATATGGAAAACTTACAGTCGAATAGCTCGCGGAACGTTTTATCCACGCATAAGAGGTGAACACGTATGGAAGAAAGAAGAGGGTTTGGCGGAAAGAGAGGCTTCGGAAGAGGCGGACCAAGACGCTTCCCACCAAAACCAGTGGAGATAGGCAAGGAATACGAAGTAGACGTTACAGAAACAAGTCGGCGAGGCGAAGGAATAGCCCGAATTCAGGGACTAGTAACCTTCATACCAAACACCAAACCAGGTGATCATGTCAAAATAAAAATAACAAGAATAAGCCGGAGATTCGCCGAAGCCGAAGTAGTGACCCCCTAGGAGAAAAACACAACAAACCAATTATCACCGCTGTTTTACACACCCTTATTTTCAACTTCAGACCGCAAAATTAATTACCGATTTTATATAAGCCCCACGGGCAAGGGTAGGCTAAAATGGAAGTTGCTGAAGCAAACACTACCAAAAATCGGCATATAACAACCTCAAAACAACTAGCCTTAGCGGTTTGCTTTTCAGGCTTATACACGATCACATGTTTTATTCCTATCTTCCGAATAGTTGGTTCACAAAACTTCATAACATTAGCAGCTGTGCTTGCCCCTATAATGGGAATTTTGTTCGGGCCTCTGGTAAGCGCAACGGCTACTCTTGTTGGCGGCTTTATAGGGTTTTTTGCAGGGGCTCTATCACCACCAAGCCTTGTCTCTGGCGTAGTTGCCGGACTATTTGCAGGCTTCCTTCAAGTGAGGAAGAGAAAATTGTGTATTTTCTTTTACATAGTCTTGCTTCTTGTTTTCGGTCTTTATCCGCTTGTGGGACCAGTTTGGCTATTTCCGCCTTACATGTGTTTTCAAGCGGTGGGGCTTTTAATTCTAATCTGGCTGGCTCGGAATAGACGCAACATAAACCTCCCTGTCAAGTTTTTGATGCTCTCCATGGCATCAACCTTGGCTGGCCAAATTGCAGGTTCCTTGACTTTCGAGGTGCTTTATTGGCCATTTATTCTGCCTGACTTGAATGTTTGGAAGGCAATATGGCAAGCGACGACGTTCATCTATCCCGTGGAACGTATTCTCATAGCGTTTGGCTCTACCATTATTGGAGTTGCAGTCCACAAAGCCCTACAGAATGTTGGGCTCGTTTAAGAGTTTAATAGCCATGGCCGAATGCGCTCATAAAAACGCATTGGTTATTAGGTAAAGCCAAATCTTCAGGACCGTAAAAACCATCATCAAACTTTAGAGGGGCTTCCTTAACAAGCACGACAGGGTTTCTTTCAGCAGATTCGCCCATGAGCAAGTGAGCGGCGGATGCCAAGTCTTCGGCAACTGCGCGTTGCGTGATCACTATCTCTTTTCCATATAGGTCTTTTAATCCTCGATAGTCCTCTATAGGTTTAAAGCCAGCGACAGCCAAAGCGATACCTATAGTTCCCTTTCTCAACGGTATTAAGCCACTATCAACGATCATAACTGCCACCTTCTTTCCAGTTCTGCGAAGGATTTCTTCCCTTAACTGCTTGGCTGTCTCCTTAACGTTTTCAGGCCACAAAACAGCATGGTCCAATGGTGCATTCTTATTGTCTATACCTGCATTAACCGTTAACACATGATTTTTGAGTGTTAAAACAGCCTTCTCAACACCACCGTAGATCACGTCCGCTTCACGTAATATCAACTCTGCAAACTCCTTTCGAAGAGAGAACTTTTCAGCAAGTTCCACTGCCATTTTAGAAGGTTTCACATCACCAAATTTAACAATACGACCCTGTGCATACGCCACAATCTTTGATGCAAAAACCAGAACATCATTATCCTCCAATGGAAGCTTCTGTTCAGACAGCGCCTTCAAAACTATATCAACAAGATTGTCGCCAATTCGCACAAGTTTAGTCCTAATAGCGTACAACTTCATGTGTCAATCATCACCTTACCATACAACTAATTTTACGAATCAACATTAATGGTGGGGCCGGATAGATGAAAACTTACGTTTAAATTTTACAAATCAAATTATTTTTTGAGTGCTCTGGCTTTGAAGTTTGTTATGGTTATGCCTACTATTTCGTTGTCTGCTATGCGGTAGATTATTCCATCCTCAACTTCAACGCTATCTTGGGCTTGTCTGGGCTTTCCAAAGCTTATATATAGCACATCCGCTTCTTCGTCGTAGTCCAAATCAATTTTTTCTAGGCTTACCGCAACTTTTTCCATACTATTTCGCCTTTAGCCCTAGCTACATTAGAAGTGAAGTAGGCGGTTATAATAACCTTTTCTTCGCCTTTTTCACGGTAAATAACAATGAGATACTTCGGTCTAATATGGAGGTTGGCGTAAAATTTTAAAGCTTTAAACTCGCCCCTCAACCCTTTAATAATTAAACCAGGATCTTGAACCGCCATAGCTATTTCATGCGTGTAACGTGCAACTTCCGGATGCCTACTAACAATATGATTAAGAACCTTTCTAGATATTTTTATGCTCATTGCTTTCATCTTCATATGCTAGATTATTTAGGTTGCAATATTTCTAAGCTACAAGAGGTTACTTGGCTTACGTTATTTAAAAGGGAAATACGAATTAGCATTGACTTTTGTAAAATTTAAATGGTCAAAATAATCCAGCCGTCTCGTGTTAGGCAAGTTTCTTACTCTGTTTTTGCGAAGCCGCTGCATAAAAGTTACTTTGAAATTGCTTAAAAATGTGGGGCCGGCCGGATTTGAACCGACGACCTTTCCCCGAAACAGCCATCTGAAGGCTGTTTCTACGGGTTTCTCTACCGACCGCTCCAGAACCTCTTCACTCCGCATAGCGGTCCGCAAACCCGTGTAGACGTGTTCTGGAGCCCGTCGTCATACCTGCCTAGACTACGGCCCCTTGATGGTTCGCTTAAAATCTACTTGAAAAAGAACAGATATATGTGTTATTCTTTTTGAATTAGGCGTTACCGAAAAGTTAATGTGGAATGGTTTAGGGTGTATTTTGGGGTTGCCGGCCATAGGGCGCGGGACCCACCCGATCCCATTCCGAACTCGGAAGTTAAACCGCGCTCCGTTCCCGGCAGTAGTGTGGTCTTCGGCCACGCGAACCCGGGAAAGCCGGCAGCCCTGTTCTCACTTGTTTGTTCTAATCTTTATTTAGGCATGCCTTAAATAGTGGACACGTTAAACATATTCTTTCTCTGATGTCATAATCTGCTTGAGGCTTTGGCATGTTGGAATGGCTATTGCCCTTGTTCGGCTTTATTATAAGCATTGCTGCGGCAGTTACTGGTGTTGGAGGCGGAATATTTATTGTGCCCTTGTTGACGCTTCTCTATAATTTTGAGCCGGTTGTAGCTATTGGCACAAGTTTGGCCGTAATAATTATCACTTCCTTGGCTTCATCGGCGAGTTACTTAAGACAGAAACGTGTTTACGTTAGGGCCGGGCTAGTTTTAGCTTGCTCCTCTTCTCTAGGCGGCTACACTGGGGCGGCAATTACAGCTTTTGCAGCGGTGAAAATGTGGCTTGGAGTACTTTTTGGAGTTTTTTTAATGTTTGTTGCATTTCAAATAACGTATAAAGCTTTGCGGGCAAAATCTGTGAAGGCTTCAGAAATGATTGATCCGGCCTTTGAGGAGATGCTTCTTAAAGACTTGAAACGGATGTTTTTGGGTTTGTTACTAAGTTTTTTTGGAGGTTTTGCCTCAGGGCTTTTGGGCATAGGTGGGGGTCGTCCTTGTGCCAGTTATGTGTTATTCGCTCGGTTTTTCAATTTATTTTTCGATCCCCACATCCAT
This sequence comes from Candidatus Bathyarchaeota archaeon, assembly GCA_018396705.1. NCBI lineage: Archaea > Thermoproteati > Candidatus Bathyarchaeota > Candidatus Bathyarchaeota archaeon. Next base: position 31,169 of record JAGTQZ010000004.1, read on the forward strand.
GTTTATAATGGTTTTTACGTCTATTTTCGGCGTGGCCAATCACTTGCAGCAAGGGCATGTTAATTCGCTCTATGCTGTTTATCTCGGCATTGGCTCGGTTGTTGGTGCTCCGGTGGGTGCCTACATCAGCAAGCGGCTTTCAAGTAAAGGTTTAAGTTTTATTTTTGCTGCCATGCTTATTGTGGCAAGTGTAAACATGATGCTTAAGAATCTGAATTTTGCATATCTACTTGGAATATCCTAAAACTTATAACTAAGATTTTGCTAGTTTCACGGAAGGTGAGTTTGTGATCATCGCGGTCGTATGGGTCGTACTGCAAAGTTGGTTGTTACAGATTCCGGGAGACCTGCTCTCCCAGATTTTCTCAGCTGTGTTCATAATCATGTTGTTTATTTCTATGTTTTACGGTCAGAGGCTTCAGCTTCATATTTGGCTCAAGGAGATTGAAGGTTCTCTCTACAAACTGAAGTATATTAGGGATGAGGGACGGAGAATAGCCATTGATGCAATTAAGGAGATTGGAAAGCCTCAAGCCGATCCTACGCCTAGGGTCGACCGTTTCCTTGAATATTTCACTATTTCGCCTCAAAGTCTTGACCCGGTTGGTATCGTTTGGAAGTTAGAGCACATTTTGGATGTTAGGGATGAACGGTTTAAGGATGAAGTTAAGCTCTTGGCGCCTTCTGCTGATGAAACACAGGTGAATAATTTAGAGAACACCCTTGAAGCTGCTATGGCTTTAAACTATATTTACAAGGTTATTAGACATTACTTTTTGCTTGGAAAGAAGACATTAAGCCTATACGTTATAATGCAAATTCAAATGATACTGCCCCTGGTGATGCGGGAGGCTGAAGCCTACGCCAGCGCCCTTAAAGCTTTTGCCTATGGCCAGCCCATAGGTGACGGGGTTGGCGCCCTTGTAGCTGCTAAGCTTATGCATGGCTACCCCATTAGAAAAGTGCCGAAAGACTGTGTTGTAGCAACTGTTCCAATAGAGGGAAGAACCGCCTATGTGATAAAAGCTGAGGGTCCAGGTGGCAACGTTGGCAAACCAGGAGACGCCATTAAAGCAATCATTGAAGAAAATGAGGGTAAAATTGCCAACATTATCATGATTGATGCTGCTTTGAAACTTGAAGGTGAAGAAATAGGTGATGTGGCCGATGGTGTCGGTGCGGCTATAGGCGGACCTGGTGTAGACCAGTTTAAGATTGAAGAAACAATATTAAAGTATCGAATACCAATAAACGCCGTAATAATTAAAGAGGACATTGGCGACGCGGTTTCCCCTATGCGAAGGGAAATATTTGAGGCTGCGGATAAAGCCATTGAAAGGATTAAGCAGCTTATACTTGAAAGAACAAAAGAAGGTGACAAGGTTATAATCTGCGGTGTTGGAAATACGATAGGCATAGGACAGTAATGATGGAGGAGATATCTGTTGAGTCAAGCTTCCTCTGAACCTTCGCCTGCTGTAAAAATTTCATCATTCGTTTTGATTGCAATAATTGTTACGTTAGTTGTCGCCATCATGGCGCTTGCGAATGCAATTCAAGCCTATTTTAATGGAAACTTAGAAGTTGCCACAGTTCTTTTGATAATAGGGTTCATAGGTGTGGGTGCATGCACTTACGTCCTTTTCCAAATGAGACAGCGTATAATACGGTTAAGAATAGAGGCACCGCCGATAACAACAACTATTGAATGTCGAAAATGCGGCTTTAAAACCGTTAGGGCTTTCCAGCGAGGCGATTATATTTTTAAGGAGGTTGATATCTGCCAAAAATGTAACGAGAAAATGTTGATAACCGCCATCTACCGGGAGGTTCGCGAAAAAGTAAAGGCATCCTCTCCATTTTTACGTTAACATTATACAGCCATTTTCAACTATTAACACAGTGTGCTCCGCTTGGGCGACTGGTTTACCGCTTGCCTCTACAAAAACCGGATAACCCATAACAGCCTTCGAAAGTAAGAGTTCTCTAAAGGCTTCTCTAAAATGTTGTTGAGGTATTACACCTTGAAGCCATCTTTCAGCGAATGGTAATGTTTTGAAGGTCTCCTCAATATATTGCAAAAGTTTTTTCGCGTAGTGGTTTTTCATGGGCTTTTGTTTCACGAAACGGAATATCGTAACTTCGCTGCTGTTTTCCACTTTTCCAATAGCGTTTTGCGTTGTTACAAAAGGTTCAATAGCATAAGCTTCTCCCGGCCTAACTTTTGCGATGGAAACATGCGCCACATTTGGTAATGATGTGCCGGCATGTACTAAAAACCGGCCAACTTGATGTCCCGTCAAGTTTGAGATTGGCTTATAACCTCTAGATTTTATGGCATGCTCGATAATGGCGCCGAGTTTTGAAGTTGACATGTGAGGCTGAATATTTTCAATAGCTTTTTTCAAAGCATGTTCAGCTGTTTCCACCATATCCTTTAATTCATGATTGAAACATATTGTTACCGCTGTATCAGTCACGTAACCGTCCACATGGGCACCTATATCCACCTTTACTAGGGAGTTTTCTGGGATTCGTCTTTCGTCACCTGGTGGCGAAGTATAGTGGGCTGCAACTTCGTTTATTGAAATGTTACATGGGAAAGCTGGGTTTCCACCCTTCCGTCTAATAAGTTCTTCCGCTTTTTCACAGATCTCTATGACAAGCATGTTTTCACGGATGAAGCCCTTGAGCTCTTCACGAGTTTCGCGAAGGATTTTGCCAGACTGGCGAAGCTTTTTTAGGGCTTCTTCTTCCAAGCTTTTCGGTGCGCCTCCACTTTAAACTTTATTAACCTAACAAGAGCCTTAAAAGGTTTGATTGGAGGGATGCTTAGATAATGGCAAAAGCAACATGGTTTGGACACGCAGCCTTTAAGCTTGAGTTAGCTGATAAAACAGTTTTGATAGATCCTTGGCTTGACGGTAATCCAACATCGCCTATAAAAGCCTCTGAAATAGACAAGGCGGACATTGTTTATGTTACACATGATCATGGCGACCATTTAGGCGACGCAATAGCAATATGCAAAAGAACAGGTGCCACTTTTGTGTCAACGTTCGAGCTTGGCAACTATGCCAGCGAAAGCGGGGTTCCAGATGTTGTTGGACTAAATATTGGGGGCTCAGTGGAAATTAAAGGCATAAAACTACACGTTGTGCATGCTTTCCACACATGTTCAAGGGGGGCTCCCACAGGAGTTATTGTTGAAGGTGAAGATAAAACGGTTTACCATGCAGGGGATACTGGACTTTTTGGTGATTTGAAATTTATTGGACAATTTTACAAGCCGAACTTGGCGCTCCTACCTATAGGAGGCTACTACACCATGGGCGCTTCAGAAGCGGCCGAAGCTGTTAAACTCTTAAAGCCTAAGTCCGTTATTCCAATGCACTATAAGACTTTTCCAGTGCTGGCGCAATCGGCTGACGAATTTGTAGAACGAGTGAAGAAAAAAGCACCTAGGATTAAGATTGTAGTTCTAAATCCCGGTGAAAGCTTCGAATTTTAAGCTTCTGTTTTTCTTTTTAGATTTTAGCGGTGAAAATTTTCGGTTCCAGTGTTGCAAATTCGTTTCCGCCAATGTGGAAAATCATTTTAGCCTTTTCGAGATTGTAACCTGCTTCGCTAAAACAGTCTCTGTCAGCGTAGGCTTCAACAACCTCGCCGACAAAAATTGTGTGGTCCCCCGTTGGAAATCTGCTGTGAAGCTTGCATTCTAAGTGGGCAATGCACTCTTTTATAATGGGTGGCTTAACTTTCTTGGCTGGAAGAGGTGTTAAACCAGTCTCCTTAAACTTGTTATGGCTTCTCCCGCTTACCCGTCCACAGTAAAGTGTTGCCTTCAAAATGTCCATGGTTGGGATATTCACCACAAACTCACCGGTCTCCTCAATGAGGCTGTGCGAGTGTCTGCCAGGCGCGATGCTAACTGCGATAAGCGGTGGATTAATGGACGTTGGCATAGCCCAAGCTAAAGTGATAATATTGGGGTTTCCCTCCTTACCAACACATGACACTAGAACCGTGTGCATAGGGTGAACAAGTCTGTAAGCGTTTGACAAGCCAACGTTAACTACATCTTTTTCCTTCATTTTGGCTTCTCTCCCTTCTAACGTTTCAAGTGGAACTTGTCTATTATGTTTCTGGCTTTCTCTCTTCGTTTCTGGTGTTCAGTTAAAAACTTTACAACTCTTTCAGTTAATTCTGTTTTGCATTCGCCGCAGAGGATTTCTCCAGCTCTGCATTTTCTTTCTCTTTCTACAAGTCTGCTGTCATTCTCTTCGAAAAGGAAATAGAAGTATTGAAAGATAGAGCAGATGTTGGGGTCTCCGCCCATTTTCCGCTGTTCGGCCACGGTGGGTTTGCCACCGGTGAAGGCATTCCAAATTTTACGTTTAACAACGTTAGGCGGGTCTATGGTGAATATGGATGTTTCAGGCTCTGACGCGCTCATTTTTCCACCGACACCAAGTCCTGGCAAAAAGCGGCAGTGAATCTGGGCGGGCTTATAGTAGCCAAGCTTAGGCGCTACGTCGCGGGTTATCCTCCAGTAGGGATCCTGATCGATGGCTGCCGGGATCAATGCTGGAACATTTTCGCCTGTTAGTTTGGCGTGGATAAAGCATGGAACTGCTTGAATGGCCGGCCAGAAAATCCAGCCTATGTTGGTGCTTTCTTGAAAGCCGAAGGTAGCTTTTGCCGTTGAATAAGTTACGCGTTTGGCCACTTCGAGAGCTATGTCGTAAAGTACGCCAATGTCCTCCACGTCGAAGATTATGAAGGTTTTTTCAGGTTCGAAGCCTAAAGCGATTAGGTCTAAAGCGTTTTCGTAGGCAAATCTTCTCGTGTCTTCAAGTTTAAGCTCGTCGTCTACAACGAACTTCTCGTCGTCCGTCATCTGGAAATACAGCCTAGTTCCAAATTTTTCCTGCAAGTGCTTCGTGAAAATCCATGGAACTAAATGTCCAATGTGAACTGGGCCGGATGGTCCTCTGCCCGTGTAAAGGACAAATCGTGTCCCTTCCTCATATAAGTCTAGAACTGTGTCTAGGTCTCGGTGGGAAAAGAAGATTCTGCGCCTAAGCTGAAGGTGAAGCTCACCAGTGTATTTGGCTATTTTTCGTAATAGTTCTTCAGTTAGTGGTTGAGTTCCAAACTCGCGAATCAAGCGTTCATAGTCTACTTTGCCCCTAACTTCCCAGGGAGTGACGATCATTTCGTTTTTATCTTCGTTGGTCAACCCGGCTCCTCTCTGGTTTTTCTGGCTTCTAATACAAGCCGGCTATCCGTATTAAGCTTTGTGAGACGGCTTTTTGGAATAAGCTATAAATATGCGGTTGATGTTTCCATTTCCTTGTTGCTGGTGAAGGGATGTTACGCCAATTTCAATAGAAAGTGGTGCTTTCTCGATTTTTGACGGGCATAGCTTAAAAAGTCTTCAATGCTTTTTATGTAAACATTCCAGCACTGTTAAAGGTTTGAACGTGATTTGGGTGTTTAAAAATGACTGGTTTAAGACTTCATGAAAAGAAGGCTTTAATTGCTTTGAGAATACTTGATGGAAAAGCCTCTGTTGATGATATAGCCGAAAAAAGCGGCTTAGCACATGCTGCGGTTATGAGAGCTGCCTTAACTCTTTCGGAAAGGAACCTTGTAAGAATTCAAGAGCGGAAATGGAACGTTGCTATCCTAAGCGAGGAGGGCGAGAATTACGCCCAATACGGATTGCCGGAGCGCCGTTTGCTCCGTGCTCTGCTTAGGCTTGGCGGCGAGGCAGACGTGGATGAAGCTGCCAAGGAGGCTGACCTAGATGCAAAAATGGTTCCAATAGCTCTAGGCTGGCTTAAACGGAAAAACTGGGGCGATATAAAAGGAAAAAAATGCACATTAAACGTGGATTCTGAGCCGCCATTTGGTATCGACGAGAAACTTTTAGCCATCATGTTTGAGAAGCGTTCCATAAAAGTTGAAGACCTAGACAAAGACTTGAGGCAAGTCTTAGAAGTTCTTCGAAAGCGCAACTTGGTGGAGATTGAGGAAAAAGTCCACCGCGAACTTGAGCTGACTGAAGAGGGCTGGCAGGCAGCCAAAAAAGGCTTAGAAATAACTGAAGAAGTTACGCAGCTTACTCCTGAACTCATAGTTTCTGGCCGTTGGAGAAACGTGAAACTTACAAAGTTTGATGTAGCTGCTCCCGTACCCACTGTTTACCCGGGTAAAATGCATCCATTGCAGCAGATTATTCAGCGTGCCAGAGAGATTTTCTTGGAAATGGGTTTCACTGAAATCCGTGGTCCATTAGTGGAAACGGCCTTTTGGAACTTCGATGCCCTATTCCAGCCTCAAGACCATCCTGCTCGCGAAATGATGGACACTTTTTATTTAGCTAATCCGCAAACTGGAAGATTGCCGTCTCAAAGGCTTGTGGAGGCTGTGGCGAAAACCCATGAGGACGGATGGATCACGGGTTCTAAAGGCTGGGGGTACAAGTGGAGCAGCGAAGAAGCCAAAAAGCTTGTTTTGAGGACGCATACAACGGCTGAAACAATAAAGTATTTGGCAACCCACAGGAAGCCGCCGATAAAAGTGTTCTCGGTGGATAGGGTCTACAGAAACGAGCAAGTCACGTACAAGCACCTTGCCGAATTTCACCAAATTGAAGGCATAATCATGGATAAGAGGGTCACATTGCGGGATTTAATGGGCACCTTGAAAACGTTCTACACGAAGTTTGGCATTGAAAAAATTGAGTTTTGGCCAAGCTACTTCCCCTACACTGAGCCTTCAGCCCAGGCAGTGGCTTATCACCCAAAACTTAAGCGTTGGATAGAGCTTTGCGGCATGGGCATGTTTCGCCCAGAGGTTTTAGCGCCCATGGGCATTAAATATCCGGTGCTGGCTTGGGGCGGAGGCTTAGAGCGTTTAGCCATGATTGAGCTTGGTTTAGATGATATCCGCACGCTATATGCGAACAGTGTTGGCTGGCTTAGGAGGATTCCATTATGCCGGTAATAAACCTCGATGTGGAAAAATTGTCAAATTTTCTCGGTAAAACCGTCACTAGCGAAGAGTTGGCTAAGTGGCTGCCATGGCTCGGCTTCGATTTTGAGGAAATTGGCAAAGATTATGTTAAGGCGGAATACAACCCAAACCGCATAGACTTCTGCAGTCATGCTGGCGTCGCTCGTGCCTTGAAAGGCTTCTTGGAGTTGGAGACGGGGATACCAAAATATTATGCTGACCCGCCGAAAATAACGTTGAACGTTGACAACGCAGTTTCCAGCATTAGGCCATATATGTTGGCTGCTGTGGTCCGCGACGTCAAGCTGGACGGAGAGGCGGTTGTGGAGCTTATGGAGATGCAAGAGGACCTTCACTGGGGTATTGGAAGAAACCGCAAAAAGGCTTCTATAGGCATCCACAACTTGGACGCTGTTGAGCCGCCCTTTACCTACACGGCTGTGGAACCCACAAGCGTGAAATTTGTACCTCTTGGCAAAACAGAAGAGATGACGCTTAAGGAGATTCTGGAGAAACACGAGAAGGGAATAGCGTACCGCCACCTAATCGATTGGGCGCCCAAATATCCACTTCTCATAGACAAGCATGGAAGAGTTTTATCCATGCCGCCCATCATAAACGGCGAGCTAACAAGAGTAGACGAAAACACCAGAAATCTCTTCTTGGATGTTACGGGTCCAAGCTTTGAGGCGGTGGAGAAAAGTCTAAAAGTTTTGGCAACGGCGCTGGCGGACATGGGCGGCAGACTAGAGAAGGTGGTTGTGCATTATCCAGACCGCACATTGGTTTCGCCGAACCTTGAAACGGAGAAAATGAGGCTTAGGTTGGGCTACGCCAACAGAATGCTTGGCTTAAGGCTTTCCATAGATGAGGCTGCCTACTGCCTACGGAAATGCCGGTTTGACACAAGGGCTATTGGAAAGGATGTCCTGGAGGTTGCCATTCCACCCTACCGCATCGACATACTCCACGAAATAGACCTCGTGGAGGAGGTTGCCATAGGCTACGGCTATTACAGGCTTGAACCAACAATACCAGCCACCATAACAGTTGGCGAAAAGCATCCAGTTAACAAGCTGGCGGAAGTTATCCGTCAAATCATGGTGGGCTTGGGATTCCTGGAAGTTATGAACTTCACGCTAACAAATGAGCGGATTCATTATGAGTTCATGAGGTTGAAGCCCAAAAACTCTGTGCGCATAGCCAACCCAGTTTCAGCTGAATACACCATAGTGAGGGAGATGCTTCTGCCGGGACTATTGAAGAACCTGGCCGAAAACAAGCATGAAAGCTACCCTCAAAAGCTTTTCGAGGTGTCGGATGTCGCAAAAATAAACCGCCGCCAAGAAACCATGTGCGAAAGACGCTTGCACTTGGCGGCCGTCACATGCCATTCCACAGCCAACTACACAGAAATAAGGGCTGTCTGCGAGGCACTCCTAGCCAACATGGGCTTAACCAACTGGCAAGTAAGGGAAGCTAAGCATTCAAGCTTCTTGACGGGGAGAACAGCCGCCCTCTACGTCGGCAACAAGCAAGTTGGCTTTTTAGGCGAGATTCACCCGCAAGTCTTAAACAACTTTGAAATCGAAAATCCAACAGCAGCCCTTGAAATAGACCTAGAAATGCTGCTGTTAAGATAGCGAAAATAACTCAGCGACTGATTTATAGGTTTAATTCAGAATTACTAGGATTTCTTAGAATTCTTTGTATGTAATCGTTCGACGGAACCTTTTTAATATATTTTTTCGTAATACATACGATAAATGGGTGAAAAAATGCTAAAAAATAAAATTTTATCCATCGCCACAATAGCAACGATTCTAGCTTCAACAATACTCGGACTCTGCGGAAATTCTTTTGTGGGCGCATCTCCACCTAGTGTTAGTGCCAATCCAAGGATTGTTTATTGGGCAGATCATATATTTGTCAATGGGACTAGCCTAAGTTGGTGGTTCTATCCCAACCCAAATGCATATCACATTATGTGGTCCCCTTCAGGACGAATGCTTTTGCTAGTAGTTAACGAAATGGAAGTTTACGGTCCTTCTTATGTGACCAAAGTTGTGGCGATTAATGCCAGCAACATGGAAGTGATCCACAAATTTTCAGCTCCGAGCGCCATTTGTGACCGCATGCGGAGCAGTTTTGCCATATCCCCAGATGAAACAAGAATCTTATTCGCGAACAGCGGCAGGGACTCTGTGGAAATAGTTTCAGCAAATCTTGACGGTTCAAGCCAAACAATCATAAAAAGAATCTCCATAGTTCAGGATCAACTTTACGAAACCATCATTGACGTTGCACGAGACGGCTCGTTCCTAGTTTACACGGAAAGAGGCTCGTTCTACGATTACGAGGACTATAGAACAGTCTTTTTCAGTCGAATCAAAAAGTTCGACTTTAACACGAACGAAACATCTTTGGTCCTTGAATTTGAGGGATGCATCACAAGTTTGAAGATTGCACCCTCAAACGACAAGATAGCTTTCACAGCAAACAAAAATCCGTTTGTATCCAGCTCCGAAAATAGCTACGAGGGCCTCTATATTGTTAATTTAGATGGAACCAACGTGACGAGAGTCCCCGCTGTCGCAGATGCAAACGTTGCACTTTGGGTTAATTGGGCGTCTAACGAAACACTAACATATACCGAGGTGTCAAACAAGATATTAACGAGCTATAACGAGTATGAATGGGCACCCACTGCCAATATAACCGCTGTAAATGTAGATGGAAGCAACAAGCGAATAATTTGTGAGGGTTTCTGCGGTTCACCATCACCAGTCGATGATGGCCTGGTCGCCTTTCTGCAATTTTCAGACGCTGAGGGTTTGAAGTTCGTTCCATACCTTCTAAATCGAAATCTTCCAATAACACCCAATCCAGACAGCGACGGAGACGGCTTACCAGATATGGATGAGCTTCGGAATCATCTTAATCCATGCAACCCCACAGACGTCCATAAAGACTATGACGATGATGGGTTAACAAACCTTGAAGAAATTACTTATGGTACATTAATGTTCAACCGTGATTCCGATGGAGACGGGCTCAGCGACGGTGTTGAAATCAAAGTTTTCTCGACGAATCCGATGAAGCGGGATACGGATGGCGACGGCGTAGATGATGGCCTTGAGGCTGCAGCGACTGGTCTGAACGCTTTCGTCTCTGTTTTGCCCGCGGGATGGATTCGCATGCAGCTCGAGTGGCGGAACAAGAGAATGTATGTTTCAACAAACTCTTCTGTTCTTGGCGTGGTTTTCAACTCTACGAGCATGGCTTTAACCGTCAACGTTGGCGGTCCCGATGGAACAGCAGGAGTAGCCAACATAACAGTGCCGATAGATATGATTAGCTCCCTTTCAGCTGTAACAGTCACATTGGACAATCAACCCCTAGAGTTTCAAATAAGCCAAGCTGGCGGATACGCACAAATCTTTGTGCAATATCATCACAGCTATCACCAGTTGACCACTCACTTAAGTGGCGGCGGCGGAGTTGGCGGCGTGGACCTAGCAGGTATATTAAACTACTGGTGGCTGATATTGTCAGTTGCCATCGTGGCAGTGGCTTCTGTCATAGCGGTCATAATCGTTAAACGCGGATAAGGAAGGATGAGACATGAAGACAATCGCCGTCCTTGGAGTTATTGCAATGGCGTTTCTGCTCTGCCTAAACATAGCCTATGCAGAAGCGCAAGTAGGCGTCAAAGTGGGCGACTGGGTAAAATATGAACTTACAGCTAGCGGCATTACTCCTCCACCAGACATGCCTCAGTGGGCTAAAGCAGAATGCACATCCATCACTGGAACGACAGTAACTTTGAAAATGACCATGCACATGAGCGATGGAACTGAGCACACGGAAACTTGGACCATCGGCATCGCAACTGGTTCCGGAAACGCAGCTTTCCAAATAATTATCCCGGCAAACTCGGAAACAGGAGACACCATCCAATTAGTGAATAACAGGAGTTTAACAATTGCCGGAGAATCAACCAGCACATACGCTGGAGCGAGCAGAACATACGTATACGCAAGCGTGGCTGAAGAGGATGGGCAGTATACTTACCACTGGGACAAACAAACAGGAATCCTCTTAGAAGTAAGCGGCACGAAAGGCTCCGCATCAATTGCCTACAAGGCGACCAGCACAAACATTTGGCAGTCGTCGTCAAATCCACTGTCACTTCCAAGTCTGTCAAATTTGCCAATAGAAACGCTTTCCATTAGCATTTCCGTGATGGCTGCAATAGCCATGATAACAGCAGCCATAGTCTACACAAAACACAAAAGAAACTAAGCAAGTAATTCAGATCCATTTTTCTCTTTTTTATCACCCTGCCACTATTGCGCAACTCGCTTTTTAAATGCTTATTCATTCTGTTGTATCTATTCAGAAGATTGCTCATTGATAGATTCTAGCTCGTAATCTTTTGGAATAGCCCAATTTTTGTATTCTATGTACATGCCAATTAGCGCGAATGTACCGCCAAAAAGCATGATCAAACCTCCGATGACATAAACCCAAAAACTCCCAACATTTAAGATGTACCTAAGCGAGAAAATAGATGAGCCGATGGCAAGAAATAAAACTCCAATGCAAACAAAGCGCCACGGCCTATCCATGATTCCTCCTTTAAAAACAGAAAATAATCGACAAGCGAAATAGACAAGGCAAACATTTACAACCAAAGCGGTTACATTTAGCACGACACTGATAATCTCCATATCCATCACTATTCAAATTTGCAAATGCGTAATAGTCAAAATACTTTACACTTTAGGGTTATGAACCCAGAATTCATACAAGAAATTCGGATCATACAGACTTTACTGTTATAAAGGAACCAGCTTTTGGAGAAATAATCTAAAACAAACCGACTTTTTGCTTCTATGATATAATAGGGGCCTTTTAACATTGTAAAAAAGTTTAAGAGAAAAAGCATGTCAATAACCTATAAACATGAAAAGGAAGGCTTCAGATCGATTTGACTGAAAAGATTACAATGGAAAATCCCATTGTGGAAATTGATGGAGACGAAATGGCTAGGGTTATGTGGGCTTGGGTTAAAGAGAAACTCATCTTACCATACGTGGATCTAAAAGTTGAATACTATGATCTTAACATCAAAAACAGGGACGAAACCAATGATCAAATTACCGTGCAAGCAGCTGAAGCAGTGAAAAGATGGAGAGTTGGTGTTAAGTGCGCTACAATAACACCGAATGTGGAAAGAGTAAAGGAGTATAATTTAAAAAGAGAGTTGAAGAGTCCCAATGCGACCATTAGAAATCTTTTGGACGGAACAATTTTCAGAACCCCCATAATGTTGAGTAACATTGTTCCGGCAGTACGTTTCTGGAAGAAACCAATAGTTGTAGCAAGGCATGCATTTGGAGACATATACGATGGCGTAGGTTTCAGATTTGATGGACCTGCTGAGGCTGAAATCGTTGTTAAACAACATTGCGGTAAAGAAACACGAATAAAATTTCCCGCCTTCCGTGACGCTGGTGTCCTCCAAGGAATATATAATTTAGATTCTTCCATAGAAAGCTTCGCCAAGACATCTTTTAGGTTTGCTTTAGAAAACAAGCTGGACTTATGGTTTGCTGCAAAGGATACTGTCTCAAAGGTTTACGATGGCAGATTTAAGGAAATTTTCATTAAAGTTTTCGAGGAGGAGTATGAAAGAGCATTTGAAGAAGCTAGATTGACGTTTCACTACTTTCTTGTGGATGACGCGGTGGCTAGAGCGATTAGATCTCCAGGAGGTTTCGTCTGGGCTTGTAAAAATTATGATGGTGATGTAATCTCAGACCTAATAGCATCTGCCTATGGAGGCAGCATAGCTTTAATGACTTCGATTCTTTTTTCGCCGGAAGGCCACTTCTTGTCTGAAGCAGCTCACGGCACGGTACAAAAGCATTATTACAAACACTTGAAAGGCGAGAAAACTTCGACAAATCCCATAGGTATAATATTCGCTTGGACCGCTGCTCTTAGAAGACGGGGTGAACTGGATGGAACAAAAGAACTGGTAAATTTTGCATTCATGTTGGAAAAAGCTGTAAGAGTTACTGTTGAAAAAGACGGAATAATGACCGCCGATATAGCAAAAATTTCGGAGCCTGCTGTGGCTAACGCCGCCTCAACACAAGAGTTCATAGAAGCTGTTAAAAAGAATTTTGAAACGATTCTGAAACATAAATTTGCGAATATTTAAAAGGACGTGCGATATAATCGCTTGTTATATGGTCTACATGATCATTGAAAAGAAAAAGAACAGTAAGTGGGAGAGTATTCAATATGACAACAACCGTTGAAAAAATCCTCGCCGAGGCTTCGGGAGCAAAACGTGTTGCTCCCGGAGAGTTCGTTGTTGCTGACGTTAACTTTGTCTTCGCTCATGACGGAACAGCGCCTCTAATGATTGATGTAATAACCGAATTTGGGGTGAAAAACCTTAAAATGGCCGGCAAAAGCGCTCTATTCATAGACCATGCGGCACCAAGCCCCTCCGTACAAAATGCTATTCTTCACATAAAAATGAGGGAGTTCGCAAATCGATTTGGAGTTAAACTCTTTGACGTTGGAGAAGGCATTTGTCATCAAGTAATTATGGATCACCAGTTTGTTAAGCCTGGAGACATCGTAGTCGGTGCAGACTCACACACAACACTCCATGGAGCTGTAGGTGCCTTTGGAGTGGGCGTCGGCAGCACGGATGCCGCTTTTGCAATTGCATTTGGAAAATTATGGTTTAAGGTTCCTGAAAGCATAAAAATAACATTTAAAGGTACATTAAATCCTGGAGTAAGCTCAAAGGATATAGCCTTAGCTTTGCTAAAAGAATTGGGAACCGATGGCGCCAGCTACATGGCTATTGAGTATCACGATGAACTTTCACCAAAACTTTCCCAATCTTCAAGGGCTACAATTTCAAATCTATCAGCGGAAATGGGTGCAAAAGTCGCCATATTTCCGGCAGCGCCTTTCACTCCCGAGAAAAATGCCTCTTATGCCTCAGAAATTGACCTAGATTGCAGCAGGCTTGAGCCACTAATCGCCAAGCCCCCTCTTCCATCCAATGTTGTTCCGGTTTCAGACATTGAAGGCTTAGAGGTAGATGAAGTGTTCATAGGAAGCTGTACAAACGGTAGACTTGAAGATCTAGAAATAGCTGCCAAGATATTGAAAGGGAAAAAGGTTAAGAGAAATGTGAGGTGCATTGTTATTCCAGCGTCAAGGCAGATCTACGAAAAAGCTGTCGAAAACGGCATAATAGAAACGCTGGTTAAATCAGGCTGTGTCATAGGACCACCAACATGTGGGCCATGCGTAGGTGCTCACATGGGACTGCTCGGTCCTGAAGAGACTGCAATATCAACTGCAAACAGAAACTTTACAGGAAGAATGGGTGACCCAAAAGCCAAGATATTTCTAGCAAGTCCCGCAACGGCCGCGGCTTCAGCTCTGGAAGGAAAAATATCTGACCCAAGAAAATATTTGGGGTGAAGTATTCATGATTAAAGGTAAGGCAATTAAACTTGGAGATGACATTAACACAGATCTAGTCATTGCTGGCAGGTATAAGTTTAAATCTGTTTCCATCGAAGAAATGGCGCAACACATATTCGAGGATATTGACCCCTCCCTTGCCTCTCGAATAAAACCTGGCGACATAGTTGTTGCTGGAAAAAACTTTGGTTGCGGTTCAAGCAGAGAGCAAGCTCCAAGAGTTATGGTGAAAGCAGGAATTTCCGCAGTTATTGCAAAATCTTTTGCCAGAATCTTTTTCAGGAACGCCATAAATGTCGGCCTACCTGCCATTGTAGTTGAAGGAAAATTTGTGGATTCCACGTCGGAGTATGACTTGCTTGAAATAGACCTTACAAAAAACACTATTAAAAACTTGACAAAAGACATAGAAGCAAAATTTAAGCCGTTCCCGCAACAGCTTCTACAAATATTGGAGGCCGGAGGGCTCGTCTCATACGTGAAAAAGAAAATTTCTCTTAATGAGCTAGACAGTGACGTTTCAATCTGGTAAGTTATTGAAAACTAAGCGAGCAGTTTCAACGTTCTCAATATGGACTTGAATTCCTCCTCTTTTAAAGAAGCTTTCCGCCCGCTCTCGTAAAGCTCCCTAACTTTTTCCACAACAGCCATCAAGGCTTCGTCGCTTGGAGCTTTTCCGGTTATCTCAATAATCTTATATTTAATGACATTTTTTCCAGAGTTTCTACCTATTGTTATCCGTCGTTCATTTCCTACAAGCTCCGGTGGATATGGTTCATATGTTAGTGGGTCGTTTATAACTCCGTGGGTGTGAATGCCGGACTCGTGGGCAAAGCAATAGCTGCCCACTATCGCCTTGTTTGGCGGAATAACGTAGCCAGTTGCACGGCTTATAAGATCGGCGAGCTGTGTCAATTTTTGAGTTTTCCCTTCAAATTTCTTGACACAGTAATGCATGTAAAGGTTCATAAGAACTTTTTCTGTTTCCGCGTTTCCGGCACGTTCACCTATACCTAGAAAAGTTGTGCTTGCGTAGATTTTATCCCACACTCCAGAGGCAGCCCTTATAGCAGCAATAGTGTTCTCAACAGCGTTTCCAAAGTCATCGTGAGCATGAATTTCAATATTCTTGATTTTTGTTTCTTTAAGAGCTTTCACTTTCGCTGGAATACCATTGGGCAACGGTGCATTTGGATCAGAGAGCCCTATCCCAACAGTATCGCAGATGCGGTAGCATTCAGCACCTGCATCGGCTATAGCGTTAACGAACTTTTTCTCAAAGTTCCAGTCAGCTCGGGTGCTGTCCTCTCCATGGACAAAAACTCTAAGCCCGTGGTCCTTGGCGTATTCAACTACGTCAACAACTTTTTCCAAAAGTTGGTCAGGTGTCTTATCCGGCCATTTCGCCTTAAAATGAATATAAGAAACTGGATGGGATATCCCAACTTCTTTAAAATCACATTGTAGCGCACTGTCTATATCTTCTCGAGCAGCTCTGCACCATCCGGCAACTCTGAAATCCAAACCCATATCGAGAATCAGTTTTGCCGCCTTCTTGTCTGTTTTCTGATAATGAAAAAGCTCAATGCGTTCCACACCAACTTCATATAGAAGTTGCGCTATTTTCGCCGCATCCTCGGGATCCACTGCTAAACCCGGCATTTGGATGCCGTCTCTCAGCGTAGTATCATCGATTATTGGGTCCGTTTTCAAGCACATTTTAAAATAGAAATCTCTAAAGCTCATCTAGGTAGCCTCACGTGTAAAACGGTTTTGCGCGGTTGCTTAAGATCGTATGACTCCCTCATTATCCTTCGCTTTTTCACCATGCATTAACAATTCCGTTTTTAAATTTCAATGGGTGTATAAAAATATTTTGTTTAAGAAAACTTTTATAAAATTGCTAAAACCGCTATATGAATAAATGTTCAATAAAATATCATAAATTACATACAAAATTTTAGCAATGATTATCAATAATTGGACGTTTAGACTCTTAACCGAGACTTCGCAATCACTATGTTGAGCTTTATGGATAAGGAAAGTTGAATCAATTCATTAATGTTTGTCAGCCCGCCTTACTGCAAATATCCGTCTAAATACAAAAGACAACATCCTCCATTAGCTCTAACATAAGCTAAACCTTTTATATTACATGTACAGCTAAAAATATGCTTGGTGATTATTGATGCCTCTTTCCTTGAAAGTTCGAGATGTTATGGAGAGCAATGTTGTGATTCTCGATGGCAAACGCACGGCTGGAGAAGCGTTGAAAGAGATGATGGAGAATAATGTGTGGTCGATAATTGTTAGTGTTGATGGTATTCCAACAGGGGTTGTTACCGAGAGGGACTTGTTGAGGAGGATCATCGCCAAAAACCTCGATATCAAAAAGGTGCTATTGAAAGATATAATGTCATGTCCTTTAATAACCATAAAACCAGACGCGCCTATTGGCGAAGCATGGGACCTTATGGCCGAGAAGAATGTTAGGCGCTTGTACGTTGTCGAAGGTGGAAAGATTATAGGTAGGGTCACACAGACAGGTTTATTCAAAAAGATGTTGGATGTATTGTTAGCGCTAGCGTCTGTAAAATATACACTATAAACATTCTCTGAAATCCTTTTTATTTGTAGCTAAATGCCTAGCATTTTTATAAAAATGTTTATAGCTATATAACTGATATAAAACTATGTGTATGGAGTTAATGGAGTTATCCTTATGTCTAAAGAATGTCCCCATGATAAAACGGAATTCCTTGGAGAGCAGAAAGGCGAAAAAGGAGCTAATCGCTATTACAGATGTTTAAAATGCGGTTGTGTTTTGATACTGTCAGAGGACGGTGTCTTATATAGCGTACAAAAGAAAGATGAAAGTATTAGTGACAAGTCCACTTAATTGAGAGCTTAGTCTTCTCCAAGCCCTTCGGAGTTTGGTATTGATTCTAAAAACATTCTCCACAATATAAATTAAACCGTAACTCCCTCCATTTTATTCGAGGTTTAAATAAGATGACTGTGAAGCTCTGCATACCCACAACTTTTGAGGATTCCTTTTTAGAAAAATTAAAGGAGTTAAATTACAAATATTCACAAACAAATGTTCAAATTTATGAAGTATACGGTTCGCTTAAAACGTCGATTCTAGGAACAGGGTGGCCCTCAACGGTCCTCCCAGAAATTAACGAAGAAGGACTTGCTCGCCACGTTGAGAAAGCCCATTCCTGCGGTTTTAAGTTTGCATATACTTTAAATGCTGTTTGTATGAACTTGGTTGAATATACCGAAGAGGGGAGAAGCGCCCTTAACGAGCTTTTAGAGAAACTTTCGAAAATGAAAGTTGACATTTTGATAGTTGCAATACCTTACCTTATCGATTATATAGCAAACAACTATCCAGAATTCAAAATTAACGCTTCTTCGCTGTGTTACATAGACTCTTTGAATAGAGCCCGCGTTTATGAAAGTCTAGGAGCTTCCAGACTAACATTGAGCGAGGATGTTAATCGCTGTTTCAGCTTAATAAAGCTCATAAGAGAGAACGTCAAAGTCGAACTGGAAGTTATAGCCAACAACGGTTGTCTACTTAAGTGTCCCTTCAGAACTTATCATAACACGATAACCGCCCATGTATCGCAAAATATCATTTCTGATTCAATAGGATTCACATACAAACCTTACCCTTTCATGAGATGCACGTTGGAAAGATTGAGTAATCATAAGGAGATTATCAAGGCACCATGGTTTAGACCGGAAGATGTCAAATATTACTCCATGTTGGGAATAGATTACATCAAAATAGCTGGACGCGGGTTGCCTGAAAGAGACTTACTAAAACTTGTTGAAGCTTACCTTTCAGGCGGGTACGATGGCGATATTTATGCCTTAATTGATAATTCTTACATGCATTTTTGCTGGGACATGTTTGACACAACAGCCGAGCCGTTGCCACCATTGAAAATATCTATTGATAACCGATCTTTAGACGGTTGGTATGAATATTTCGTGAATAACAATCCACCATGTTTAATTGGATGTGGAGACTGCAATTACTGTGGGAAGATTGCCGAAAAAGTTGTTAAAACAGATCCATACGTCGAAAAGATGTATATTGAGAGAATAAAGAAGATTATAGGCAAGATTACGTCAACTAAACCTCCAATAAAAATACAACAAAGCGATAAGGGAAGAATTGTAACGTATACCTGAAGGCTGAAACGAAAGCTTAAAGTCTATTACTGCCTTGTAATACTCTGCATCAAAAGAGGACAATTTGAAAATGGATACATTAACCAGTATAATTGAGAATTGTACTGAATGCCAACTTTGCGTTCAAGAATGCCCATTTTTGTTGAAACATAACAAAACGCCAAAGAAACTTGCAGAAGAACTTGCAGAAAACGTTAAATTAAGTAAAAATTATGTTAAGGAATGTTTTTTATGCGGCTTATGCCGGGCAGTTTGCCCTTTAGATCTAGATTTTCCTCAAGTTGTTTCACAAGCAAGACAAAAGCTGGCGCGTGAACTTGCCGCCAACTCATGTTACAAGCTTTCTCTACCCGATGAAAGCCTCTTTTTTCCAACAGCGTATAGAACGCATAAAAACTTGCGGTATGATTCACTTAAGAGAGAATTTTTCAAGTATGCCTTTTTTCCTGGCTGCGCTATGTCATGTTATTCTCCGGAAGCCACTGTAAAAGTTTACGAAAAGCTTGTAGAAAGATTTAATGATGTAAGCTTGGTTGATCAATGTTGCGGTAAACCATTAACAGACGTGGGCCTAAGCGATAGAGCCTCGAAATGGCTTACGCGGCTAAAGTTATATCTGAAAGAGCATGGTTGCACGGACATCGTGACAGCTTGCCCTATGTGTTATTACTATTTACAGTCCAATTTTCAAGGTAAATTTCACATAGTCACAATTTACGAAACTTTACGGGATTTCTTTAGAGAAAGTATAAAAACAGTTGATTTAAAAGTCGCAGTCCACGACAGTTGTCCGGACAGATTTAAAGGAATTTTCGCTAAACAGGTTAGAGAATTATTCAGAGACAATCAACTTGTAGAGATGACCCATAATAAGGAAAGGTCTGTGTGTTGCGGAGCGGGGGGACTTGTTTCATGCGCTGACCCAAACCTTACAGTCGCTTCCTCATTAATTAGAGTGGGGGAGTTTTTGGAATCTGGAGCTGACCTGATGATTGTTTACTGTTATACATGTGCACAAGTATTTTGGGCTTCCCAGCCCATGGTGCAAACAAAACACGTTATAGATCTAGCTCTGAAAACCAAAGACGCGTCAGAAAACATTAAAAATCAAGAGGTTAGCAAATTTGCAGAGGGGCTGTTAATAGGAAGAATTTAATTTTGGCCCTAAACTCAACGTCGGCATGGATTTTTTGTTCCGTTAAATTAAGTAGGTTAGGATGATTAGAAAAAGCCAGTATTGTTCTTTTGCAGATGATTTTTGGCTATACTGCAATAAGATTGGTCTTTGCTGCTGTAAGTGCAAAGGTATTAAATTAAACTTGTATCAAAAAGAGTGTATCTTTGTGTTTACCATTTAAGTTAGTGTTTTTTCTTAAACATTTGAGCTTGTGTCTTAATCACGGCTATGCTTTTTCTGTATTGTCCGCAAAGAAATGTCTGCTTTTAAAGGCTACCACGGGATCCCTAAAGGGTAATATGGATCATTATAGCATAAAGCCTTGCTCATGCAGTGTTTAACGCACGGGGGTATTTCCAAGTTTTTATCTACACACATGTCACATTTCTCAATTTTTCCAGTTTCCGGATTGAGCCATATAGCATGAATCGGGCATGCCTCTATGCATTCTCCACATCCATTACACAAATCTTTGTCGACAGTTACTACGCCGCTGTTTTGCTTTTTTAAGGCCTTTGTAGGACAAGCAAACACACATCTTGGCTTTTCACATTGCGTACAACGCACTATCCTAAACCTAATAGTCAATTTTCCATTTTTATCGTAACAAGGCCCGTTTCTTTCAACTTTAATTCGAAAAACTCCAATGGGTAGTTTGTTAATCTGCTTGCAAGCAACCTCACAGGAGTGGCATCCGACACAAAGTCGGGGATTCACCACTATGGTTTTCTTCGCCATGGTTAGTCCTCCGCTTTGTAAACTTTACAGAGAAGCCCCCTCATGACCGTTGTCCCAACTATTGCTTCATAGCCGTAGGTAGGTTTTAGCGGTATCAGCACGTTTATGTTTGGTTCGAACGTTTTCTTTTCATAGTTTTTCTCCTCTGGATACCACCATAAAGCTTGAGCAGAAACAACTTGTGGATGAATGCCATAGGTTAGCGCAGCTTTCATCCTTACGCGTCCATTGCCTTTGGGAGTTTCTATGTAAACCCAGTCTCCATCCTTAATACCAAGTTTTTCGGCTGTTTCAGGATGGATCTCAACCGAGGGATATGGTAAAAGCTCCCGTAAGTATGGGATATTATGGCCCATTGTTTGATAGGAGGATATGTGTCTCGCACCTGTTATCAGTATTAGCGGGTACTCCCTCACCAATTCAGGAGTAGAGTACGGGCTTTCAGGCGGCTCAACATAATTTGGCAGTGGGTCATATCCATACTTTTCAAGAAGAGTTGAGTATAACTCACACTTACCAGTGGGTGTTCTAAAACCAGGCTTACCATCCTCTCGAAGCAAGCCTTTCTTATATCTCTCCTCAATAACTTGAGAGAACACATATCCTTTTTTCTTAAAATCTTCAAAAGCCATGTTCAACTCTTTTAGGCGATAGTCTAAAAACTCCTTATAAGTGGATACTGGAAAGGGCAGTTTAATGCCCATTCTTTTCACAAGTTCAAAGAGCACCTCGTTGTCGTCTCTACATTCACCAATAGGTTCTATAGCTTTCTGGCGTGCTGCTATAAAATTTGTATAACAAAATGCATCACATATATCGTCACATTCAAGGTATGTTGCTGATGGTAAAACGTAATCTGCAAGCTCAGCAGTTGGAGTCATAAAGAAATCCATTACGACCAGCAATTCCAAATTTTTGAATGCATCCACAACCTTTCTGCTATCTTCAAAGCTAACCGCAAGATTGGAAGTTGCAATCAACGCTTTGACTGGATATGGTTTCCCAGTTAACATGGCCTCAATAACGCTTGGCGGGTGAGTTAAACATCTAAAAGAGTTAGGTCCAGAAAGAAGTGGATAAGTTTCGGAGCCTATCGCCTTTTTTTCCATTTCCCTGCTTAAGCGCAGTTGCTTTTTGATGTTCATGTAAGTGAGCTTTATCGGGTAATTTGAAATTTCCGCACCTCCTCTTATGTCTATGTTGCCCGTTATGGCCACAAGAATTGACAACGCTCTGCTGGTTTGCACCGAATTGTAACTCATTGACACTCCAAGGTGAGACTGAAGCGACGCAGGTTTTAAAGTTGCATAAATTTCAGCCGCCTCGATTATGTCTTCTTTCGGCACCCAAGTGATTTTCTCAACTTTTTCTGGCGGGTATTCTTGAACCCTTTCAGCTAATTGATCAAAACCATAACACCATTTTTCCACAAAATCAGAATCGTAAAGCTTCCGGTTTATTATAACGTTAAGCATACCAAGAGCCAGAGCTCCATCTGTTCCAGGTCTGATCTGCAACCAAACATCAGCCATTGCTGCCAGCTCGGTTAAGCGCGGATCAACAACAATAAGTTTTGCGCCCTTATTTTTTGCTTTAATAATCTTTTTCCCTAATGGCGGGTAAGTGTGCAGCGGATTGTATCCCCACAAAACTATACATTTGCTCTTTCTATAGTCTGGCACACCAAACTCACACGTGTACACTTCGCCACAAGTAAGCAAGTCGGCGGTTAAGTGAGGAGTATAACAGTAGTGGCAATTTCCAATGAGTTGGTTAGGCGAGCCTACTGCGGCTAAGAATATGCTTAACCCAATGGCCGCCCTTTTCGGATACGTTCCATATGAAACCGCAATGGCCTCGGGTCCGTACTCGTTTTTTATTCTTAAGAGCTCTCTGGTTATGTCATTTAACGCTTCTTCCCATGTTACTCGTTTCCACAGTCCTTCCCCCTTTGCTCCCGCTCTTTTAAGAGGATACTTTAGCCTTTCCGAATGATAAACTAGTTGCAAGAAAGCTAAACCCTTAGGACACATGTAGCCTTCATTCAAGGGGTGATGAGGGTCTCCTTCAATTCTAAAGGCTTTCCCATTGTCATCGATGTGAACTAGTACTCCGCATTCGCACATGCAACCTCCGCATACAGTCCGCACTACTTTGGCCATAATAACCATCTTTATTAAGGAAAGACACCTTAGAGGTAAAAGGTGATATATCCTTTTTCTTTGAAATTTCTACGCTCTAATGATGCTTTGATGCTTACGCTAAAGAAAAGCAAAGTCTAGTTAATGTAATAAAAAAGTATGTGATGGTTGTATCTGATTTACTATCTATTCGCTGGGAATTGCATGAAGGGCGCAAAGCCTACTGCTCGGTAAACTTTGCATAAGAGAGCCCTGTTTTGCCAAGAGCCAGTGTAGGGATCTAGAGTTTCAAGGTCGTCTGGCACAAGCACGTTGGTGTTTGATATAAAGTTGCCATACCACCAGTACTTGTCTCCCGGAAGCTCCGGGTACCACCAGCTGGCCTCGGCGTTAACAACCTTGGGATGTATTGCGCTTGATATTTTTGCTTTCATGAGTATTTTGCCTCTTTTTGTTTCTATCCAAACCCATTCGCCTTCAGCTATACCAAGTTCTCGCGCTGTCTCGGGGTGTATTTCAACAAGCGGATCTGGGTGTTGTTCCCGCATTCCCATTCCCCATTGTCTCAGCTCAGAATGGAATTGTGGCCTGAACCTACCTCCAGTAGTGAGTATTAATGGATACTCTTTAGCTAATTCCGGTTGCGTCACAGGACTTTCATAAGGTTCAATGTAGTATGGAAGAGGACTTCTTCCAAGTTGTTTAAATATTGTCACCCAGATTTCAGCTCTACCAGTGGGGGTGCCAAAGCCTCTCGGCCTACCCGTGTCCGGGTTGATATGCTCATAGCTCCTCGGCTTCCATGTAGCTATTACGTAAAGGTCTTTAGCCTCTTCAAGAGTTAACCCAATAGGTTCAAGCCTAGCATTGTCAGCCTCCTCCAAAGTTTCCCATGGAAAAGCGTCTCTCCATTTTTCTTCCGGCAATAGTCTTTTTGCAAGCTCTCTAAACATCCAATACTCATCTTTTCTTTCGCCTAAAGGTTCAATCGCTTTCTCCCAAACGGTTAATCCTGGATGGAAGTCTTCAAACGTTGCTACATAAGGCCTTTCAAGAGACTTTGTCGCAGCGGGCAACACGTAGTCTGCAAAAGTGCATGACGGGTTCATCCAACGATCTATCACAACTGTCAGCTCTAGGTTTGGGCTACTTAATGCTTGATAGACAAGTTTGGTGTTGGGGGCCCACACAGCTGGGTTTCCAGCCCATATTATTAGGCTTTTAATTGGATATGGCTTACCCGTGATTATTGCCCTAGCCAAGACTGGCCAGTTCACACCGAACATGTGCCCTGAAACACACGGATTAATTCTCCAAACCCTTTTATAATGAGGTTTCACAAGGTCGAACATAGGCCAAGCCATTATTGGGAATATGTCTGCTCCAAGCTGCTTCTTTTTCATTTCAGGTGAAAGGTGATCTTGATAGTCTAGCAAAGCTTCCCTCAGAAACATTCTTCCGCCTATCTCTGGACCTGGCTGCGTCATAATGTCTCCGCCAACCACGTCTAGGTTTCCGGTGAGTATTCTCAGCATGCAGCGGGCTATTTCAACAGACATTGAAGCCCTGCCTAGCTGGTCTGGAGCCACACCTCTATACATGCATGCAGGCTTTGTCGTGGCGTAAAGCCTAGCCGACTCCGCTAAGAGCTTTTCCGGAACCCACGTAATCTCGGACATTTTCTCTGGAGGATACTCCATAACTCTTTCTTTAAAGGCTGTAAACGCAGTTTTACATTCAACAGTTTGCCCGTCGATGTCCTCCACTTTGAAGTATCCTTCCAGTTCAACTTTAACGTCCCCGTCTGGAATAGGCTCACCGCTCAGTGTGTAGAATTGCTGCATAACTGGATCCCATATGACAGGGCCTCGCTTTTTGTCTATGGCTACATATCTGTCATCCCTGCCGCCCTTAACAAGGTCTTTCTCAGTGAGCCACCAATCTTTGTCTATTCTAAGCAATAATGGCCCGTTAGACCATCTCTCAATAAACTCTTGATCATACAGTTTCTCTTTGAGTATGACGTACATCCATGCTAAGAAAACTCCAGCGTCTGTTCCTGGTCTCAGTTGAAGCCAATAATCCGCCACTCTAGCCTCTTCAGTAAATCTTGGATCCAAAACTATGAGGTGAACCTCTTCTCCGCTTGCCTTCCGTCTCATTATGTTATTCCATTGTTGCGGTAGCGACTCTGAAGGGTGTCTACTATCCAGAACGATACATTTTGAATTAGCTATATCCGGTGTATGCGTATTGTTACCGTAAATGCAATATTGCATAGAAACATCACACGTAGAGCATATGGTTCCAGGCGAAGTAACATTACCAGGGTTGCCTATTGCAAACAAAAATCTAGATCTTGCCCAATAAAGATCAGTTCGATAGGTTCCTTCAGCAACGGCTATGCATTCTGGACCGTACTTATTAATTAACTCCTTAAGTTTGGCAGCAATTTCATCAAGGGCTTGATTCCACGATATTCTTTGCCATTGCCCTGAACCTTTTTCGCCGACACGTTTAAAAGGATACTTAAGTTGGTCAGGATGGTAAATAAAGTCCACCATATGGCGTATTCTTTCTTCGCATACAAATCCTCGACTCACAGGGTGTTCCGGGTTGCCTGTAACCTTTACAAGACGCCCAGTCTTTTTATCTACATAAGCTAACAAGCCACAACGGCACCAACACCCTGGCTCACCACTGTGGCAGCCTATTTTTTTAACTTCTAGTTCTTCTTCAACCATAACTAATATTCTCCCATAGGAGGAGAAGGTTTGGCAACACTCCATAAAAAAATTTCGGTAACTTTATTATTTCTTTAATGGCAATGTACCAATGATGAGAATTTTAAGTGTTCAACCGGCTGCAACTAACGCGGGATACAATGCTTGAACAAGCACTCAATCTTTTGAGGGACGTTTACGTGAAAACATAATATTAACTTAAAATTTTTAGTGTTTGCGGCCTGCTATTAATGCTCTGGGATACTGTTTATCTGCGAAGGGTGAGAGCCCTCAAGATTTATTTGCCGTAATCATGAAATATAGTTTATGAACACACTTGCTGAGACGAGTAGTCTATGCCCAGAATGTTTGCAAGTTGTCTTTGCTAGGATAGTCGCTGACGGCACAAGAGTTTACATGAAGAAATTTTGCAGACAACACGGAGAAAAAACAGCATTGATATGGAATGATCTTAAACTCTACACACGGGCGTTACGTTTTTCTAGGCCGGGTAAACCTGCCAAACCATATGTTGAAAAAACTGTAAGGGGTTGCCCTTTCGATTGTGGTCTTTGTCCATCTCACAGGCAACATACCTGCCTAGCCATATTGGAAGTTACGGATGCCTGCAACCTATTGTGTCCCATATGCCTCGCGGATTCCAAGAGTATCCCAAAATGGAACCCTACAACTGAAGACATTGAAATAATGCTTAAAGAACTTTTGAAATGTGAGGGCAAACCTACAGCCATCCAACTGTCGGGAGGGGAACCAACCGTTAGAAAAGACCTCCTTGACATAGTTGGATTATGCCAGGATCTGGGTTTTAAACTAATTGAGATAGATACAAATGGGATCGAACTTGCAAAAAATCCAGGCCTTGCCAGAGACTTGGCTGACGCTGAAGTCAGCGGGATATACCTACAATTTGATGGTCTGTCGCCAAAAATCCATCAAATTATAAGAGGGCGTGACTTAACAAAAATTAAGGAAAAAGCTATTAAAAATTGTCTGAATGCAGGCTTGAGCATAACTTTGGCGGTAACTGTTCTGAAAGGCGTTAACGAACATCAGTTGTGGGACATAATTAAGTATGCGGTGTCGAGGAAAGCCATAGGAGTTAACTTTCAACCCTTCGCCGCCCTTGGGAGATACCCACCTAATTTATTCGACCCATTAAACAGAACAACAGTAGGTGACGTGCAAATCGGGATTGAACAACAAAGCGGTGGAAAAGTGAAAGCCGTTGATTTCATGCCTGTGCCATGTCCAGACCCTAGGTGTTCATCGCTTCTCTATGCCTATTACCGCACAGACAAGGAGCTAAGCACTATCAGCACACTTGCGGATATGGAACAGTTGATAGATAAATATTCGCTTAAAAACGAGTTTGTTGAATTTGACAAACTACTGAAAGCTGTCGCTGATGAACTTGCAGTTTCACACGCCATTTTAAGACACTTTAAACCTCAAGCAATCGGCTCATCCCTTAGGCTTTTGCTGGAACATATAAAGCCAGAAGGCTTTTTCTCTGTAGGATGCCACTTCGCTCAAGACGCTTGGACAGTTGATTTAGAGAGACTGTCCAAGTGCTGTGTCCATGAGTTGAGAGAAAATGGGAGGCTTATACCGTTCTGCCTCTATAACATTACATCGGTAAATGGCGAAAGGCTATATAGAGATAGTAATCTATTCCTTAAGCTGTCTGGAGCTCAACGGGTATAGGTGACTGCTGATTTATACAATCAACAATTGCGTTAAAGTTTGGGTTCTCACCTGAAAGGTTAAGTTTACCCCCCGCAAGTTTAACAGTGAAGCCCTTAGCACACTGTTTAAAAGTCATGACGAAAGTGGCGAAAATCATTGGCTCAAGTTTAGGTTCCGTCGTTATTTCATAGTCTTTATCGGCAACCTTCTTGACGATTACTAACAATTTGGGCGGAAGATTTGATCTTGGTAGGAATATCATTGTTGCATCCTCTCAGTAAGGAGTGTCCAAACAAATTTAAAGCTTTTCGATAAAACTGCACAACTTTTAATAAATTAACACCGAAAATAAAAAAGTAGGCTAAGCCTGGTGAGGGAGGAATAACGAAGAATGTCCACCGCATTATATCCGAAAATTAAGCTATGGCTTGTCAACGAAAATGATGAGGCTGTATTAGGTGAGGGCTTGGCGAGGCTTTTAGAAGCGGTTGAAAAATGTGGCTCAATCCTTGAAGCTTCTTCAAACTTAAACATGTCATATCGATACGCCCTTCACAGAATTTCCCTAGCAGAAAAACGTTTAGGTTTCAAAATCGTTAAGCGAAGTCGCGGCGGGGCTTCTGGAGGTTCTTCAGAGTTAACAAGTGAAGGAAAAGCCCTTCTTGTAAAATATGAGAAAATAGAGAAGGATATAACCAAATTTTTGAAATCTGGGAAATATCAATTCAAAGCTAAAGAGAAAGATCCTTAATATTATTTGGGCTTGATTGTTATCTGCTTGCAGGCTCCTTTAAAACTCGGTGTTCCCCCTCCCTCTGATACTACTTGCAAAATCTTTTCGCTATCTGTAATTTTTATGCTGCCTATAATTGACACCCCGTGTCTAAATAAGGGGTCAGGAAGCATGCTTGCTGTGGGGCCTACGAGAGCTACTTCTCTTGCAGTTCTAGAAAGTTCCAAAAGGCGATCTATTGTTCCGTTAGCTAAAGCTGTGCCGGTGATTATTGCGACTGTGGCTTGTGGAAGAATCTCCTCGATAGCCGTGTCTGGAAAAACATTTGCTTCGCGCAGTTTCGGGTTTCTCTCTATTATGAAAATGTTTCTTGTTTTCTCCATGATCTTTGGGATAAAGGGATGAATGTTTCCGACAAGGACGACAATATCGTTTCGTCTAATTTCAAGTTGATCAATAAGATCTCCTTCGGTAATCACGTATCTATCCAAATTTCTCTCAATAGCCAGCTGGGAAAGAGCGTTTAAAGCCGCCACGCCTACAACCGCTTCGCTTAAATCCCATGACAAAGATAATTCAGCAATTTTTATGGCTGGGTTGCCAGCCAATGTTCCAGCTCTTCTCCAAATTTGGCAACAATTCGGTGCTATTTCGCTACTAAAAGTGTAGCATAAACCTACGTGTCGCGTACTAAGCTGAACTGCTGTGTAACCCAGCCCTATAACAACCTTTTTAGCTTCTACCGCATCTACATTCTCAACTTCAGCCTTAACTGATTGTAATAATTCTCTGATTATTCTTCCAGGCATTATGAAACCTCAATGTGAGAATTTCGATCGCGGAATATTAAAGCTTTTATACCGATGTTACAAACTTATAATATCGCTTTAAAGAAGTCCACATTGAAAACCAGAGGAGGTTGAAGAATGAAAGATGATGTAAAGTTGGCTGAGGTGCTTCATGGGCACTTTTCTCCCGGGGTTGCCCTTGGGGTTCGAATGGGTCGAATTGGGTTGAAAGCACTCGGCCTTTCAAAGGGTGATAAAAGGCTTTTCGCTATAGTTGAAACGGCGTTATGCTTGGCTGATGGTGTCCAGGCCAGCACTGGTTGTACACTGGGGCATTCTTCTTTGCGTGTTGAGGATTTCGGGAAACTCGCCGTTTGTATAGCCCGATCCGACACAAAAGAGGGTGTGCGGATATCCCTTAAACATGGGTCTATGCCTCCAGTTGTTGAGGATTGGGTGATGCGCAAGAAAAAGTTTAGCCATGACGAGGAGGAAAAAATTGCCAAAGAACTGTTGCATTTGGACGAGGAGTCTTTCCACGTTGAACCAGTGTCCGTCGAGCCGTTTTCAAAGTTTGATGAAGCTGAAATAGTGAAGTGCGACGTGTGCGGCGAATGGGTTGTCGAAACAAAAGCAATCAAGGCTGAGGGAAAAACCATTTGTAAGGCATGCAGTGGTGCAAGATATTACCAACCGCTCAAGCCTTCCCAAACAAACCTTTAAAAGGGAGGGTTGAAAATGCGGAAAAGCTTTATCGCCTTGATACTTTCTCTCTTACTCTTGGTTCTATGTTTGACAGCCTATTACGCTTGGCTTTCTCCAAACCTCAATGAAGGAACTATCGTGTTCACCGACGCTCTCGGCAGGACCGTTAAAATTAAAATGCCAGTAAATAAGGTGATAATTACCGGAAAAAGTGCATGGCCTATAACAACAGTAGCGTATATGTTTCCAAACGCCAAAAACGTTTTATATGGTTTAAGTGCAAGCATAAACGTTTCACTATTCCAAAAAATTGATCCAGACCTAGCATCCAAGATTGTTCCAACAACTGAACTTAGTGTTGAAGAAATAGCCAAGGCACAGCCTGACGTTGTTATACTCAAGTCTACACCTTCAATGAAGGAATTAGGTGACCAGCTTGAAGGGTTAGGCATTAACGTTGTTTATGTTGATTTTGAAAACTTAGAAAGCTACATTCGAGACCTAAAAGTGCTAGGAAAAATTTTCATGGACGAGGAAAGAGGCGAAAAACTAGCAAAATACTACAACGAAACATACAACATTATTGCTTCAAAAACAAAGACACTCACAGAATCTGAACGCAAAAAAGTCTTGTTCCTATACTATAGCATCAAAAATGGCTTTCAAGTGCCTGGTAGCAGTTGGCTGCAAACGTTCATGATAGAGGCTGCAGGTGGCTACGCCTTGTCAAAGGAAGTTTCTGGAACCGGATGGAACCCTGTAAATTTTGAGCATATTGCAGAATGGAACCCTGACATAATATTTCTAGTCACCTACTCAAACTCTCCGACCTCTAGCATGGTGAAAAAACAGCTTTTAGAAAACGCTACATGGAATGAGATATCTGCCATCAAAAGTGGAATGGTTTACGCCTTTCCTGACGACTGTAGTGTTGGCGCTTTGGGAAGCTGGGATTGCCCAGGTTCACGCTGGATCCTTGGGCTAGAATGGATGGCAAAGAAAATATGCCCAGAGCTTTTCAGCGAATTAGACATTAGAGAGGAAACTAAAAGGTTTTATGTAGAAATGTATGGCCTAAGCCGGTCAGACGCTGAAACAATCATTGGCCAAATTACTGGAGATTTCCTATAGTGGCTTAAAGGTGACGCTTGTGGGCGGATACGCCAAACGCTTTCTAGCGCTTGTGTGCGTTTTAGCCCTCGTCTTCATCATTTCCATTTTTTTTGTCGGTAGATTCACGTTTAATATTTTTCAGCTTATGAATGACGAGTTAGCCTTAAACATAGTTTTGAGAATTAGGTTGCCCAGAGTATTAGCGGCGATGATGCTTGGCATGGCTTTATCCGTGGCTGGGGCAGTCATGCAGTCTGCATTTAAGAATCCGTTGGTGGGGCCGGAAATTTTAGGTGTAAGCCAAGGAGCAGCTTTTGGTGCAGCATTTGCAATACTCTTTCTGCCAGGAGACCCATTGAAACTTGAGATTCTTTCAACGATCTTCGGGCTATCAGCACTCGTGGCCTCTTACGCTTTTTCTTCGGCGATAAAGTATGGTGGAAGAATACTTAGACTTGTTTTAGCCGGTTTGGCCGTTTCAGCCATGTTTTCAGCAGGCGTCGGTGTTATGAAGTATATGGCGGATCCTCTTAAACAGTTGCCCGAGCTAACTTTTTGGCTTTTAGGCGGCTTATCAGGTGTTGTATGGAGAGACTTTCTCTATATGGCTCCTTTAGCCACAACAGCTATTGCAATCTTATTTATTGTTAGATGGCGAATAAACCTGTTAACACTAGATGATGACGTAATCACATCGCTTGGAACAGACCCTAAAAAACTTAGAGCATCAGTCGTCACGTTGGCTGTGATTGCTACGGCCGCCGTGACCTCTGTAGCTGGAATTATAGGCTGGATTGGGCTAACGGTTCCTCATGTCTGTAGGAAGCTTTTCGGAGCTGAAAGTAGCAAAGTGATACCAGCGTCCATACTTTTAGGTGCCATATTAATGATCATTTTTGATGACATAGCGCGGGCTGCTTCGGTTGGGGAAATTCCTCTGGGCATAGTTACATCATTTTTAGGCGCAATTCTCTTTGTATTATTCCTTTCAAGAGGCGTGCCGCATGAGTAAGATACTCTTCAAAAATTTGAAGTACCGGTATCCAATTTCCAAAGTAGATGTGTTAAAAGGAATATCCCTACAAATTCCAGAAGGTAAAGTCACCGCACTCTTAGGACCCAACGGATCGGGAAAATCTACTCTTTTCAAAGTTTTAATAAAAGTTTTAACACCTTACGAAGGCAACGTCTATATAAACGGTGAAGAGCTAAAACATATTAACGTTGACTCCTTAAGCAAGACAATAGCATGGGTTCCCCAAGAGGAAGATTCGCTTTTTCCCTATACGGTCTTAGACTACGTGCTTTTGGGCAGAACTCCACATCTCGGCTTTTTTAATATGCCAAGTAAAAAAGACGAGGAAATCGCACACAACATCTTGACACAACTAAACTTGTCTAGCATAGTCCATAGAAAGGTTACAACATTAAGTGGTGGAGAAAAGAAACTTGTTTCCATAGCTAGAGCGCTTGCTCAAGAATCTGACACTCTAATCTTGGATGAACCCACAGCGCATCTAGATATTGGAAACAAAGTGAAGGTGCTTAACATTATTAGGAAGATGGCTGATTCTGGAAAAACAGTTATATTTTCGACGCATGACCCTAATGAAGCTTTTCTTGTTGCTGACAATGTGGCCATAATGAATGGTGGTGAAATAATAAGTGAAGGTTCACCAGCTACAGCTATAACCGAGGAATCGTTGGGAAAGGTTTATGGTATACCTGTAACAGTACATAGGATAGATGATAAGCAGGTTTTAGTGGGAATTCACCTCCAAGGCTTTAGGCCTTCCTAACTATGAGTTTTATTTCTGTCACATGATTGACACCATTTAAGGAAGAAACCATCCCAATTAAGGTTCTCTCTATAAAAAGGCTTGGGAAAAACTTTAGCGGCACAACTTGTCCATTTACCTCTAAAACTACATTCGTTCTGCCATAAAGTGGACATCCCCTAAGATCTGCGACTCCGGCGATTATGGCTTTCGCAAGTTCATGACACGTGTCATATCCGCATTCCTTACAATGCGCAAGGTTTGGGAAAAGCGGGAGGGCCTTTTGCTCAACCAAGTCTGCAAGTTTATTGACTTCAACTTTGCAATTAAGTATTGGAACATTAAATGTTGAAGCTTTTTCTACTTCCTCTTTGGATTCGGCTATAATTCCAGAAACTGCAATAGCTAGACCGTCGCAAAATGTTCGCACTTCAGACGCATCTTTAGCTGCAATTATCTTCGCCACAGCTCTTTCATTTTCAAAACCCTCCAAGAGAATGTAGTCAAACCCTTTGA
Source organism: Candidatus Bathyarchaeota archaeon (assembly GCA_018396705.1). Classification (NCBI taxonomy): domain Archaea; kingdom Thermoproteati; phylum Candidatus Bathyarchaeota; species Candidatus Bathyarchaeota archaeon. Next base: position 64,047 of record JAGTQZ010000004.1, read on the forward strand.
AGAAAGCTGCAATTTCATTCAAAGCGAGTTTTCTCTTTATGAAAAGAACCGTTTCATTTGTTGCAGCACCCACTACAATTTCAACCCCAGCTTCGCCATGCTTCCAGGTCTCTTTTTCTGGGGCGTCAATCCATCTGACGTTCGGCATTTCCTTCACAGACCCAACATTGTAGCCTCTGCTTTTGAGCTCACGTGCTATATGTTGAATAATCGTTGTTTTTCCGGAATGTTTACCGCCGACAACTGCCACAATTTTCGTCATTGAAGATCACGCAAGAATCATTCACGCAAACTATATATATGCATTTAACTTTTCTCGCTTGAGCGGGCTTATATGAAGAGAACAAATCAAAAAAGAACTTTCAAACTAACTTCTTATCCAGACGCCTTAGCAAGACTCTACGAAACCTTTCAAAAAAGGTCTCTGGACTGCGAATTCGTTCCAATTGAAAAGTCAATGGACCGAGTTTTAGCTGAAGACATTGTGGCAAATGTAGAGATTCCCAAAACTGATATTGCGGTAGTTGATGGGTACGCTATTAAATCCAAAGACGTTGCTGAAGCTTCGGTAGGACATTCCATTTTGTTAAAGGTTGCTGGAAAACTCTATCCTTGGAGTAAACCTTCCGACGTTGAATTGGCAGATAGACAAGCAGTTTACGTCACGTGTGGGGCACCAGTACCTAATGGAGCTGATGCAGTAATAATGGTTGAAAACACAATTTTGCATGGCGAAAAAATTGAAATACGAAACCCAGTTAGAAGAGGAGAAAACATAGCCTATGCCGGAGAAGATGTAAAAAGAGGGAACTTACTCCTCAAAAAAGGATCCATCCTAAGGCCGCAGGACATTGGAATTTTGGCAGGTTTAGGAATTAAAGAAGTTAAAGTTTTCAAAAAACCGCGGGTGGCAATCATCGCCACCGGAAACGAACTCATTGAATTGAGTCGAGAAGACCCAACGAGGATTGTTGATAACTATGCCTTGATAATTTCAGGGCTAATATCTAAGATTGGGGGAGAACCTGCAAGGCTTGGTGTAGCACCCGACGATCTGCAAGAAACGAAGAAGAAAATTGGCGAAGCCCTTGAAAATGCTGACGTAGTGGTCACTATAGGGGGCTGTTCCATGGGCGAAAAAGATTTTGTTCCAGACGCAATTAATGCGCTCGGCCCTCCAGGGGTATTAACTCACGGAATAAAAGTGAAACCCGGGAAAGTTACTGGATTTGGGATGGTTAAAGAAAAACCGGTAGTGATGTTGCCTGGTCTATTTGCATCCACCATGGCTGGCTTCTATCTGATTCTCGTGCCATTGATTGGTTTGTATACAGGCGTCACGATGGAGCATCTGCTCCCCACAGTCTCAGCTAAAATGAGTCAAGACTTAGATCCAGATATGAAACACCGTCATAGGTTTTTGCCAGTTCGCGTCAAACTTGTGGAAGGAGAATTCTACGCGGAAATTGTCTCTGGAAGCCCTAGCAGTCTAAGCAGATTTCTTAACTCCAATGGTTTTATATTAATTCCTCCGAAAAAAGGTTTAAAGAAAAATGAAAAAGTAAATGTTACCTTGTTCAGTAAGGAAGAATTCAGCAGATTTCATGGTTAAATAAGAAGAAGGTGAAGATATGCTCGTAGTATCTGTCGTTGGGATAAGCAAATCCGGCAAAACAACAACGATAGAATACTTAACATCAAAGCTTACAGAAGAAGGCTATAAAGTAGGTTCAATAAAGCATATTCACCACCAAGACTTTTCAATAGACACCGAAGGCACAGATACATGGAGGCACATGCACGCGGGTGCTAAAGTAACAGTTGCTCTTGCTCCCAAAGAAACGGTAATTATTAAAAAAACAGATAACATCCCAAGTGATTTGGACGATGTCATCAAACTTTTTAAAAATGAAAACTTAGACGTGATATTCGTTGAGGGGTTGCATTCCTTAACAGCTAAAAGGAAAGATATTCCGAAAATAGTAACTGCAAAAAATGATCAAGATCTCATGAAAACATTAGAGGGCACTGAACCAGTGCTAGCAGTCACTGGAGTTATAACCAAAAAGAAAACTGAAATAGGTAAAATTAGCGTCCCGCTGATTGACTTAAATAATGAGGGCACTACGTTGCTGAATCTTGTTAAAAATCAAATAGATTCCAAGAAATCGAGTGGAGCATAAGAGGAAAAGCTTTGATTAAAAGATGTGCAATAGTGCTTGCTGGAGGAAAAGCTGAAAGGTTTCAGGTAAATGGTAGTCCGTGGATAGATAAGGCATTAGCGAATGTTCTAGGCAAACCGCTGCTAATACATGTTATTGAAAGGTTAAAGTCTGTTGTCGAAGAAATCATAATATGCGTTAACAACGAAGCGCGAAAGTGCAAATACACGAAAGTGTTGCGGGACTTTTCAATTAAATGTGACAATTTAAAAATAGTGAAAGATCTTAAAATCCCATTTATACGCGGTCCAGCCGTGGCGATCGTAACCGGGCTTAGAAGCACAGACGCTGATTACTGCATTGTGGTGCCATGCGATACACCTTTTATACAGCCAGCTGTTGTTGATTACCTTTTTAGCGCTGTTAAGGATGCAAGTGTAGCTATTCCAATTCATGCGGATGGAAGTGTGGAGACATTAATGTTCACCTGCGAAAGAGAAAAGACTGCTGAAGTGTCAGAAACGCTGTGCTGGCTTGGGCGCGATAGACCGGATGACTTCTTAAGGGGATTGCCTAAAGTGAAGTTTATTTCAACAATTGGCGAGTTAAAAGACTTGGATCCTGAGTTTAAAAGCTTCATTAATATAAACTTTCAAAGAGACTTAATCGAGTTGAGGACAAGAGTTACTGCAAATGGACCAATAAGAAGCATACAAGTGAATTTAGGCGCACCGGAAAACTCTGACTTGGGATTCCTGAGAGAAAATGCCCGAAAATATTTAGAGAAGAGGTTTATCGATGCAGTTAACGTTTTTTCTACTATATCCGACCGTTTTGAAAAAGAAAAACTTTATTTTTGGGCTGGGCTTTGCCGAGAAAAAGAAGGCAATATTATACAGGATTATTTGAACATAGAAAAAAATGCCCAACTGAGGGGCAAATTGCAAGAGAAAAGCAGGCAAGCATTCATAAAGGCTGCGCAAAACTATGCCCTAGAAGCTGAATTTTTTGCTCAGAAGCAAATTCACCTCTTGGCGCGGCGAGCAAAAGAAGATGAAACTTGGTGTAAACGACGCGTGCAACAAACTACTCGAGATTACTAAGCGTTTTGTCCGTTTATCTTCCCAAGTAAGCCTTTTTGACTTGCTCGTTGTTTAGAAGCTCTTCGGGGTTTCCCTCCAAAACTATCCTTCCGTTTTCAATGACATAAGCTCTCTTTGAAAGCTTAAGAGACATAAGCACGTTTTGTTCAACTAATAAAATAGCAACTTTCTCTACTTCATTTATTTTCTTCACGGTTTCAAATATAGATGCAACTAGTTTGGGCGCTATTCCAAGGGACGGTTCATCCAACAGGAGCAGTTTCGGCCTTAACATCAACGCCCTTCCGATGGCAAGCATTTGTTGCTCACCTCCGCTTAGTGTTCCAGCCAGCTGTGTTCTTCTTTCCTTAAGTCTTGGAAAGAGATTAAAAACAATCTCGAATGTTTCATCCCTTTTTCTCCACGCCTGTGGCAAGTATGCGCCCATCTTCAGATTCTCTTCCACTGTCAAGTTTGGGAAAAGTCTTCGGCCTTCCATAACATGGGCTATGCCTAGAGCTGCCCTTTTGTGCGGTTTTAACGTAGATATGTCTTTACCAAAAAACTTGACCCGTCCTTCTCTTGGATATAACTGGCCGCTTATGGTTCTTAGCAGTGTCGTTTTACCTGCACCGTTACTTCCAATAACTGCGACAAGTTCACCTTCTGAAACTTTTAGGCTTACATCCCTTAAGACTTGCAAGTCTCCATATGCAGCGTTAATCTTCTCCACTTCAAGCATGGCATCACCTCACGTGGAATGCGCATGACCTAAATAGGCCTCTATCACTCTTATATCGGCAGCTATCTTCTCAGGCGGGCCATCAGCAATAACTTTACCCTGATGAAGGACTATTATACGTTCCGCTAGTGACATTACGACTTTCATTACGTGTTCTGTCAATATTATTGTTACGCCTTCCTTCCAAATTTTCTTAACAGTCTCTATCATCTCATTAGTCTCCGCTGGATTCAATCCAGCGAAAGTTTCGTCGAGCAACAAAATTTTCGGGTTGGTTGCAAGGGCTCTAGCCAATTCACAGCGTCTTCTATAGTTAAAGTTCAATTTACTAACAGGTGTATCCGCGTACTCTTCAAGCATCAAAAAGCGCAATATTTCTTTTGCGCTCTCTCTTGCCTCTCTTAGGGAAAGATTCGTACTGAGGGCGCCAACTGTAACATTTTCAAGCAGTGTCAAGTTTAAAAATGGACGTGGTATCTGAAATGTTCTGGCAATTCCAGCTTTGCATATTTTGTGGCTTGGTAGTCCCGCAATATTCTTTCCGTTGAATATTACTTTTCCAGAGGTTGGCTTGTAAAAGCCTGTAATGCAATTATACAAAGTTGTTTTGCCCGCCCCGTTAGGACCTATGAGCCCTACTATGCTTCCTTTCTCAACCTCAAAATTTACATCATCCAAGGCTACTACTCCACCAAACCGCTTTGAAACCCCTTTTACTTCAAGAATAGCCACTTAATTCACCTCATAAAGCCTTAAGAAAGCTTAGCTTTGACTTTAAAAGTCCCCATACGCCTTTTCTTGCAAGGAAGAATATCACAATGAAGATTGCTCCAAACACGACGAGGTCCATTCCAGCTCTAAACCCGAAGGAAACCCGAAGATATTCTCCAATTCCTATCCTTACTAGCGCGCCTATTATAGGGCCAATAATTGTTTGTGCCCCTCCAATTACGGTTATTAAAACTGGTTCAATGGAGGTAAACAACGAGAGCACACCTCCAGGCTCCATGGAGGGGTCTATATACGAAATGTAAACAGCGTATAAAGCTCCCGTGACACCAGCGATAAACCCGCTTATAAACATTGCTAATAGTTTTAACCTAAACGGGTTCACTCCAAGCGTAGCTGCGGCATCTTCGTCTTCTCTAATTGATTGAAGCATTAACCCATAACGAGATTTAGATACGTGCCAGACAACGAAAAATGACACAAACAGTAGTACAAAGGCTAGGTAATAATAGGGAAGCTTTTCACTAAAGTTGATTACAAAAAAGGGTGTGGACACAGATGCTGGACGTGGTATTGAAATGCCTAGAGCCCCTTGTGTAAATTCTGTGTTTAGTACTATAAGCCTTATAACCTCGGTTAATGCCAAAGTTGCAAGGGCGAAGTATGGTCCCCTAACCCTAAAACATATGGCGCCTATAGCCAAACCTATCAGTGAGCCAACAATGCCGCCGAGGATCATGCCAAGCCATGGGCTTGCTCGGAAATAATCAACATAAAATATCAGCAATCCAACGGTGTATGCACCCATGCCGAAGAAGGCTGCATGTCCAAGAGATGACTGACCTGCAAATCCTGAGAGTAGGTTCCATGACTGTGCAAGTGTGGCAAATAACAAAATCAGTATTAATATATGCATGAGATAGGTTTGATGTGCTATGGATATTGGCGCTATCAAAGCAATTATTACTAGGACAATTATTGTAACAATAAACTTTGATTTTTTCTTTAGGTATTCCATGATATTAACCCCTTGTAAATAGCCCTTTTGGTTTAAATATTAGTATCAAAACGAAAAGGGCGAATCCAACAGCTGGAGTTAAAGCATACGGAATCCAGATTGTAGCCACAGACTGTGCCACACCTATAATTATTCCTCCAAAAAATGCTCCGAGAACATTACCTAATCCCGCAAGGACACATATTATCATCGCATACAATGTAAGCAGTATGCCGAGGTATGGATATATGTAGTAGATAATGGCAAGAATGGTGCCTCCGCAACCAGCCAACGCAATGCCAAGTCCACCACCCACTAGCCGAATTGTATCAGAAGATATTCCAAGAGATTCCGCAGCGTCTACGTCTTGACTTACGGCTCTTATAGCAATGCCCAACTTGGTTTTTGACAAAAAAAGCTGCGTTGAAATTATCAATGCCAATGTTACTACAAAAGCAACCAAATAAGCGCCATTGACAGACACGGGGCCCAACCGATAAGTCTCATATGGAATATCAATTATCCGGTAGTCACCTCCCCACACAAGCAACATGACATTTTCCATAAAGATGGACACTCCAAAAGTTAAGATTATTGATCCAAGCATCTCACCTATAAGGTGTTTGAATATGAATCTCGTTAAAGTCATTCCGATTACAAAAAATAGGATAAACACCACCACGAAAGAAAGGGCAAATGACAGCAGAGAAGGTGGAATGCCGAACGATGACATAAGGTATCCAAAGAGGAAATATGTAGTAAACATTCCTAGTACGGCGAAGTCGCCATGTGCCAAGTTCTTTATACCCATAACGCCGAAAATTAGGCTCATCCCCATTGCTATAGTTGAGTAGATTATACCCAAAATTAAGCCATGAACTGTAGTTGATATCAACAAATCTAGCATCAATTGACCCCCTTGAGGTTTGTCTAGTTTAGCGTATATAATTCTAGGATTCTCTATATAAAATGTGCGGTAATACAATTTCAATGGAATTTTCACCCTCCAAGTGAAAACTCACGAAAATTTTATAAGTAGTGCTCTCAAATCTTCTTCTCGGGGTAATTATGAAAAAAGTTGAAGCAATTGTAGGTGTCATCGCCGTTATTGCTTTGATCCTTTCTATTGTGTCTTTGGGCTATCTGTCCACGCTTAGCGGCCTCTACGGATTAAGTGGGGAAATATCCCAGCTTAGTGACAGAATATCAGACCTTGAGGATGCGTTGTCAGATCTAGAGTCTAGACTTTCTGAGGTTGAGAAGCAGCTTGGTATAATGACGCAAAAGCCTCTGTTATCGGGTTATGAGTTGAGGGTTGGAATATGTTTGCCGTTGTCGGGAGCTATGGCTGCCTTCGGTCAATCTGGGTTACGTGGCGCAGAGTTAGCCACAGACGAGATTAACTGGGCTGGAGGTATTCTGGGCGCCCACATCAAACTGTATATTGAAGACTTTGCCGGAGACCCAAAGGTTGCGGTTTCAGCAACGGAGAAGCTCATAACAGTTAACAAAGTTCATGTTGTAAGAGGATACTTCACAAGTTCCGGAGCCATGTCAGCTGTGCCCATTGCTGAAAGCTATAAGTGTCCCGTGCTCTCTATAGGCAGCAGCGCCAAAGAACTCTGCCAAAAAGGATGGAAGTACTGGTTTAAGACACCACCAAACAGCACAATGTTCGCTAAAGTGTCTGTAGAATTCCTAAAAAGTGAAATCGTACCTAAATTGAACCTTGGAAGACCTTTAAAAGTTGCGGTGCTGCATGAAAACACCTTGATGGGTGTTTCAGACAAAAACGAGTTTCTGGCCACCGTTAATGCGTCGGGAGTGAACTGGGAAATAGTGGCCGTTAAAGATTACACTGCCGGTTCATTGGACTTTAAGCCAGTTTTAGAAGCTATAAAGGCAGCTGGACCAGACGTTTTAGCCATGTCTGGTTATCTCACAGACAGCGTGTTAATTGCTAAACAATCAAAAGAAGTTGGATTAAACCCATTATTTATAAGCATCGGTGGAGCTGGCATGCAAACCCCGGCGCTAATTGACTTAGCGGGAGAAGATGTGGCATACTGGTTTGTGGCTAACGAGTACTGGTGGGATAGAGCATATCCAAGCCGCGAAGCTGGAAGAAGGGTGGCTGAAGCATTTATGGACAGATATGGTGTTCCTCCAGACTTCCAAGGATGGTCAGGTTATGCTGGGCAGTACATGCTCAAAGAACTCTACGAGAAATTGGCGGAAACTCAGTCTACTGCCTTGAAGAATGCTTTCAAAGATGATAAAGTAGAAGTTATACGGAACATGACCAGAGACGGGTTGGCAACCCTAAAGCTTTACTTAGACTGGACTGGGGAGTTATACTTTGAACCAAACGGACAAATGGCGTATTCGCTGACCGGTCCAAGCATGGGATGCACAATAATACAGGTTCAACCAGCAACACCGGATGATCTGTGGTCCACTAAGGGATACACCTTCCGCACAGTGTTCTCATCGGTCTATAAGGTTGCAGATCCAATAATCCCACCTAGAACTTGAGTACATTACATACTCCTCAACTTTTTATTTCCTTCATGCCACTTTACTCTTTGTATATTATCCTAAATTCTCATTTCCAAAAATAAGGAAACGCAAAGCTTTTGCTTCTTCAAGAGTAAATAGTAAAAACAGTCATTGTTAATTAAGTAAACGAACAAGACGTAGGACAAGACTGTAAAAACCGGATGGTGCAATTAACGTGAAGAAAACAATAGTGGCCATCGCATTAATAGTCCTCATAGCCGGATTTTTCGTTGCATTTTCAATGCCAATACAATACGATGAAGAAGTTGTAGTGTATGATTGGAACCCCATAAAACCACAAACGTTAGAGCCGAAAACAGAGAACACAAGCAAAACTGGTATAGCATTTATTGCTATCACGAAAACTCAAGACGTTATAAGAAAGTTCCCAAGCCTAAAAAACGTTACAGCACTTGAATTGAATGTAACAGCATCGCAGCCGGTTAGAGTAACGGTGGGCACGGTGATCACTTTGGACGATTATACATACACATTTGATAACGTAGTGTTTAACGACTCGAGCAAATTTTTTAATAACAGAATTCCGGTGAAAGATACGAAGGCTGACTTTTTAGAAATAAGAAATGAGGGGAATACCCCAGTACATATTACAGGAAATGTGAAAGTATTTGGAGAAGTCGTTAAAACCAAATATCCATATTTAAGTGTTGGTACACTAGTTGTTCTGACAGGGCTTGCCATACTCGTTTATGGAACTGCAGCCAAACCAAAACGTAGAATAAAAAATTTTAGGCTAGGCTTTTCAAGACTTGTTACGTAAACATTAAATTTGAACAGGCGTAAATACAAAAGCCATGATTAACTAGGATATGGTGGCAACAATATGAGTATGCTGAATGATGGAACAATACGCTATACAAACTGTACTAAAGGTGGGCCAGTATTTGTATTCGTCAAGGATGGAAGAATTGTTCGCGTTGAACCTCTTGAATTAAGCCCAGAAGATCCTGAATCATGGACCATCGAGGCGAGAGGAAAAACGTTCAAACCACCAAGGAGAGCCAACGTGGCGGCTTGGACCCTGTCTGTAAGGGCTAAGGTTTACGCGCCAAATAGGGTTCTACAACCACTTAAAAGGGTAGACTTCAACCCAGATGGGCAAAGAAATCCGGAGAACAGGGGCAAATCTGTATATGAGCCCATTAGCTGGGAAGAGGCCCTAAACATTTTGGCTTCGGAAATTGAACGTATAACTAAAAATTATGGACCCGCCGCTATATTGACGACAGCTTCCTCGCATCACAGCTGGGGAAACATAGGTTACAGAACGAGCGCATATCACAGGTTTATGGCGATTTTAGGCGCAACCTACGCAGACCACAACCCAGACAGCTGGGAAGGCTGGTTCTGGGGCGCGATGCACCATTGGGGATTTTCGTGGAGGCTTGGAATACCAGAACAGTATGACCTTCTCGAAGACGCCCTGAAACATTGCGAAATGATAGTCTTCTGGTCATGTGACCCACACGCAACCCTTGGCACATATGGAGCCCATGAATCCGTTCCATGGAGATTTTGGCTCAAAGAGCTAGGCGTAAAAATGGTTTTTGTGGATCCGTTTTACAATTGGACTGCAATTAACTTCGCCGACAAGTGGCTGGCTCCAAAGCCTGGAACAGACACAGCCTTAGCTTTGGCAATTGCCTATACATGGATAAAAGAAGGTACATATGACAAGGACTACATTGAAAAGCGCACTTTAGGATTCGAAAAATGGAGAAGCTACGTTTTAGGCGAAGAGGATGGGGTCCCAAAAACTCCTGAATGGGCGGAAAAAATATGTGACGTGCCCGCCCGCGAAATAAAAGCTCTCGCAAGGGAATGGGCGAAAAAACGCACAATGCTTGCCTGTGGCCGCGGTGGAATGGGAGGTGCTTGCAGAGCTGCATATGGCCATGAATGGGCCAGAATGATGGTTTTACTGTCGGCTATGCAAGGTTTGGGGAAGCCTGGGCGGAACATTTGGGGGACAACGGCGGGCGCACCGTTCAATGCAAAGTTCTACTTTCCAGGTTATGCTGAAGGGGGAATATCAGGCGATGCAACAAACACGGCAGCATCCACATTGCTATCAAGAGGAATAACAAAGATGCCCGTCAGATGGACTCTTAACGAGCCGCAAGGACAGCATGTCCTGAGACTTCTAATTCCTGAAGCAATTTTAAATCCGCCAGTGAAATGGAGGGGAAAGGGTTTTGCAGGAGCCTTCCCGGAAGCTCAATTTAAAGAGTATAAGTATCCAGAGGATGGTTTTTCGCCGGCTAAAATGTTCTGGAGATATGGGACATCGTATATTTCAACAATGACGGAAACCAACAGATGGGTTAAAATGTACAGAAGCCCAAAACTTGAGTTTGTAGTTTGTCAAGCAATATGGTTCGAGGGAGAAGCCAAATTTGCTGATTTAATACTTCCGGCATGTACAAATTTTGAAAGATGGGATATCGGAGAATGGGCAACGTCCGGCGGCTACACTCCACACTTATCCTACTCGACAAATCACCGCATCATAGTACTACAAATGAAATGCATGGAACCTCTAGGAGAGTCGAAATCTGATTATCAAATATTCGCCGAGGTTGCTAAAAGACTTGGATTTTACGAAAAATATACAGAGAGTGGTATGACTGAGTTAGACTGGGTTAAAAGAATGTTTGAGGTCACCGACTTGTCAAAGTACATTACGTGGGAAGAATTCTTTAAGAAAGGATATTTCGTCGTGCCCTTGCCTAAACCATACAAGTCCACTCCAGCATTGAGATGGTTTGCCGAGGGAAGAAAAAGGGATACTCCAGATACAGGTCTTGCAGGAGGAAGAATGATGGGTATACCCGATGGGTATGGTTTAGGAACAACATCCGGCTTGTTAGAATTCGAAGCAAGTACATTAAAAAGATTTAACCCAGAGGATCCTGAAAGGCCGCCTATACCGAAATATATCCCCTCGTGGGAGGGCCCGGAAAGTTCTATTTCACAAAAGTATCCGCTTCAACTGATTTCGCCGCACCCAAGGTACTCGTTCTTCACGCAATATGATGGGAAGGACAGTTGGGTTAATGATATCCCAGATCACAGGCGTAAAGGCAAAGACGGTTACTATTATTGGATACTCAGAATAAACCCCGTGGATGCAGATAAGCGGGGCATTTGCAACGGAGATCTCGTGAAAGTTTACAACGACAGAGGCGCCGTAGTATGCATGGCGGAAGTTACTGAAAGGGTGCGTCCCGGAGTTGTGCATGCCTACGAGGGAAGCGCGGTTTATGACCCAGTGGGTGAACCCGGGGAATCCCCGGATCGTGGAGGATGCATAAACCTTTTGACTCCTTCGCGTCTAATGTCTAAAAACGCCAGTGGAATGGCGCCTAACTCTTGTCTGGTGGAAGTATGTAAACTTGGAGGGTGAAAGCTATGCGAAAGTGGGTTATGGTTATAAACGTGGACAGATGTATAGCTTGCTATGCTTGCTTTATTGCATGTAAAGACGAATTCTGGGGCAATGACTATCCGCCATACTCTGCTGGCATAAAAAAACGGGAGCAAACACTTATAAGGCTTGAGAAAAGGGAACGGGGAAAATTTCCACATGTAAAAGTGGCATACATGCCAGTTCTGTGTATGCAGTGTGACAATCCTCCATGTATGAAAGCAGCTAAACATAATGCTGTATATAAAAGGGAAGACGGAATAGTGATAATAGATCCGGTGAAAGCCTTTGGGCAGCAAGAGTTATTGAAAGCATGTCCATATAACGCAGTTTCATGGAATGACGAGAAAAACCTACCACAAAAATGTACTTTTTGCATTCACAGAGTTGAGGAGGGTAAATTGCCTAGATGCGTGCAGGCATGCCCAAGTGGGGCACTGTTATTTGGTGATTTAAACGACCCAGAAAGTGAAGTAGGTAAAATCTTGAAGTCAAATCAAGCAGAGCCGTTTCACTCGGAATACGGCACCAAGCCAAATGTCTACTACATTAACCTCTACAAAATGACAAAATACTTCATAGCTGGGGATGTTGCATTCAAGGAAAGCGACGAATGTGCAGAAGGTGTAGAGGTTACCTTGATAAATGAGGCAACTGGTGAAAGCAGAAAAGTAAAGACTGATGCCTTCGGAAGCTTCGAATTCGACGGACTAGAACCCAACACGAGATACCGAATAAGACTGGATCATCCAGGATACACACCTAAAGAGATACCGCTGAAACTTGACGAGGCAGACATATACCTTGGATACATATTTCTAGAAAAAGTTAATAGATAACAATGCGGTTCAAAATGCTGAATATATAAAGATTTATTTAGTTAATCCCATTTTCTTATGCTTCTAAGTCTCGGAGATGAAATTGTTGTCAAGTCAGTCTCGCGTTAAAGTTGTGCGTACTTTTGCTTGGTCAGCTGGTCCTGGTTGCCACGGGGGTTGTGGAGTCGAGGTTTACGTAAGAGACGGAAAGCTTGAGAAGGTGGAAGGAGACCCAAAGAATCCCTTTAACATGGGCAGAGTTTGCGTTAGATGTTTGGCGATGAAACAATATTTTTACCACCCCCAACGACTGTTGTACCCTTTGAAGCGGGTGGGAAACCGCGGTGAAAATAAATGGCAGAGAATCTCATGGAGCGAAGCCTTTGATATAATAGAGAAGAAATTTCGAGAAATAAGCGAGAAATATGGTCCTGAAAGTATACTTTTTTGTCAGGGAACGGGCAGAGATATAGGCGCCGCTATCACGTTACTTGCATATTCTGTCGGAAGCCCTAACTGGATTCAGCTTGGGCTAAGCGGACATGCATGTTACACTCCAAGACTTGCCGCCATGTGGCTAACAACCGGCGAATATCAGGTATTAGATGCCTCCCAATGGTTAGAGAAGAGATATGATGATTCAGAGTATACCCCGCCAAAATACATCATAGTTTGGGGTTACAACTTGCCAAGCACATGCCCAGATGGTTTCTTTGGACACTGGATAGTTGACCTAATGAAACGAGGATCAAAGCTTATAGTAGTCGACCCAAGAGTAACATGGCTGGCTTCAAGGGCAGAAGTTCATCTGCGCATACGCCCAGGAACAGATGGAGCTTTAGCTCTAGGTATGTTAAAGGTGATTATGAATGAAAAGCTTTACGATGAAGAGTTTGTTAAGAAGTGGACGAACGCCGCTTTTCTGGTTAGAACAGACTCTAAAAAGCTTCTCAGAGAAAGCGATATAAACTCAAGGGGTAAACGAGAAAACTTTGTTGTTTGGAACAAACGTGAAAATAATGTGGCTGTATGGAACACAAAGAACCTAACCTATGAACCCGCAGACGTTGAGCCTGCCTTAGAGGGATATTTCAATGTTACTTTGTCAGATGGCACCACTGTTAAATGTAAGACTGTGTGGACTGCATTAAAAGAAAGGGTAGCAAGCTACACACCGGAAAAAGTTGCAGATATTACTTGGATTTCAGATCCAAAGGACGTAGTTGAAGCAGCGAGGCTTTACGCCAAAAACAAGCCGTCGGCAATACACTGGGGAGTAGCGGGACCAGACCATGTGGGACCAAATGCTATTCCAGCAGCCCAAGCAATAACTCATCTCTGGTGCGTCACGGGCAACCTAGACATCCCTGGTGGAAATGCAATTGCAAGATACGCTTTTGGAGTTATTGTTTATCCATTCCACGCTGGAGTCGGTCCAGTATCTCCACCAGACACTTTCTATACAAAGAGATCAGGTGTATGGAAATATCCTATTATCAAAAATTTCCGATCCTGGGCTTTGTCTGACACGGCTTTAGAGCAAATGTTTACTGGTGAACCTTACCCAATAAAGGCGGTGTGGATGCAAACGTGTAACCCGATAGCAGGGCAAAGTCCTGAGCCTCGGAAACTTCTTGAAGGTTTAAGAAAATGCGACTTCGTGGTTGTCGTGGATGCTTTCATGACCCCCACTGCGGTTGCGTGTGCCGACATAGTTTTGCCCGTATGCACATTTATAGAGCGATATGGACTTAGAGCATGGTGGACCCCGCTGGAAGCTATGGTTAAGGCTGTTGAACCTTTAGGAGAAACAAAATCTGACTACGAAATATGTTTAGAGCTCGCAAAAAGATTTAACCCCAAAATCAAGTGGAAAGATCCTAAAGAAATGTTTACAGATCTCGCAAAAGCCGCTGGCATAGACTATGACGAGCTATGCGAAAAAGTTTGGATGTTCACGCCAAAAGGCCACCCATCAAGGCCGTATAAAAGATATGAAAGGGCTCTGTTAAGGTCCGACGGTAAGCCTGGTTTTCAAACACCATCCGGAAAAATTGAGTTATGGTCCTCGCTATTAGAGGATTGGGGATTAGAACCGCTGCCATATTATGAGGAACCACCATTCAGCCCAATAAGAACGCCTGAACTTTACAAGGAATACCCGCTTATTCTGGGAACTGGAAGGAGATCATGGGCGTTTTTCCATTCAGAGCATAGACAAATTCCATGGCTTAGAGAGCTAGATCCGGATCCCATCGTGGAAATTAATCCTGAAACTGCAGCCAAATATGGCATTAAAGACGGAGATTGGGTGTGGATTGAAAATCATTTAGGAAAGTGTAAAAGAAAAGCTGTGGTGACACCGATAATTCCTCCATGGATGGTTATGGCTCCTCATAATTGGTGGCTTCCGGAAAAGCCTGCCGCAGAGCCAAGCCTTTATGGAACATGGGAAATAAACGTAAACCAGCTGGTGCCCTATGGTTATATAGGTGAAGGTGGATTTGGAGCCCCTTACAAGACAATGCTTTGCAAAATATATAAAGTCAAGGAGGAGTAACACATGAGCAAAACTTCCAAAGTAACGTATGGGCTGCTCATCGATTATGAGTATTGTACAGGTTGCCACACGTGCGAGGTTGCATGCAAGCAGGAGAATAATCTTCCGGTGGGGGAGTGGGGGATAAAAGTTTTCGAAGTTATTCAGCAGTTGCCAAGCAAAAAACTCTACATTACATATATACCGTTCCCTACGGAGCTTTGCAACCTCTGCGTGGAACGTGTTAAGTCAGGAAAGCTGCCAGCCTGCGTAAAGCATTGCATGGCAAACTGTATGAGCTTCGGACCCGTCGACAAGTTGGCTGAAAAACTCAAAGAGAAACCCAGACAAGTGCTTTGGGCGCCAAAATAAAGTTTCGCAAGCCTGTATCCAAATTACTTCGTAGCGGAAACGATGCTGGCTTCAACGGCAGATGCTCTGGTGCACACTTTTTTCCTACACTTAACACTTAACTCTTTAACCAGAGTCTTGTATGACGTAAGCTTCTCTAGGGCTTCATTCCATGCACCGGATTTTATTTCTGAATGTAAGATTCTTGTTCTCTCGAGGGCTATGGCTTTTTGTGGGCAAACCTCCTGACAAGCTCCGCAGTATATGCAGAATTCTTCATCCACGAATGGTTTTCCTTCTTTATCAAGGCTTATGCACTTTGAAGGACAAACGTCAACGCAAGCTTGGCACTTTTCAGGGCATAAACTTGTATTCACTTTTATGATTCCGTTAATAGGCTTAACGACGTTAATAGCGCCTAGCGGACATGCTACCTCACACTTTTTACAGAAAATGCAGAGCTGTTTATACACTTGAACGTTAACAATTTTCCGGTTTTCGATGGGCCCCTCACCATCTGTGATTACCTTTACCGCCTTTGTTGGGCAAATTTCTTGGCAGGCCAGCTTGCAAACAGGATTGCATAAATTGATGTCAACTGAAATATCCTTAATAATCTTGGGGAAAGCCTCACTCTCAATGACCGGTATTCTTTCTTTTCCATCAATTTCTATTTTAATCGCGTTTAGAGGACATAAAACTACACATTCACCGCAGAAATGACATTTTCCAGCATCTATGTCAATTTGACATTTTTTTGCTAACCTGCCTTCATTAACTGTTGCTGATGATTTTGTCACAGCTTTTTCTGGGCAAATTCTTTCGCAAATCCCGCATCCGATGCAAAGCTCAGAGTCTAATGTTAGAACTTGACGTGTTGATAGCGTAGCCCTTTCTAATGCCACTTTTTTACGTGATCTGACTTTAACGGTCGCTCTTGAAACCATTTAAGCTTCCAACTTAGAGGATTTTAGGAAACTATTCTATGATATAAAGCTTTACTGCTTTAATCGCTAGCTTCCGATGGTGTCAAATAAAAATAGGCGACAAATTTTGAGTAAAGAATGGGGATAACCAGCCTATGAATCAGATAGACATATAAGAATTGATGAGGGAAAACATACAAGACATTGCCAGAAAACCTAAATGGAGCTGAATGGAGTGATAGGGGTTTACATTTGCCACTGTGGCCGCAATATTAAAGGAACAGTAGACGTTGAAAGGGTTAAGAATGCTGTTTCACGCTTCAGAGATGTTAAGGTGGTTGAAACGTATGATTATCTTTGCAGTACACCGGGGCAAAAAATAATTAAGGAAGGAATAAAAGAAAAAGGTGTCGATAGAGTTGTTGTGGCCGCATGTTCGGCTCAACTTCATCTTGAAACTTTTCGAAAGGCTGTTTCAGATGCTGGTTTAAACCCTTACCTTCTTGAAATGGTGAATATAAGGGAACACTGCAGCTGGGTTCACAACGATGTGGATAAAGCTACCTTTAAAGCCATAGACCTAATAAGGGGCGCAGTTAACCGTGCAAGGCATTTAGAGGAATTACAATCAATCAAAACCGTAGTCAAGAAGGACGTGCTTGTTGTCGGAGGAGGCATCGCTGGGATTCAATCGGCCCTTGAATTGGCAGCTAAGGGCCACAAGGTCTACTTAGTTGAGCGGAACCCCAGCGTTGGAGGCCACATGGCGCAATTAAGTGAAACCTTTCCAACCTTAGACTGCTCTTACTGTATATTGGCGCCGAGAATGGTTCAGGTTTCCCAACACCCAAACATACAGATAATCACCATGGCAGAACCTGTTGCGATAAGAGGCATACCAGGAGATTACACGGTTACGGTTAGGGTTAAACCCAGGTACGTGGACGAGAGCAGGTGCACAGGCTGTGATGAATGTGCGAAAGTCTGTCCTGTCCAAATATTGAATGAATTTGACGAGAATTTGGAATTGAGGAAGGCCATATTCATTCCGTATCCTCAGGCTGTTCCTCGTGTCTATGCGATTGATGCTGATCGTTGCATTAAATGTTTCAGATGCGTGGATGTTTGCGGTCCGAAGGCGATAAACTTTTCAAGAGAGCCTATCGAAATTGAGTTAAACGTTGGCGCGATAGTAATTGCCACAGGTTATGACTTAATAGACCCGCGAAATTTGGGTGAGTATTCATATGGAACGCATCCGGATATTGTAACGAACTTAGAGTTCGAACGCATAATGCGTTTAGGATTTCGCAGACCTTCGGATGGGAAAATCCCCAAAAAAGTGGCCTTCATCTTATGTGCTGGAAGCCGAGCGCTTCGAGAAGGTTCGAAAGAATACTGCTGCAAGATAGGATGTATGATCGCGATTAAACAATCCATAATCCTCATGAAAGCCGTGGCAGGAGCTGAACCTTGGATTTTTTACCAAGACTTGAGAGCAGCCGGAAGAGGGTATGAAGAGTTCCTTAGCAGAGCCAAAGATCAAGGTGTAAAATTCATCAGAGGCTTACCGTCAAGGGTCATACCGACAAAGAATGGGTTGGTGGTTAAAGCTGTTGATACAATTTCTGGGATTCCGATTGAAGAAAACTTTGATATGGTGGTTTTAAGCGCAGCCATAGTTCCAAGCTCGGGAACAGAAGCCATAGCAAAGGTTTTCGGTATCAGCATAGGAACTGACGGTTTTCTCCTTGAAAAACATTACAAGCTTGATCCAGTAGACAGTTTACGAAAAGCAATTTTTGTGTGTGGGTGCGCACTTGGCCCAAAGGACATAAGAGAGTCTGTTGAAGGAGCCATGGCGGCAGCCTCCAGAGTTGCATCTTTCATTGGCAAAGGAGAGCTAGAACATCCTCCAGAAGTGCCTAGAATAAATGTTGACAAGTGTAATCTCTGCGGTGAATGCGTCGCGATATGCCCAACCAACGCACTGCTGCTTGAAGGTTCAATGGTTAAAGTTGTTTCGGTGGCCTGCATCGGTTGTGGTGCATGTGTGACGGCATGCCCTCAAAAAGCTGTGGACCTTGCAAACTTCACTGAAGAACAGTTTATCGAGCAGATTAAAGGTGTATGTGAAGGAGAAATTGCTGAGCCGAAAATAATAGTTTTTGTCGAAAAAACTACCGCCTACGCTTCCCTTGACCTCGCCGGGACAAGGAGGTATAATTACATAGCCAACGTTAGGCCGATACCAGTGCCAAGCTGCATGCGCGTTGGAATAAAGCATGTTTTAGCAGCGTTTGCTTACGGCGCCGATGGAGTAGGCTTAATTGAAGGTGACGACAGTCCATTTTCCGGTGAAAAACTACGTCAATACACCACCAAACTTAAGGACGAATTGCGACGTTATGGAGTAAACCCGCTTAGGCTACAGTCCACAACCACAACTGTTCCGCAATACGATAAAACCGTCGACTTTCTACAAACCATGAGTGCAAGGATTTCCCGTCTAGGTAAAATTTCACAGAATGAAAGAGAAAAAGTAAAAGCTGCGCTTAGGAACCTGCAATGAAGGAAAAAGTGGAACTAAAAACTTCCGTTGTAAATTTCTACGAGGAAACTCTAAAAAAGAGCTTTAAAAGTTTTGTTCCAATATGCTATCATCCGGGAGGAGTAGAAACAACTGAAGTAATTCTAAAAGAGGTGGATGTAGGTAAGGGTGCTCACGTTTTAGATGTTGCGTCAGGCATGGGTGACACTGCGATTTATTTGGCGGCGAACCTGGAATCAAATGTTGTTGGCATAGACTTATCGCAGAAAATGGTTGTATATGCGAATACTTTGGCGAAGGGGGTTGAACTTGACTCTAAAATTACATTTTTAATGGCTGATGCTGAAAATCTTCCTTTTAAAGACAGCGTGTTTGACGCGGCCATAAGTGAATGCTCACTATGTCTAGTTCCAAATATGCAAAAGGCATTATCCGAAATGTGGAGGGTGATTAAGCTGGGAGCCAAAATAGTTGTATCGGATGTTGTATTAAAAGAAAAACTTCCTCTTAATTTAAACAATTTATTGTCGTACGCTAGCTGCATCGCCAGTGCCAAAACTTTAAATGAATACGTCGCTGAATTTGAGAAGGTAGGCCTAACAAAGATTGTAACTGCAGATCTTTCTCATCAAGTTGTCAGGCAAATCTGCCAATACCTAGAGGGTCGCAAAAAAAGCCCCGAAGAAATGGTGAGTGCCGGTGAATCGATGGTTAAAAGTTTTCCGGAGAAGTGCAGCATGAAAACTCTTCAGACAATCTCCTTTTACCTATGGCTTACTGGAAAAATAGGCTATTATATGATCAGCGGCGTCAAGAAAGACGATAAAAAGCCAAAGTTTTTAAGGTAGAATGTACAGGGCTGCCTTTTTCCCTTTCAAAAGAGAGATTAGTCTCCGCCCTTTTCGCTCTTTAGCTACTTTTTCGAGGTAGTCTACTGTTCCACAAACTATTGCACCAGTGGGACAAACCTCTTCGCAGGCCCTTGGCATCCAATCTGGGCGATCACTGCAAAATGTGCACTTTTGCATTTTAAGGTCGGGTCCATACTTGGGTGCACCGAAGGGGCAAACCCAGCTGCAAAGCCTACAGCCTAAACATTTATCCTTATCAACCAAGACGACTCCGTCCTCTCGTTTGTAGATGGCTTTGGCGGGACATGCAGCCATGCAATAGGGCTCTTCGCAATGCATGCATGCAATAGAGACATTTGTCCTTTCAACAGTTGGGAAAATACCGTTTTCAATTTCCATAACTGTGCGGTAAGAAGGAACATTTATACCGTTCCAAACGCGGCATGCTATTTCACAAGCATGGCATTTTATGCATCTTTCGATGTCAACAAAAAATCCTTTACGTGTCGACATCAAGCCTTCCTCACTCTAACTTTACATTCGTTATAGGCTACGGCCCCACTAATGGGATCCACATAGGTGTCTATAAGCCTATTGATACCTGCACCTTTCCCTTTCGCGGTATTTCCCATACTCCAATGGCCAAAACCAAAACCATGTACCACTGCAACGACGCCTGGAACGATGCCCTCAGTCACTTTAGCCTTAACTGTTATGCTGTCTAAGGGAGATTCTACAACTATGTAATCTCCGTTTTTAATTCCATACTTCTCAGCGTCTCTCGGGTTTATCTCCGCCCAATTCTCTTTTTCAATATCCATCAACATTGGAATATTTTGTGTTACAGCATTCGCTTGGAAGGGCAACCTTGCACTTATCAATCTAAAGGGATACTTTTCATCAGGAACAACCTTGGGTTCTTTAAATTCTGGCATTGGGTTTTGGCCTATAACTTCCATTAACATTGAATATATTTCAACTTTGCCTGACGGAGTTTTTAATCCGTCCTCATATTTTCTATATTTTGGTTGGCCGATCCAGAATCCTTTCTGTTTAAGCTCTTCCAGCGTAAACGGCAAGCCCTCTATTATGTTTCTCATCCATTCCTCTTCTGATTTCCAGTTAAAATACTTCCCATAACCCATTTTCTCAGCTATCCCCCTGACTATTTCGTAGATAGGTTTCGCTTCTCCGGGGGGCGGCACAGCGGGCTCAGAGTACAAAACCATAGGCGCATGATTGAATCCTTGGAGAATGTCGTACCTCTCGAAATAACAAGCATCCGGAAGAACTATGTCACAATACATAGCTGTCTCGCTAAGGTAAATGTCAACAGCAACTGAAAATTCAAGGGCCTTAAGAGCCTCGATCCAAAGCTTTGTGTTAGCGTCGCTCATAACCGGGTTAATCTGGGAGAGAATTAATGCCTTAACCGGGTAGGGCTTCCCCTCAAGTATAACTTTGGGCAACAGCGCTGAAGGAAAGTCAGGCGCGATGGAAAATCCCATAGCTTCACGCAGAGAAGGCTTTTCTATTTTTGCCCTTTCCTCTTCGGGAACTTTAATTGGCGGGTTAAGCGGTGGATCAAGTCCATGAGGACCGCCCGTGAGCAGAAGAGAACCCGGCTTATCAACGTTACCAGTTAAAGCATTTAACAGAAGGACAGCCCGCATTGAGTCGAAGCCATTCGTGTAGCATGCAAACCCGTGGTATGCACTGGAGACAGCTGGTTTTGTTGTGGCAAATTCTCTGGCTATTCTCCTTGTGGTGGCGGCTGGCACTCCAGTTATACTTTCAGCCCACTCAGCTGTGTAACCCTTCTCGTTAAGATGTTCTCTGAATTCGTTAAAGCCATAACAATAATTTTCTACAAATTCTTTATCATAGAGATTCTCATCAATTATCGTTTTGGCCATCGCTAGTGCTAAGGCACCGTCCGTGCCCGGCCTTATGGGGATCCATTCATCTGCTTTTTCAGCCGTCTTTGAAAGACGCGGATTAACCACCACAAGCTTGGCTCCTTTGTCTTTAGCTTCCATTAACCCCTGCAAAAACCCTACAATTCTAGGGGCTTCCAGCGGTTCTTTACCCCATAATAAAATGTACTTTGCGTTTTCATAGTCTTCTATCGCCCAAAAAGTTCCGAAAAGCGTTGTGCAAGCAGCATCAAACGTAGCGTCGCATGCAGCACTGTGATCATAAAGGTTCGGGGAACCGTAAAGGAGGTACAAAAAGCTTCTGTAAAAGGTGACACATCCTTGGCCATGGTCTATTGAGACAACAGATTCTGGACCATATTTTTCTTTTATTTCTTTAAGTTTTTGGGCTATTATGGTGAAAGCGTCATCCCATGTTATTCTTTTAAACTTGCCTTCGCCTCTTTCCCCAACTCTCATCATGGGATATTTTAACCGATCTGGATCGTAGGCGAACCATATGCTGGCTAAACCTTTCACGCATCTTTTGCCTTTTGTGTTCGGGTTGTCTGGATTACCCCTCGTGTATATTACTTTCCCATTTTTCACGTAAACTTCTATGGAACACCTGAAAGGGCAAACGTGGCAAAACGACCTAACCATTTTGGAACCTTTCAGCTTCTCTGCAGCTTCCATGTTCACCGCCTTGAAGATTGTGTACATTAAACGTGGGAATATTTATTAGTTGCTGATTCATTAATAAAAAGTTTACAAGCTAATAAGTGGTTTTAGATGGCTTTGCAGGATAACAAAGAAAGTCTGACAAAAAGAATAGTTGAGATAAGCGGGCAAAACGTGTTTTCATGCAACTTATGTGGTAAATGCACAGCAGGCTGCCCTATCGCAGAGGTTATGGATATAAAGCCTCATCAGGTCGTGAGGCTGGTTCAAATAGAACCTGAGATCCTGCTAAACTCTAGAGCGATATGGCTTTGCGCATGTTGCCTTGCTTGTGTAACCCGTTGTCCCAAACAGATAGATATCCCCAAGCTGATGGAGTCTCTCAGAATCATGATTCTGTCAAAGGGAACGGATTTCCTTGAATATACTCCGGATTTGTTAACATTGCTTCCTGTGCAAGCAATGGTTGCTGCACGAAACAGGTACACCTCGGTTAACTTGCCATCTGTGCATCCAAGTATGAGACTGGAGAAATACTTCACTCGCGAAAGGATATTCGCCTTAATTAAAGGTGAAACTCGCAAATGAAAATTCCATATTATCCGGGATGTCTCCCCTACTCGCGGACTATTGGGTTAAATTTGCCCATGAAAGCCATTGCAAAAGCCCTTGAACTGGAACTTGTAGAGGTTCCAGGTGTTTGCTGTGGAGCCTTTTTCACAACAAACCCTGCGGACATGTACGGTGCAGTTCGCACACTTTTGGACGCGAAGAGAGTTGGAAATGAGCTTATGACAACATGCGCCCTCTGTTACAATGTGCTCACACAGACAAACCTTACCCTTAAGCGAGACTCCAAAAAACGCGAACAAATTACTGCCTTTTTGGGCGAGGAATACAACGGTGAGGTGAAGGTTCTCCATTTTCTAGAGTTTTTAAGAGACCGAATCGGCTTTGACAAGCTGAATGATTATGTTAGAGTAAGCCTTAACGGCTTAAAAATAGCTCCATACTATGGTTGTCTGCTTCTTCGACCCTATGAAGCGATAAAACTTGATAACCCAGAGCATCCAAAAATTTTCGAAGATTTCCTAATGAGCATAGACTGCGAGCCAGTGAGCTTCCCATATAAAACCGAGTGTTGCGGATCTTATTTGGCCGCCGTATCCTTCGACGCCGTGATAGAACACTCTTATACAATAATTAATTCGGCTTTGATGAGCGGGGCAGAAGCCATAGCCGTGGTTTGCCCACTTTGCCATTTCAATCTTGACCAAATTCAGGAAAAAATTAGATCAAGATATAAGGGATTAAACGAAGTGCCCATATTCTATTTCACACAATTGCTTGCAATAGCTTTAGGGATTAAAGAATCCCTGGGTTTTGAGCAACATTTTGTTAATCCATATCCATTATTGGCTAAAAAAGTGGTATAACTTAGTTAGGAGGTATAAAATGTTAAACCTGAGAGCTCACCATCTGCTTTGCTTAATTGTTCCGGATTTCAATGATTTTAATACAACTGCTAGAAAGAAATTCAAAGAGAAAGGATACACAGACAATTACATTAACGCGTACATGAAGGCATTTAACATCGCTCGCACAAATAGAACCGAGGAAATAAGAGTTCTTGACAGACCGATGGGTGACGATACATGTGCACACTGCAGTAACTACATCGATGGTAGATGTGTTTCGTCATATGCATCGGTTTTTGCTAACTGGGATAGGGAAATTCTTTCTATTTTAGGACTGAAAGTAAATGACGTCATAAAAGTGCAAGACTTGGTTAGGCTTGTCAAGGAGAAAGTTGACCCCAAAAACATGCCAGGAGTATGTCAAGGATGCTTGTTTAATTTGGATGGCAGATGCCGTGAAAGACTGGCCTCCGCCAACATTTAATAAACTGCCGTCTTAGGTTATTTAGGCCCCGCAATAATAGGTAAATTTTATAGAGGAAGGCCTCTTTTATGAGGTGTGTTGGACATGGAGATCATGTCTGAAAATGTTATTGAAAAGCTACCAGATTCAATAGAACCCGGCAAACATTTTTACAGTTTGAAGTTGCTGGAACTTTGGGATGGATCAGCACTACGCTTACCAATATTGATAATCTCTGGGAAAAAAGACGGCCCAACTTTATGTGTTGTTGCATCTATTATGGGCGACGAATTTCCAGGAACTATCGCAGCAAGAAAAATTGCGTTGGAAACAGACCCGGAAAAGTTGAAAGGTACCTTAATATCAATTCCAATAGCGAATCCACCATCTTTTGGGTTTGGATCACATCCACCCCTACATGTAAGCCCCTTAGACTACATGAACATGAATAGAATCTTTCCGGGACGCCCAGATGGATACCCAAGTGAGAGGATTGCCTACGCGATTTTTGAGAAAATAATACGGAAAATGAAAACGAACTATGTAGTGTCTTTTCATGGAGGGGGACCTTACTGCGAAGTTTATCCGGCCACTTATTTCACGGAAACAGAAGTTGTCGAAGCCTCTATGGAGTTGGCTCTTGCCTTTGGGGTTGAATTAAACACCAAAATATCAAAGGAACTTTTGTCAACAGAGGAACCTGGGCGGGTCACTGGTACACTGGACGCGTGTTGTGGGAGGCATGCAATACCTGCCATAATCGCAGACATTGGTGGATGGGGTGTACTCTCAAATTACGGCTACTCATGGGCGGAGATAGGATACAAGGGGATCTTAAACATAATGAGGTACTATGGAATGATTCCTGGAAAGGCTGAATTCCATCCTAAAGCCAAAATCTTTGATGGGAGAGTTTGGGTAAGGCCGAACAAGGGGGGATTTTTCGAAGCTAAAGTTAACCTCGGCCAAGATGTTTCCAAAGGCGACATTCTCGGCATTATAACAGATATTTTCGGTAGAAAGAAAGAGGAACTAATTGCACCTAAAGATGGGATCGTGCAACTTGTGAGAACATATCCCGTCATAGGTTCTGGAGAGGAAGCATTCCTCATTCATTATGGCGGCAGACTTGCGAAATCACTACAAGGGGATTGTGTGCTATCGTAATGGGCTCAAAGGAAAGCGACTTTGAAGGCAATCTCTTACTAGACGTATTAAAAAACTGCTGTATCATATACGCTTTACTTGGAAGAATTTATGAGAAAGAGGTGGAGACCGACTTCCTTGAAGCTCTCAGCAAACGCATGGCGCTTCTCAAGAGCCAAAACATTGGTGACGAGGAATTGGAAAGGGGTATAAGATTATTAGGTAGTTACTTAAGTGCGTGGAAAAGTCGTGGCTTTAAAAACGCCGAGCCAGAGTTAGCGGTTGATTATGCCAATCTTTTTCTGGGGGTAAAAGGGCTACCTCACCCATCAGAATCCTCCTATAAATGCGGCTTCATGATGGCGAACCCAAGCGAGGAAGTGCTTAAAATCTATCAGAAAGCAAACCTTAACCTCAAGGAGAATTATATAGAACCCGCAGACCACATTGCAGTTGAACTCTATTTCATGGCGCACCTCTGCCAAAAAACCGCGGAAAGAATAGCTGACAACAATATGGACGAAGCGAAAAAATGTTTGCAGATCATGCAAAACTTTTTGGAAAAGCATCTCCTTTCATGGATTTATGCGTTTACCGAGGATGTTCTAAAGTCGGCTGAAACAGAATTTTACAAAGGCGTCGCTGTAATTACTAAAAGGTTCATTGAGCTTAACAGGACCTTAATAAAACGTGTGTTCAAACTTTAATACATGGAACAAAATGAGCGTAAGCCCTTTTTCGTTGCAAGTTTATAGACAAAATCTACGGGAAGTTTTTTAAATCATTAACCCGTAATGTTATTCCAAAAATAAAGGGTAGAGGAGCAGGCAAATGAATGTTAAAGAATTATCAAATATAGTTTCAGCTTTGGGTGTTGCCTTTGACGGAGCGGTTTCCGTCCAAGAAACACCGTTAAAAGAGGAAACTGTGCGGAACCCTAGCACTGACAACGTAAGAGTTTGCTACGTAAGCCATGGCTTAGGTGGCATTTCTGGTTCTGCTGAACCCTTAGAAGTTCACGTTAAAAACGGCAGGATATTGAGGATAAAACCTCTCCATTTCAACGGTGTGAGACTTTACGAGATAAAGGCTCGAGGAAAAACCTTCACCCAGCCCGCTAAAACTTTGCCCTACTGGGTTAGCTTAGCATACAAGAAACGCGTGTATTCACCAAACAGGGTTAGGTATCCTCTAAAGAGGGTGGATTGGAGCCCTGAGGACAGGAACCCACAAAACAGGGGTAAAAGTGGTTTTGTCCGAATAACATGGGATGAAGCTTTAGACATAATCGAGAAGGAACTGAAACGTATAAAAGAAACATACGGAATGTGGTCAGTGCTCGTGCAAGACGACGGCCATGGGCAGGGTGGAGCGGTACAGACACCTCACGGGGTCCATCATGAATTATTCCGCCAACTCGGAGGGTGGACGCAACAAGTTAGGAACCCAGACAGCTGGGAAGGTTACTACTGGGGCGCAAAGCACGTGTGGGGCATGGAAGGCCCGCATGCAGGTCTTCCTCACCAAGACGCCATATTCGATGACATCCTTGAAAACACTGAAGTGTTAATCTTTACTGGATGCGATCCTGAAGCAACAGTTGCGGGGTTTGCAGGTCAAATCGGAAGCATCATGTGCCGATGGTTTAAGGAAGCTGGAATTAAAATAGTAGCAATATCTCCGGACTGCAACTTTGCAAATGCAATACACGCTAACAAATGGATTCCAATAAGGCCCAATACGGACGGAGCGTTATATTTAGCAATTGCATACTTATGGATTAAAAACGGGACATACGACAAAAATTTCGTTCAAACTCACTGCGTTGGCTTTGAAGAGTTCCAGAAATACGTTATGGGAGAAGAAGATGGGGTGCCGAAAACACCAGAATGGGCTGAGAAAATAACTGGAATACCCTCTAGAGTAATAAAGGCGCTGGCTAAAATGTGGGTTAAAAAGCGGACGTCTCTTGCGCTTTTCTTTGGCGGTCCAAAAATCAGGGGGCCATATTCGCATGAAACAGCGAGGCTTGAGGTAATATGCTTAGCAATGCAAGGCTTAGGCAAACCTGGAAGACAGCTCCTAAGAGGATTTTATCCAGCAGCCACCGGCAAAAGAATAGCGCCTATCCCCCAGTACCCAGAGACCACTAGAACTTTCGTCAGCAGTCACATGGCTAGGTATACGGTCACGGCGGTTTCCCCAGTGATTGTTCCGAAGGTTCTTGTGGCTGATGCCATCTTGAACCCGCCGATAACCTGGTATGGTACAGGAGCTATAGCTGCAACACGTGAAGATCAATTCAAGAAATATACGTTTCCACCGGAGGGGCATCCCGGCATACGCATGATTTGGAATGCTAATGGCTGTTACATAACCTGTTGGAATAGCAAAATATTAGAGGCTTATCGAAGCCCGAAAATAGAGTTTATTGTAGCGGTTACCCCATGGCTTGAAAACGAGGCCTTGTTTGCTGATTTAATACTTCCAGCGCAGACAATATTTGAGCATGAAGACTTGATTATAACAAGCAGATCCGCCGTAAGTGCGACCACATATCAGGAAAAATGCATAGAGCCTATAGGTGAATCTAAAAGCGATTATGAAATATGTCGCCTAGTAGCCCAAAGGATGGGCATTGGAAACGCATTTCCCTCGCAAGAAGAACTCATGAAGAGCTTATATGAAGCGTCTTATGCTTTCACAAAATATGGGATAAGCTGGGACGAATTCAAGAAGAAGAAAAAAATAGTCATTCCAGACCATCCAACATGGGAAGAGTGGAAGCAAATCCAAAACAATATAGCTGCGACTTACGGCCTAACATGGGGTGCTAGGCCCGGCTTGACATGGTTCTACGAATTGCCAGAAGGGAAGGGCCTTGAAACCCCGACTGGTAAACTTGAAATCGTTTCTAAAGGGTTAGCTGAACATTTTCCAGACGACGATGAAAGACCCCCTCTACCACGTTACATACCATATGGTGAAACCCATCAAGAAAGCCTACTTCATCCAAGAGCCAAGAAATACCCATTACTTTTGGAGTCAAACCATCCAAAATGGAGATTCCACGCGCAAGGAGACGACATAACCTGGTTGAGGGAAATTCCCACCTGTAAAGTAAAGGGGCCTGACGGTTACCTCTACGAGCCTGTTTGGATTCATCCAAGCGACGCCGCCAAGAGGGGAATAGAAACTGGAGACATAGTGAAAGTGTACAACGAACGAGGAACAGTGCTCTGCGGAGCCTATGTTACGGAGCGGATAATGCCTGGAAGCGTTCTTGTGCATCATGGGGCGAGGGCTGACTTAATATCTGTAGATCCGCTTATAGACAGGGGTGGAGCCATTGACCTAATTGTTCCACCTAAGCCAATGTCGAGGAATGCTGTGGGCCAAGTGTGCAGCGGCATCCTCGTGGAGGTTGAAAAAGTGGACATTTCTGAACTTATGAAAAAGTATCCTGAGGTGTTTAAGCGTCCAATACATCCGGATGTCGGTCCATATTATGAAACATGGGTTATGGGGTGAAAATGAATGGGAAAAGCCTTTGTTATAGACGTGGCTAAATGTAACGGCTGCTACTGTTGCCAAATAGCCTGCAAGGATGAGCACGTAGACAACGACTGGAGTCCCTATGCAAAACCGCAGCCGGACACTGGACATTTTTGGTTGAAAATTGAGGAACGTGAAAGAGGTAGTACCCCAAAGGTGAGAGTAACATACATACCGCGTCTCTGCATGCACTGCGACAACCCACCATGCATTACAGCTTGTTCTGTAAGGGCGATATCCAAAAGAGCAGATGGAATAGTTCTCATAGATCCAGTAAAATGCAATGGATGCAAACAGTGCCTTAACGCTTGCCCCTACGGTGCCATATACTTTAACGACCAGTTTAAGATCGCTCAGAAATGCACCATGTGCGCCCATATATTGGATGGAAAAGATCCGCTTGTTAAGATTCCAAGATGCGTAGAGGTGTGTCCGCACAATGCAATAGTTTTCGGAGAATACGCAGAACTGAAAAACCTTATTGAAAAGGCGGAGATTCTGAATCCTGAATATAATACTAAACCAAGGGTTTATTATCTAAACTTGCCGAAACCGTTCATAGCTGGAGAGGTTTACGATCCGGAGCTGGATGAATGCATTGAAGGCGCAAAAGTAACGGCGATAAATTCGAAAACTGGGAAAACCTATTCCACAGAAACCGACGAGTTTGGAGATTTCTGGCTAGAAAACTTGGAATGGGGCTGCACATACAAAATTAACATAATAAAGGAAGGCTACATTCCATGGTCGATGGATGAGGTAAAAACGGATAAAGACGTAAACCTAGGCGAGATAACACTGCTTAAAGATAAAACCAAGAAACATTAAATTTTCAGTTTGGAAAAATTTTGATCGATTTATTCCCATTTTCTTTTTATGGGAGTAGCCAGATGTCTGCATATAGCACCCGAAGAAGACGGTTCCTTAGTAAAAACCTAACATGTTGGCAAGCGTGTTAATTATTTACATTGTTAAACCAAAAACAAAATAAGGGTGGTTCATTTTCACTTATGGCGGAGAGTGAATGTATGAGTGAAGATATACTTGAAAAATATTTGCACGGGTTCTTAGACAAGAAAGCACTTGGCAGTCCAGAAGAAGCTCTTAAAAAACCATCAGTGAAAATCTTTGGAAAGAACGTTGAAGTCTTCGACCTAACGCAGCCTTTCAGTGGAATGACGCCGATATGGCCTTATGCAGCTGGAAACCCGCAGGTCACAAGGCTACGTTCCCATAACCACGATCGTGTCGTAGCGCATTCGATAACGCATACAATGCACACTGCGACACACGTAGATGCACCGCTTCACGTTGAAGAGGATTATCCATCAATTGACCAAATGCCTCTGGAGCGTTACATAGGCGAAGGTGTTGTTGTGGCTATTCCTAAGAAAGCATGGGAAGTTATTACCCCTGAAGACCTTGAGAAAGTTGACCCTCCAATACAAGAGGGCGACATAGTGATAATCAACTCTGGCTGGCATGTTTACTATGGAGACAGCACCCGCTACTTCTGCTATGCTCCGGGACTATACAAGGATGCGGCTGAATGGTTTGTTAAGAAGAAAGTCAAGGGCGTTGGCGTTGATCAACCTGCTATGGACCATCCGCTTGGAACAAGACTTGTCCAAACCGCAGGAGGCTTCCAACCTCTTCTACCATGGTTGATTGATGCGTACAAAAAAGTTACTGGGCGGGATGTTTACCAAGATTTTCCATACTGGGAGCCGTGCCACAGAATACTATATACACATGGAATCTTTGGAATAGAGAATGTTGGAGGAGATATAGATAAGGTTACTGGCAAAAGATGTGTTATAGCGGCTTTTCCGCTTAAATGGCTTGGCGGCGACGGATCAATGGTTCGCGTTGTAGCTATGGTTGAGAAAAAGTAGGGAGGACAACCCGTGAAAGATTTGTTCAGGCTTGATGGCAAGATTGCTGTTGTGATAGGCGGTGGTGGAGGCATCGGAAGAAACCTTGCTGAGGGATTAGTTCAGTACGGTGCAAAGGTCGTCATAGCTAGCAGAAACCTGGAAAACCTGGAAAAAGTGGCTAGGGAAATAAGCTTGACTTTCAACGGCGAGGTTACTGCTTTTCAGGTTGATGTTACAAGTGATGAAAGTGTAGCGCGGCTAAGAGATCAAGTTGTGTCAAAATACGGTACTGTTGACATTCTAGTAAATTCGCAGGGATACAATGTAAAAAGCTCCGCAGTGGAATTTCCAACAAAAGAGTGGAATAATCTTTTTGACATTAACGTTAAAGGCACAATGCTGGCCTGTCGAGAGTTTGGAAAGGTAATGATTGAAAAAAGAAAGGGGAAGATAATCAATATATCGTCAGTAAGAGGAATTCGGGCGACAAAATGGCCTGGTAACCTTGGCTACTGCACAACAAAAAGCGCTGTGGACATGCTTACCAAGGCTTTAGCGGCTGAATGGGCTCAATATAACGTTAACGTTAACGCCATTGCTCCAGCGTGGGTGGATACAGGATTTTCTCCAAGCTTGAGAGACCCTGCACGTTTGAAAATAGCTTTAGAAAGCATACCCATGGGAAGAATAGCTACACCAAAAGATATCGTCGGCGTATGCGTGTTCCTCGCATCACCCGCATCTGACTATATAACTGGCCAAATAATCTATGTGGATGGTGGACTTACTCTCATAGGGTGACATTAGCCATTCCGTAACTTTTTCTCTATTCTGACAATTTTTAAGTAAAATTTATTGTTGGTATGCAGAAATCTAGAAAAACAAAGAAAACGAGATAAAGTGAGGGAAACTTACCATCCTTTTTCGAGAATTATGCATCCGTAGGCGCCATATGCACCGTAGGCGGTGCATGCTCCAATTTTAAGGTTTTTCTTTGCTTGTCGTTCTTGCGCTTCTCCCCTGATTTGCCTGAAAAGCTCATGGATCATTATAAATGCTTGACTCATTACCGCTTCGCCGAAGGATGCTGTCCCACCGCTTAGGTTCACTGGCAGTTCGCCATCATGTCTGATTTGTCTTTTTCTGATGAGTTTGTCCGTTTCTTCTCTTTCCCATCCCATTATTTGGTCGATCCAGTTTATAGTGTGGAAACAGCTTGTATCGTGACATTCAATAATGTCGATGTCTTCAGCTGTGATTCCTGCTAGTTTATAAGCCTTTTCTATGGGTTTACGCCATTCGGTGAAGGGTTTAAGCGCCTTAGCTCCACCTTGTGTTGAGAAGACCCGAAGTCGCGGTATAGGCTCACCGTAAACTGGGCCACCAACAGCTGAAGCGGCCACTGCTACGGGTTTATCTGTTATTTTTCTTGCAGTGTCCATATCCGTTATAACCGTCGCTCCTCCACCGCTGCTGGTAGCGCATATCATGTAGAGATGTAACGGGTCGCATACAACTGGCGAGTTTAGAACTTCTTGAGTTGTGAACACCTTTTTGTATCGTGCATATGGGTTTCTAGCACCGTACTCGCTTTGAATTTCTTTCACCAGCGCCATGAGTTCTCTTATGTCATTGACGTCTTTACCCATTTCATATGCGCGGCGTCGCGCCCACATAGCCCAGTAAGCTGGATTAGTTGCACCAATAACCTTTATTGCAGCAGCGTAGGGGTCGGGATCCAAAACTGACTGTCCCGGTAGGTAAAATCCTTTCGGTGAGTTGTCTACACCTGCAACGAGCACTTTTTTAAGCGTGCCAGTTTTTATCATGGAATCCGCAACTGCAAAAGATATTGAAGCGCTTGCGCATGCTGCACAAACGTTTATACATTGAGCTTTGCTTGAACCTATTCTCTCTGCAAGTCGATGAGCAAAGTGTTGAGCGCTTGTTGTAATATAGGACGGGCTGTCAAAGGGGATTGCTGTGGTGTTAGTGATTATGGCGTCAAGTTCTCCCGGCTTCATTTTTGCTTCTCTAAGAGCCCTTACAGCTACATCTGCAAGTTTGTCTATTAGCAGAGGTGTTGGGTGACCAGCTTCAACCCACTCGGTTATGGCAACACCAACAACTGCGCTTTGCGTCATACTACATCACCGGCTCAAAAAAGTAGCTTAAATACACGTTTTCGTTGTCCTCGTAAAGTTTGTCTATTTTAAGCCTTAACTTCATACCAATTTTCAACATTTTCTCGTCGGCCTTTATTCTGCTAACAACAGTTATGCCTTCGGGTAACTCCACCGCACCGACTATGTATGGTCCCTTATGGTACTGGAATGGTTCACGCAAACTATAGGCGTGAACCGTGTATGTGTAAAGTGTTCCTTCAGTGCTTAAGAAGCATTCCTCTACGTTGGCGCTATGGTCGCAGTCTGGATTGTTACACACGGTAGATTTTGGAAATTGTATGCTTCCGCATTTTGGACAACGGCTGCCAATTAACCTTGGCTTCTCAGAGGGCCACTCGAAAAGTCCATCCATAATAGGAACTTCTTTCTTCATATTAACCAACCCCGTTTATCGAGGTAGTGAAGTTAGGGTCTAATTTTAACTTTTTGGGTAAATCTCCAAATTTTGGCAAGAAACCATTCAGGAACGTAGAGTGTACAACAAGCACTTGTAAAATCAAGGCTCTCCGCTTGGAACAGAAAGCTAAATTAGCAAAAGACAAGATACATGAATGTTCAATCTGGTGAGAGGTGTTGAATGTTGAGCTTTGAATTTAAACGCATAATATATGAAAAGAAAGACGGTGTTGCATGGATCACTTTGAACAACCCTGAGCGATATAACGCCCTTGACTCTGAAATGCGAAAGGATTTAAAAATTGCTTTAGAAGACGCTGGCAAAGACAACAATATAGTTGCAGTTGTCATTAAAGGATCAGAAAAAGCATTTAGCGCTGGAGGCGATGTTCGTGCTTTCGCAGAAATGAAGCCCTTTGATGTTCTAGAATTGATCAGAGAACTTGGAACAGCATTTGTTTTGGGAAAAATTATCCGTGACATGCCGAAACCGGTCATAGCCGCCGTAAGCGGTTACTGTCTCGGAGCGGGGTTTGAGCTGGCGCAGGCATGCGACATAATATTTGCTTCAGAAGACGCTGTTTTCGGCCAACCTGAAATAAACGTTGGACTAATCCCTGGTGGTGGTGGAACCCAGAGGCTGCCAAGGCTTATTGGAGAAAAGAAGGCCAAGGAACTAATATTTACCGGAGATAGACTATCTGCCAAAGAAATGGCTGAGTTAGGCCTTGTTAACAAGGTTGTTCCATCGGATCAGCTTATGAATGTTGTCAACGAGTTCATTGGGAAAATTAAAAGTAAAAGTCCACTTGTTATTGGAGTCGCCAAAGAGGCGGTGAACCAGTCATTAGAAACAAGCTTGTCCGAGGGATTCAAATACGAGGCACAGCTCTTTGCACAGCTATTCAGCACAGAAGACCAAAAGGAGGGGGCAAAGGCTTTCCTTGAAAAAAGAAAGCCTGTCTGGAAAGGAAAATAGCCCGTTTGAGGATGCATTAAGCTCTAGGAACGTTTATAAATCCTTGATGTGAGAAACTTACCCAAAGTGATCCAACATGATAAAGGCACCACTAGAAGGAATAAAAGTTCTAGATTTTACCCATGAAGTAGCTGGACCGCACTGTACGATGCTTTTGGGTGATCTTGGCGCTGAAATAATCAAAGTCGAAGTACCGGGAAGAGGCGACAGAGGAAGACACTGGGTCGGCATGAAAGAAACCATATTCATAACAAACAACAGAAACAAGAGAAGTATCGTTTTAGACCTCAAAAGCGAAGAAGGAAGAAAAATAGCGTTTGAATTGGCAAAAAAAGTTGATGTCCTAGTTGAAAACTTTGTTCCCGGGACCTTGAAAAAGTTTGGCCTAGATTATGAAAGCGTCAAAAAGGTTAACCCAAAGATAGTTTATTGTTCAATTTCAGGGTATGGGCAAGACGGCCCGTACAGCAGTCGTCCGGCGTGGGATCCGATCATCGAGGCTGAGTCTGGGTTGATGTCGCTTACTGGAGACCCTGAACCATGTTTGCCTTCAAGGATACCTGCCTCAATCATAGACTATGGCGCCGGTGTCTATGCAGCTTTAGCAATAGTTTCGGCTTTACTATACAGAGAGAAAACCGGGAAAGGACAGATGATTGACCTTTCAATGTTGGATGTTTCCGCGTTATGGGCTGGATACTGGATTGCCTACAGCTCAATAACAGGGGAAGTCAGGGAAAGAATGGGTTCCGCTGCACCAGTTGGAGCACCCTACCAAGTTTTCAGAACTAAGGATTCATACATTTTCATTGCAGCCTTTGAAGATGAGCACTGGAAGAAGTTCTGCCAAGTTATAAAAGCAGAAGACCTTTTAAAAGACCCTCTATATGCAACGAGAGAAAGCAGAGCTACGAACAGAAAAACCCTCATAGAAAAGCTTAGCAAGATAATCAGCACATGGAACACTAAAGATTTGGTGGACGCTCTAGTTGCTGTGGGCGTGCCATGTGCCCCCGTAAACAATACGTTGGAAGTGGCAAACCACCCGCAACTGCTCCACCGAAACATGATTGTCGAAATCGAATACAAGGGACAGAAAGTAAAAATTCCAGGGATACCCTTCAAATTCTCGGAATGTCCGCTAAAAATTAGGCATCTCCCACCAGCGGACGTGGGACAACACACAGAAGAAGTTCTCCGTGAACTCGGGCTAAAACAATAGCTCACATGATTTTCCAAAATTTTTCTCGCGAATGTTTCATAATGACATATGTGTCTATTCATGATTTTGATCCTCACACCTTGGCCTAATTCTATGCATCAATTATGTGACGTTAGCTGAATGTAGATGCCAAAAACTCTAATAACGACGGATGACATGCAGCAACAGTTAAGATTGAAAGAGCAAAAAATTAATTGAAGCAATATTTGAATTTGTTAGATAAGTGAAAAAGAAAAATGTTATAGTACGTAAAAACCGAAATAGATATGGCTAGCAGCATTTCACGTGGTGGCTCCGGTAGTATAGTCCGGTCAAGTATAGCGGCCTCTCGAGCCGCGGACCCGGGTTCAAATCCCGGCCGGAGCACTTACCTTCTCGGTTCAATTCTCACTTTTCCTTCCTCGATCACGTTGAGTCCTTAAACATTTCTAAGACGTCATTGCGAAGTATGCAGACCATCTAATAACGATCCTTAGGCGATGCCGAAAACATGTTACTGGGTGTTAGCATGTATCCAGCGTAGTTAGGCTGAGCCGTGTCTCCATAACGTTGAGGGGGGTTCCTGCCTTAGCGTCGTCCTTATTGCTGTAAAGGTGTTGGGCAATCGCGCTCAGCTATAGTCCTAAATGCAAGGAAGTTTGTGCTTTCGACTAGAAAACTATGACTGTGGTGCACGCTGTGGCAGATGCAATATCTACTTCACCACTGGTAGAGCACGACTATTATGAAGAGGTCCACGTACACCATTCCGAATCCTGGATGATTGTACCAGCCGCCCTCATAGATCGGTCCGTAGAAGATCTCGTCATTTTGCGGCTCAACGTAGACGAGGCCTTCCTTGCATTTTATTGCGTTAAAGGCGTGGTTAAACTCGTTGCCTTGTGCGTCACGTCCCAAAACAGCTACTATTCCCATGTCCCAACGTTTGAGTTTGGCACGCATTGAAAGCATTACGGAGAAGTCGCCGCAAACGAAATCCCACATTGAATATGGCAGCCTATCCGTGTCATCCTCTTCAAGCCACTGGGACAGTTCGCTTATCGACGGCGTAACTGTTTCATTAGCCCAGAGTGGACTATAAATGGCGAAGCAAACTTGGCTATATGCCTCCTTGAGCGCTGAATAGTTTGCCTCAAGCACCTGATACTGGCCTAGAAGCGTTTCGTATTTGCTCTGTAGCTCTGAAAGGTTGTAGCTCAGAAGCACCGTGTAGTTTTGGAGCAGCGCCGTGTAAGTGTCGTTGAGCCTAGCGTAGGCTACCGTTAACTCAACATAATCTTCCATTAGGTTTTCAAGCTCCATGGACAGCCTCGAATAGTTTTCATTCAGCGCTGTGTAATTGCTTTGTAACATGCTGTAATTGCTGAGCAAATATGCATAGTCTTGCTGCAATGTAGCATAATCTTCTAGCAACGCGAGCTTCTCGTTCCAAACCTTTTGATAATCTGAGGCAATCTTATCATAATCCTCTAATAGTTGCGTGATGGAGGCTTCAAGCGCCTTGCATCTGGAGGTCTCCTCTTCAAGTGCTTCCTTTGTGGCGTTAAGGACATTCTCCAAACTCCAATTTTCATAGGCGAGAACAGTGGATATCAGGATTAGAATAGTGATAATTACCGTTTTCATGTGACGCATTGTTTCTTCACCATCCCCAACCTACTTCCTATTAAGTTCATTCTTTCAGGACAGGAAGCTTACGAATTGTCCAAATTTCGGTCGAACCCTACAACTTATCCAAATCCCTAAAAATAAACGTACCGTTTTTGCACGGTTAGCCTTGCCAGACACCGCAGTGGAGATGCTGTTGTAACGTAAAAGTTTAAAAGTTAAATGGTTACCATCAATTTTTAAGTGAGGTTTTATGAATTTAAAGTTGAACTTTACGTGTTTAATTTTATTTGGGTTACTTGGTTTTTCTCAGTTTAATTTGGGTCATTGTTGCTTTTTCGGTTCTCAACCGAAAGCGCTTGTGTTTTTGGCGTATTCGCCTTACTGGTTTCAGTATTTCAGGGGCAACAATTGGACTCATGTTGTTAGAGACCTTGAACTGATAAAATTGATGGGCTTTGATGGTGTCCGCATTCACTATGAGTATGTGGTTGAACTTGGTTTGGTTGAGCCTTTACTGGAGCATACGCAACGTTTGGGATTAAAGGTTATTTGGGCTACGCATGCCACCTACTGGAACAATAAGTTCCCAACGCGGGATTTTCCAAACGAAACTATTGTGCAGAACTATAAGGCTGAATTGCGTGTGATAGCCAACGCTTCTGCAAAGTATCCACATGTACTTTACGTTTCAGTCTTTTATCCAATACCGTTTCCAGCCGTGACTGGCATAACATATGATGAATGCTTACAGCGTATCAGCAGTGATGAATTCAACAATGCCTTGAAGGACATTGTTTCTTTTGTTAAAAGCTTCAGCGTAAAATGCACAGTGGAAAGTGAGGGCATCCCGTGGGATTTTCCAGTTAAGTTTATCGAGAATGCTGATGGTTACTTCATACAGCCTTTTTCAACCAAAAAAGATGATATTGATGCTCAGCACATTCTCGATTACGCGTCGTATTTTGAGAAAAGCGGGAAAAAAGTCTTCATAGGCGAGTACGGCTTTAGAACGTGGAAACCAGCGCACCATTGGGACTTTGGTATGGTTTCATGCGAAGCCGCCAAAGCAGAGCTTATCAAGCAATACTTTGATTTTGCAAGCGGTTGCTTTGAAATAATAACCTATTTCGCCATGTACGATGGAGACGGAGGCTGGGGACTGGTAAACAACGACGGAACATTGAGGCTCAGCGGTTGGAGTGCCTGCCAATGGCTTTACAATCGAGAAAATGCTGCTGCAATAGAGAAACTGCTAACTTATATGGCTGTTGGCATTATAGCTGAAGCAATAGCCGTGGCGGTGCTTGCTGCGTTTACAGTCTTAAACTATAGAAATATAGAAAAATTAAAACGCTGTTAAAATATGAACGTAGAATTTTATGACAGCAAGTGAATATTGCCCAATCGTACTTTTTGCAGGTGTTTTTCGGCGGCTTTTTTACATTCTATTGCTTGTTTTCGACTCGTGGTTGGCAAATCATTCATAACATAGCATGGATAGAACGCCAAGAGCGTGTAAGGGATTTCTGGGCTTATTTGGCTTATGAATTGGGCTATTTTTTCGACTTCTTCTGCATCCACATATCCCGGCACAAGCAACGTGCTCGCTGTTAATACTGGCAGCTCTGGACGTTTTGCATAGTATTTTTCGCCTATTAACTTGAAGTTTTCAAGGCTAGGTTTGTTAGAAACTCCGCATAGGGCTATGGCTAATGGCTCACTCCATGCTTTCAAGTCAAATTTAATGTTGCCCCCACTTTGTAGGGCTAGTTCTGCGGCTTTCTCAGCTAAGTGTGGATTCATGTAGCCATTGGTTTCCCAGCAAACCCGAAGTATACGCTTTTCCTCTTCAGCCCTTTTTAGGACTATGCGGCTTGTCTCCAGCGAGTGCGGCATCTGCGGCGAGGGATCACCTCCAAAATAACATATGCATGAAACCTTTTGGTCGAAGGCTTTTCCGGCTAGTACTTTGGCGCTCATGGCTGGTTTATGTTTGACGGATAGGTTGCGGTAATGCCAGTTCTGGCAGAAGAGGCAGTCGTAGCTGCATGCACCATAAAAAACCGCCAGATTGTAGTAGCCGTATTCTGGCTCCGGTTTGTAGGCGTATCTGGGATAGCCGCTTCCCGTGCAACCGGGACAAAACCACCAACTAACACAATTGGTTGGCAATCCATCATAATACCATTCTAAAATGCCCCGCTCAACGGTGCCGCCGAAACGCACAAGTCGACCGCCTACATTCCAGACAAGCCCACAGTAGCCGCATCCGCTCGCCCCAATAATACAATTGTTAGCGCAAACACCGCATGGTAAACCACCCTTGTCCCGAGGCGGTTCAGGCGGCAAACCATAAACAGCCCGGCTTCTTGCATGCGCCACCTTCGCAACTTCAAGGGCTTGCCCGGGCTTCCGCCTAATACAACCTAAGCAAACGCCAAGCTTCCCAGAAATTAAAGGCGAAACCTCGCCGCAAACCTGACATTTCCCCATAACAGACTCAAAATAAACTATACGGGCAGACCTAAAAATCTATAGAGGGCTAGTGACTTTGCGACTGCTCGACAGCACAAAATTGACTCGGCAACTATTCCCTTTCAGCCACCGCCCACCGGAGGAATAATCGCTAAGACGTCACCGTCTACAAGTTCTGTTTCAAGCCCCTTGATGGCTGAGGCGCTTCGTCCATTTATTAGGAATTGGAGATAACCTTTAACTTCGCCGGTTTTACCGTCATAAACGTAGTCTATAAAGCCTTTTCCATGGCATTCAGCCAGCTTTTCTAAAACCTTCGCTAGAGTTATGCGTTCACCATCTGGAAACTCTAAGGTTTCCTCTCTTTTGCCAGTTATCTCCCGCAACGTGGTGAAGAAGCGCACCGAAATCCGCATGACTACACTTCACCAAAATCAATAGTGAGATACAGCAAGATTTAAACTGTTCTAAAGTGAACGCCTTGAAAATGACCTCATCCTTCAGAGCATTTCAAATGCTTATGCCAACATTGTTGGATAACTGGCGAAAAAGTAACGGCCTCATAGCCGGACTTGACAATGGATTGCCTTGAGTTGCTCTAACTAGATGCAAAATTGTTTATGAAGCAGTAAGACGCGACAAGGCTGAAAAGGGCTAAAACGTTTAACCGCTTATGTGTTGTTAATGTTAAGTTAACTCTTCCAGAAGGTAAAAGTTTATATGTTACCGCATTTTTGCTTAACCACGCATAAGCCTTTTAACCATTAATGGAGGAATAAGTATGGCTTACTTAACAACAACAGCCTCAGGACAGCCCGTGTTAATCCTCAAAGAGGGAACCGCCAGAAGCCGTGGAAGGGAAGCCCAAAGAAACAACATTATGGCTGCCCGCATAATAGGCGAAGTTTTGAAAACAACTCTTGGACCACGTGGAATGGATAAGATGTTAATTGACAGTCTAGGTGACATAACTATAACTAATGACGGCGCCGCCATCTTAGACGAGATAGAAGTGGAGCATCCAGCGGCCAAAATGATGGTGGAAGTAGCCAAAACCCAGGACGACATGGTTGGCGACGGAACAACAACCGCAGTCGTCCTAGCAGGCGAACTCTTGAAAAAAGCCGAGGAGCTCCTAGACCAAAATATACATCCAACAATAATTGTCAGTGGCTATCGAAAAGCCGCCCAAA
Organism: Candidatus Bathyarchaeota archaeon; assembly: GCA_018396705.1. Taxonomy (NCBI): domain Archaea; kingdom Thermoproteati; phylum Candidatus Bathyarchaeota; species Candidatus Bathyarchaeota archaeon. The sequence continues at coordinate 104,920 of JAGTQZ010000004.1, forward strand.
AAGCCGTTGAAGTTATAAATCGCATAGCCAAACCCGTTGACATTGAAGACAGAGAAACTCTACGCAAAGTGGCATTAACATCCATGGCAAGCAAAGCTGTAGGCACGGCCAAAGAACATTTAGCGGAAATAGCCATAGACGCTGTAAAACAAATAGTTGAACAAAGGGGCGACAGAAGAATCGCAGACATAGACAACATCCAAATCATAAAGAAGACAGGTAAAGGTCTCTTTGAATCCCAGCTTGTGAAAGGCGTAATCATAGACAAAGAAGTTGTCCATCCTGGAATGCCTAAGAAAGTTGAAAACGCTAAAATCGCACTGCTAGACTGTCCATTAGAGATTGAGAAAACAGAGTTTAGCGCAGAAATACGCATTCGCGATCCATCTCAAATGAAGGCTTTCCTAGATCAGGAAACCCAAATGCTAAAGGAAATGGTTGAAAAGATTAAAGCAGCAGGCGCTAACGTTGTCTTCTGCCAGAAAGGCATAGACGACATGGCACAGCACTTCTTGGCAAAAGAAGGTATACTGGCCGCTAGAAGAGTCAAACAATCAGACATGGAAAAACTTGCAAGGGCCACGGGAGGCAGAATAGTCACAGATCTCGATGACTTGACGCCCCAAGACTTGGGCACCGCTGGCCTAGTGGAAGAACGCAAAATCGGCGAGGACAAAATGGTTTTCGTTGAAGATTGCAAGAACCCACGTTCAGTCGCCATATTAATAAGGGCTGGCCTTGAAAGAATGGTGGATGAAGCAGAACGCGCTATGACGGACGCTCTCTCGGTGGTTTCAGATGTCATAGAAAACAGCAAAGTCATAGCAGGTGGAGGCGCCGTTGAAACAGAAATTGCCAAAGAATTACGAGACTACGCCGCCAAAGTTGGAGGAAGAGAGCAGCTTGCTATAGAGGCTTTTGCAGACTCCATAGAAATAGTTCCAAGAACCCTAGCAGAAAACGCTGGGCTAGAGCCAATAGACATAATAGTTGAACTAAGAGCAGCCCACGAGAAAACAGACGGCCACTTCATGGGTGTAAACGTCTTCACAGGAAAAATCGAAAACATGTACAATAATGGCGTCGTCGAACCAGCCATAGTCAAAGAACAAGCCATAAAATCAGCAACAGAAGCTGCTTCCATGATACTGCGTATAGACGATGTCATAGCAGCATCAAAACCGAAAGAAGAAAAGGGCAAAGAGAAAACGCCAAGCGAAACTGAAAGCGAAGAATTCTAACCCCCTAATTTTTCTCTCAATTAAAGTAAACGCTTTACTCTTTGAGATGTGAAACTTTCAGTGCATGGTTATCTTTACTTTTGACTCATTCGCCATATCCAGCGCACTACGTAATCCCCATCAAAACAAGACGCTGGTGCGGCCGCCGGGATTTGAACCCGGGTCGCCGGCTCGGGAGGCCGATGTCCTACCAGGCTAGACTACGGCCGCAGCTGAGCAAAAGAAGATAGCTAACCTAAACTTTTAATCGTTACTCCTCCAGAATTTGGCTAAAGAGGACTGTGTAATGAGGTTCGCCAAACCTGGTGTTTACTTTTGGCAGGGAAGCGAGGCGTGCGCTGAAGCCGCGTTAGTGGCAGGGTGCCGTTTTTTTGCTGGATATCCTATAACCCCGGCAACTGATATTGCCGAGCATTTAGCGAAGCGACTTCCACAAGTAGGCGGCATAGCAATTCAAATGGAAGATGAAATAGCCTCTATCGGAGCTGTTATAGGTGCTAGTTGGGCTGGAGCGAAGGCGATGACTACAACATCTGGCCCGGGCTTCAGCCTGATGCAGGAAGGTATAGGATACGCGTTCATGACTGAAACACCATGTGTTATAGTTGACGTGCAAAGGGTTGGACCAAGCACCGGGCAGGCCACAAAATGTGCGCAGGGTGACGTTATGCAATCTCGCTGGGGCACCCATGGCGACTATTCGGCTATTGTGCTTTCGCCAAACTCTGTTCAGGAAATGTTTAACCTAACCACAAGAGCCTTTAACCTCGCCGAAAAATATCGCACTCCGGTGATTCTCCTTTCAGACGAAGTGGTTGTCCACATGCGTGAAAAAGTTGTGGTTCCACCGGTGGAGAAACTTGAGATACTGAATAGGCGGAAACCCAAGCCTGGCGAAAAGGCCTTCTTTGGTCATGAAGAGGTCCCACCAATGCCGAGTGTCGGCGAAGGGTTCAATGTAGCCGTTACAGGTTCAACTCACGATGAATTTGGCATAAGATACACGGCTGATCCGGTTGTGCATCGACGGCTGGTGGAAAGACTTAATGGAAAAATTCAAAATCATGTTGACGAAATCGCTGAAGTGGAGGCCTACAACATTGAAAACTGCAAGATTGGAGTTGTGGCGTACGGTTGCTCCTCGCGGGCAGTGTATGATGCAGTTGATGAAGCTGAAGCCAGAGGCATAAGTGTAGGTTATGTAAGACTTAAAACTATTTGGCCGTTTCCAGAGAAGGTTGTCAGAGGACTTGCTGAAACAGCTGAGAAAATAATTGTTCCAGAAATGAACCTACGCCAAATTTTCTACGAAGTCGCAAGAGCTGTGGGGGGCGAGGCAAAAGTTATTCCCATTAACAAAATCGGCGGAGGTGAACTCATAACTCCTGAAGAGCTGCTTAACAAGATTCTGGAGGAGGTGTGAGAAATGTCTGAAATGTTCTCGGTTAAGAAATACCTCAGAGACTTGAAACTGCCCTTCTGTCCGGGATGTGGTGCGTTTACCGTGATGAATGCCTTTTTAAGGGCTGTTCATGAACTGGGCTACGGAAACTTGGAGAAATTCGTTTTCTGCAGCGGAATTGGCTGTTCTTCTTGGATTCCATCACCATATTTTTTGGCGGATTCGATTCATACCCTTCACGGAAGAAGCATACCTGTAGCTACGGGCGTGAAACTCATGCGACCGGACCTAAACGTGGTTGTTTTTGGCGGAGACGGCGACATAGTTGGCATAGGCCTAAGCCATTTTATTCATGCGGCAAGGCGGAACCTCGACGTCCTCGTGATAATGGTTAATAACATGGTTTATGGGATGACTGGCGGGCAAGTGGCGCCTACGACGCCTTTCAAGGCGAAGACAACCACAACGCCATACGGTAGCTTTGAGCATCCACTCGACGCCGTTAAGTTGGCAGTTGCCGCTGGAGCAAACTATGCAGTCCGCTGGACAACAGCCCATCCGAATGAACTTAAAGAAGCCATTAAAAAGGCATTGGGGCTTAAGGGTTTTCGCTTCATTGAGGCTGTAAGCCAATGTCCGACAGCCTTTGGAAGACGAGTTGGCTTTAAAACTGCCGGGGAAATGGTCAAGTGGTTTAGGGAAAATTCCATAACATTAGAGGAAGCCGTGAGGTTAAGCGAGGAGGACTTGAAAACAAAAATTGTTGTGGGCGAGTTTGTCCATAGGCAAAGGCCAACATTAATTGAAACAATTTACGCCATTGTAAAGGAGGCGCAGGAAGGTGGGTAGAACTGAGATAAGGATATGCGGTCTAGGCGGGCAAGGTGTGGTTTTGGCTGGGCAGATTCTCGGCAGAGCGGCGGTTTATGATGGCTGGAATGTTGCGCAAACCCAAAGCTATGGAGCGGAAGCCAGAGGTACAACAGCCAAAAGCGAGGTAATAATATCTGACGGTCGAATAGGATTTCCAGCGGTGAGGAAATGCGACATACTATTGGCCGTGAGCCAGGAAGCCTTAGACAGGAATATTAGGGACTTGAAGGAAGACGGCCTCCTTTTGTTCGACGAAGACTTAGTCAAGAATGTGCCCAATGTTAATGCGAAAATTTACGCTGTACCAGCAACAAGGATTGCGGAGGAAAACTTTGGAGAACGATTATACGCCAATATGGTGATTCTAGGTGCTTTGAATGCACTAACAAAAATTGTTAGCGAGGAATCTATGGAAAAGGCAATAGTTGATACGGTGCCAAAAAATGTTGCCGCCGTAAACCTGCAAGCGTACAAAAGTGGAAGAATGCTAGAAAACTCTTACTTTATCTGAATTATCTGCGTTTCGCTTACTTGGAAAGGCGGGTGTTTGGAGGACCCTTGAGGGAAATTGTTATCTTTTAAGTTGCGGTGTATAGCCTAGAGGAGTTTGGTTGAAGCGGAAAATAACTTATGCGGCTGCAGGCGTTGACAGAAAACTGAGAGCCGAAGCGAAAAGGGCTTTGCGTTTTCTAGAAGGCACTTACCGTTTTAGCTCTTACGGCAAGATTATGAAGCTTCCGTTTGGAAACATTTTTCCGTTCCGCAATGACTGCTATCTAGATCTTGTTATTGAGGGTGTCGGCACGAAGGTTCTTGTTGCTCAGCTGGCTGACAAGTATGACACCATAGGCATTGACGGGGTGGCGATGGCTGTAAATGACGTTATTCGTTCTGGTGCGCGGCCTCTGGCAGTTGCAGATAATATTCATGCCCAGGTTTCAGATCCACTTCTCGTCGAGGAGTGGATGAAGGGTATAGCCAAAGGCGCCGCTGAGGCTGAGTGTGTGGTGTCAAGCGGGGAAATAGGCGACGTGGCAGAAATCATCAGAGGCTTAGTTGAGGGAAAGGGCTTCGACATGGTTTTTGCGGCAATAGGTGAAGTTCCAAAAGATAGGGTGATCACCGGCAGGGAATTGAAACCCGACGATGTGATTGTAGGTTTGCGGGGCTCTGGCTTACACAGTAATGGCATAACCTTGGCGAGGAAAATTCTGTTTAAGCAGTGGGGCGGTAAGTACGAACCTTTTGACGTTCCAGAGTCCTTAGATAGGGAACTTGTCTACGAAGTTCTGGAGCCAACCAGAATTTATGTTAAACCGGTTCTAAATGTTGCCGAACATGTGAAGGTTAAGGCTGCAGTCCACATAACTGGCGATGCATACTTGAAGTTTAATCGCCTAACCCTCTTTTCGAAAGACATAGGCTTTGAATTCAATAATTTTAAGCCCCAGCCTATCTTCGATTTGATCCAGAAGACTGCTGAAGAGCTCGGAGGCGAAATTCCGGACGATGAAATGTTTAAAACCTTTAACATGGGATGGGGCTTCGCAATAATAATTGACAAAGAGGAAAAAGATGAGGCTCTTGACATTTTGGAAAAGGCAAATGTACACGCGGAAGAAATAGGCCACGTGACAAGTACTAGGGGGATCCGAATACTATACAAGGGTAAGCGGATCATCTTGAACTAATGTTCTTTTGCGTATTTAGTGGTGAAAGTGCTTAAATCTTCTCATGCAGAGATTAGCCTATGAAATTTCGGTTGAGGGTTGAAGTCGGCTTAAAACCCGGGCACAGTGATCCAGAGGGCGAAACTACAGCCCGCTTATTAAGGGAACTTGAGTATAAGGTTGAAGAGGTAAACGTAAGCAAAGTTTACACGATTTTGCTTGAGGCAAATTCGAGGGAGGAAGCCACGGCAATGGCTGATGAAATGTGTAGGCGGCTTCTGGCTAACCCAACAAAGGACAATTACACAATAATTGTTGAGGAGGAAAAATGACTAAGAACCTTTACATTCGAAGGAATACGCCTTTCCCACTTTACGAGATAAACCTATTAGACGCTTCAGACGAGCAGCTCCTCGACGTCAACCGAGAGCTTGGGTTAGGCTTAAACCTTCAAGAGATGAGAGCCCTACGGGAATATTTTAGGCAAAAGGGAAGAAACCCCACAGATGTGGAGCTTCAAACTTTCGGGCAGACTTGGTCTGAGCACTGTTTTCACAAAACCTTTAAAGGCTTGGTGAAATTTGATGGAAAGAAAATCGATAGCCTTTTCAAAACTTACATCGCGAAGGCAACTTCGAAGATTAATGCCAAATGGTGTTTCTCCGTTTTTGAGGATAATGCTGGCATAATACGCTTCGACAAGGATTATGGAATCGCAGTTAAAGTTGAAACCCATAACCACCCATCTGCCATAGAACCCTTCGGGGGAGCCGCCACCGGAGTTGGCGGAGTCATCCGTGACATCCTAGGCGTTTGGGCTGATCCCATTGCATGCACGGATGTATTAGGCTTTGGTCCACTGGATTATCCTTACGAGAAGCTTCCGCCAGGCGTGAAACATCCCAAGTACATTTTTATGGGTGTTGTAGCTGGTATTGGGCATTATGGCAACAATATGGGCATTCCAACGGTGAATGGCGCAATATACTTTGACGAAAGCTATGTTGGAAATGTTATCGTATACTGCGGCTGCATTGGACTTTTACCACTGAAAAAGTTTAGGCGCAACGCCAAGCCCGGCGACATAATAGTTTTGGCTGGAGGGAAAACTGGACGGGATGGGATTCACGGCGTTACATTTGCTTCAGCTGAGCTTACAGAAAAATCTGAAGAGGTTTCAAGGCCAGCGGTGCAGATTGCAAATCCCATCGAGGAAGAGAAGCTTAAGAGGGCTATAATTGCCATCCGCGACCTGGAGCTTGCTTCAGCCATAACTGATTTGGGTGGGGGAGGTCTTTCATCAGCTGTGGGGGAGACTGCTAAGAGGTTTAGCTGCGGCGCCATTGTTCATCTCGAAAAGGTTCCACTAAAGTATCCCGGGTTAGCTCCATGGGAAATCTACGTCTCCGAATCCCAGGAGCGAATGCTTCTGGCTGTTCCACCTGAAAACTTGAGCAGGGTGCTGGAGGTTTTCCAAAACGAGGATGTTGAAGCCACTGCTATAGGCGAATATACGGACGATAGGGTTCTGCGAATCTTTTACATGGGCGAAAAAGTTGCAGAAATAGATATCCCATGCCTTTTTGAGCCTCCAAGAGCTGTACGTATCGCCGAGTACAATCCGCCAAGACTGGAAGAGCCTATTTTTCCAGAACCGGATAACTTGGCAGACGTGTTAATGCGGCTGCTTGCTTCGCCGAACATTGCCAGCCGAGAAAGTGTAGTTAGAACATATGACCATGAAGTTAAGGGCAATACTGTTCTTAAGCCGTTATATGGTGAAGTGGGCGGACCAAGCGATGCTGCTGTTCTCAAGCCTTTGAGAGATTCCTGGCGTGGTTTAACTGTTTCCTGCGGTGTGAATCCCCGCTATGGAAAAATAGACCCATATTGGATGGCGGCCTCAGCCATAGATGAGGCTATAAGGAACAATGTGGCTGTGGGCGGCAGAAGGATAGCGTTGCTTGACAATTTCACGTGGGGCAACCCTGAGAAGCCCGATAGGCTTGGCAGCCTTGTCAGGGCATGTGAAGCATGCTATCGGTTCGCCAAAGCCTTCAAAACGCCTTTCATATCCGGAAAAGACAGCCTATACAATGAGTCTCCAGTAGGCCCTGTGACGCCCACTCTATTAATAACTGCTGTGGGAATTATTCCGGACATTCGCATAACTATCTCGTTGGATGTTAAGGCGCCGGGCGACAGCATCTACCTTGTCGGAAAAACCTACCATGAACTTGGCGGTTCAGAGTATTATAGGCTTATGGGCTTTCTGGGAAAAACTGTGCCGAAGGTTCGCCCAACCCAAGCTAGGCAAGTTTTCCGTGCCATAACAAAGGCTATTGACTTGGGGCTTGTCAGTGCCTGTCATGATCTATCTGAGGGCGGCTTAGCCGTGGCGGCGGCTGAAATGGCTTTCTCCGGCGGCTATGGTATGGAGCTTGACTTGCGGCGTGTTCCAGCCGATGGAATTAAAAGAAACGATTTTCTCTTGTTTTCAGCATCCAACAGCCGCTTCATTGTAGAGGTTCCAAGCGGATGCGAACAAGACTTTGAGCTGGTGATGAGTGACGTTGCCCATGCGAGAATAGGCAGGGCGACCAAAGATGCGAGGCTGTGTGTTTATGGGTTGACTGGTGATGTGGTTGTGGACGTAGCCGTTGACGAACTGCTTAGGGCTTGGAAGAGTTTTCTTGGTGGTGAATGAGTTTTGAAGCGTGAGGAGATGCGCGTTTGCATTCTGCGGGTTGGCGGCACCAATTGTGATACTGAAACCCAAATGGCTTTTAAGGCTCTTGGCGTTCAAGCCGAGATACTGCATGCCAATGAAGTGGTTAAACGGGGAAATCTCATGGACTATCACGCCTTAGTGTTTCCCGGAGGCTTCTCCTTCGGTGATTATGTAAGAGCCGGGGCGATATGGGCGAAGTGGCTTGTCGCAAAACTGGGCAGGGAGCTGAAAGCCTTCGTTGAAGAGGGGCACCCAGTCCTCGGCATCTGTAATGGCTTTCAAGTGCTTGTGGAAGCCGGTCTTCTCCCCGCCTTTAAGGGAACAACTCCCTACCCAGAGGCTGCGCTGGCCACAAACTATCCGCCGGGGTATCATTGCCGCTGGATTTACCTAAAACATGAAAACCGTGGAAAATGCATCTTCACGTTTAAGATCCCGGCGGGAACGGTTCTACGTATGCCGGTGGCTCACGCTGAGGGGCGCTTTCTATTTCCAAAAGAGAAAGAGAAGCAATGCTTGGAGAGGCTTTACGAGAACGATCAGCTTGTTTTCCGCTACTGCGACAAGACTGGAAATTATGCCAATGGTATATACCCAATAAACCCGAACGGCTCGTTCCACGACATAGCTGGAATATGCAATCCAGAGGGAACGGTTTTTGGTTTAATGCCCCATCCGGAGAGGGCCTTTTACTGGTGGCAGCAGCCTGACTGGACAAAGCAAACGTTTATGCCACTTTATGGCGACGGAAAACTCATTTTCGAAAGCATGATCGAGTATCTAGATAAGAAGTTTTAGCTCCTCCAAACGTGGTAAACCTGCTCTGGCACCCATTTTCATTATGCACTTTGAAGCTAAAAAATTGCCAAGTTTTCCACATTCTTTCAGACTTTTATTGTTGAGCAAGCCGTATAGAAAGCCCGCGCAGAAAGCGTCGCCGGCACCGGTGGTGTCCACAACCTCCACAGTGAAGGCTTCGACATGATGGCTCTCGTGTCCATCTGTCACGTAGCACCCGCGGCTGCCAAGTTTGACAGCAACCACCTTAACTCCGATTTCAAGTAGCTTTTCAGCTCCAGCCACGTAATCCCTTTCCTCTGTTAACAGTGTGATTTCCTTTGCGTTTGGCATCAAAACAAAACACTTTCCGATTATGGGTTTAAGCTTTTCAAGACCTTTTCTGGCATATAACTCGCCGGGGTCTAAGCTGACCTTCACGTGATTTGGAAGATTCTCCACGAGTTTTCTCTGAGCTTCGAAGGATTTTTCTCCAACAAATGATGTCAAATGTAAGAACTTGGTTTTTAAGGCATAGTTCAAGTCTATTTCTTCAAAGCTTATCGTGTCGTTTACGCCTGGATCCACGTATAGGGCACGTTCACCTTTCTGATCCACGAAACCCATAACGACGCCACTCCGTCCAGTCTTAGCTTTTACCACACCTCTCGTATTCACGCCCTCCCTGCGGAAGTCTTCTAGGAGCATTTTGCCCTCGCGGTCATTGGCAACTTTCCCGATAAAGCCGACTTTGCAACAGAGCCTTGCCAAGCCTACAATGGTGTTAGCTGCTGAGCCGCCGCAAGTCTCTTCACAGCTTATTATGAAGCCTTCTTCCTCTGGTCCAGCTATTTTGTTTACTTTGTAGAGTTTGTCCACGTTTAGGGCGCCGAAGCCAATCACGTCGAAAAGCTTTTTCATGGGAACAACTCGCGTAGATAAATCTTATAATTGCCAAGTTTACCGCCATAATTCCCAGCCGAAATTCTCACAACACCTTTAACCGTTAGGGCTGCCTCTATACCCGCCTTCATGGCTTTTTCAACAGCTTCGAGGGAAACACCGTTAATCACGATTTCAGGAATATAGCCGACGCCTTCTGGGACTTTGGATTCCTTGCCTAAACGTTGTTTCAGCGAAGGACAGTAGGGATGGTTTGTTGTCGGGCCTATCCATGGAAAGCGGGTTTCAGGCTTCGAGCCTGCGGAGCACACGTCAAACGGTGTTATGACGCCTTCAACTTTGTGGATGGCTTCAAGCGCTTTTGCTCCAGCCTCTTCAACGGCTTCTTTTGTTTGGCACATTATCCAGAAGTTGGCGCCCATGACGCCCATAGCGTAGCCCAGAAACCTTTCTATAATGAAGTCTGGAACCATTATCGGCACGACGATCACTTCACGGTTAAATCGTTTCTCCACCCATTCGTATCCGTCTCCGCAGTGGCCAACCCGCTCCATCATGTCAATCTTGCCCAACGGGCTTGGCAGAGCGTCAAAAACAGCCGTGAATGGCTTGACGAGGATATCCTGCCTTATCCTATATGAGAGTTCAATTTCAAACTTTTTAAGAGACTCTGAAAACGGCTTTTTAGGGTCTATGCCTCCCCAAAACTGGAGCACCACACCCTTACGTCCGTCAGGAGTTTCCTTCTCGCTCAGCCACTTTTCTATACCTCCTTCAATTCTGCCTATAACTATGGATGGTGTGGCTGTTGCGTGCATGGCCGCTTTACGCAGTGTTTCATCATCGTCAGCCGTAACCACTACCCGGCTGTAAATACCTTCAAAAGCCTCGGCATAAGTGTTCTCTACAAGTTTTCCTTTAACCAAATCAATATTCTCTCCGTTTTATGGAATTATTTTACTTTGTTAATTTCAGCTATTAAATCTTCAATCTTGATGTAAGCCATAGACAACTGGAACGTGTCCTGTCCGTTTGGAGTTTGGTAGATGTGATAAAGCGTGTTGTTAACAATTATGCTTGTTGAACCAGCTGGCAGTTGACTGTACTTTTCGTCATGGAAAAAGTTCTTTCCAACAATGTTCCAGCATTTGAAATCCTCCGATGAGTATAGATCGTAGCCTGTTCCGTTCCACATTCCGAGCATCATGTACCATTTTGAGTTGAAATAAAACAATGTTGGGTTTTCGAGATTGTCTATTATAACGATTTTTATGTAATTCCACCGTGTTTCAAGGGTTTTTGCGGTCGCCAGATGCACCTTGTATTTTGCGGCTGATATTAGCATGTAATAGGTATCTTCAATTTTCACTATGTATGGGTCCCAACCAAAGTGTGGAGCCAGCGTCTGTGGCATATTTTCTATAACTAAATATCCATAATCTACGAAGGTTGACGGATTTTTGATATCTGTTCCAATAGCTAGTCCCAATCTTGCAAGGCGAGTATCTTTATGGATAATGGTGTTTTTCCAGTCGCTGTAGTACATGTAAAATTTTTCATCGTCCGGATTGTATATGCAATAAGGTGCTATTTTTCCATCCATTTGAATGGATGTGAAGCCGATAAATTCGTAGGAGAATAAATCCTTAGTCCTTAGAACACCGATAAGCCATAAGTTATCTTTTTTGAAGTAGGACGCCACAATGTAGTGATGCCCGTCCCTATCCGTGAAAACCGTGTGGTTGGGGTACCGCACAAACTCCGGGTCTTTTATGCTTTTAACATCTTCGTCTGGCGAAATTATTACGCCGCAATAAATCCAATTCAAAGTTTTCTGTTTCACTCGAATGTAAGCTGTGATAACAGTAGCCAAAATGATAACTGCAAGGATTATTGAAATTGTAATTCTGTTAAGCGAAGCCACTTATCCGAGCCTTCCTATGGCTTCGCCCCTCACGCTTTTCCGGAAACTAGTGCTCTCCTTTATCAGCCTTTCCATGTTCTCTTTCTTAACAATTTCAACGGTTGGTAATCTCCCGCTGTAAGCTTCAAAAAACATGTTTTTTATTTTCGGGCTAATCTCTAGTGTTTTCAGCGAATTATTGCTCCAAGCTTCCACAAGTTTTAGCACCCCCTCTCTGTCATATTTACAGAAAGTCTCCGCCAGCACCGCTGTAATAAGCGCATTTTCAGCCATTATAGCGATTTCAGCTTCTCTCACCGCGTATTCATTGCCGTTGAATGATATGGTTAAACCACCTTCCCGGCGAACCATTCTAAAGGCTTCCACATCTGTTATGCTATCGCCGACATAGGCGGTGTCTGAAAGGCTTAAGTCCAATTGTTCAATTATCTGCTTAACTGCTTCTGCTTTTTCGCGCCCTCCAATCGGGTTAACTTCGTTAAAGAGTTTTCCAATTTCCATTTTAGCTATTTCATCCCAGAAGATTTCATCTAAGCGTTGGATGACTTGCTTATATTTTTCTGGAAAGTCTTCAAGAGTTTTTGCACCGGATGGAATTTCGATTATGGGCATTTTGGCAATTTCCGCCGCCAGTTCCTTGAGCCTCTTTTTCTCTCTTTCTTTTAACGTGTATTTGTCGATTTCAACCTTTGTGCAATAGGCATTTTCAAACGGAAAGTTTATGGCACGACACAAAGCTTTGATATAGTGTTCGTAGCTTGTGCTTACTATGTATGCGTCAGTCACTTCCCTAATAAATCCGAGAGCTTCCTTAACCTTCGGAATCAGAACCAAGTTTTTAGCCGAAAAAACGCGCATTTTCCTATCTGTGATGCCATAAGCCTTAAGAAAAGGCAATATTAGCTTTAAGGTGTCGCCTGCCTTGTATCCACATCTTTTAAGCACATCTGCTATCACGTCGTCGTACTTGCTTATCACAGTGAAAATGTGCGCGCCATTTGGCACAAAGTAAGCTGTAAGTTCAAAGGCGTTATCGTTTTTTGAGATAGGTCCTTCACAATCTGAAATATACACCTTGTTTTTTAATCTCGTTTCCGAAGTTCCTCCATGTGGTGAATGCTTTTTTCTATGTGTTGTTTCGAGGCTATATCAGTCCTATGCCAAAGGGCACCACCCCTTATGGCGTTTACACCTTCCAAGGAAATATTTCTAGCAGCTTCTATGCTATCATCTATACCGACGACACAAACAGTCCGCGACTTTAACGCATAAAATTCATTCCCACGGATTTCCATAGACGCAGGATAAACGCGGATTCTGTCACCATATTTCCTACTTAGCTCGTACGCTTTCATCAAATCCACGGGGGCACCGATTTCCGCCTTGTTGACACGGTCTGGAAAAACCTCTCCGAACCCACCGTAGTTTGGCGGCACCTTATAGGTTACAACCGTGGCTTTTTTCTCAATTTTTACGCTAGTCAAATTTCCCTCAAGGATTTTGAAGCATACGTCGACAAAATCGTCTTTTAAGATTGGCAGGATATTTATTATCTCCGGGTCTCCTGGGCGACTGTTATTTTCAAGGATTTTAGGTTGCTTTCCCGTGTGCATAAACGCCACATAAAATGGAATGCCACGCAGTGCTTGGTTATTGTTGGCTTTCCACTTTTCAAAAATCCTGTTTACAATTGATATTTCTTTCTCTCGATCAGCCGCTGTCATGAAGGGCAAGATATCATTCGCATCTTTATAGGAGCCCATTCCTCCGGTGTTTGGTCCTTTATCTCCGTCAAAGGCGCGTTTGTAATCGCGGGTCTCTGGCAGCGGTACCAAATGTTTACCATCGCAGAAAGCCTGAAAACTGGACTCCTCCCCCTCTATCTTCTCTTCAACTATGACCGCGCCATGTTTCAAGTTTTCCCAAAAATGTTCAAAAAGTTGTTCGCGGGTTGTGAAGTGATCCCCCCAGACACCTACACCCTTACCTGCCGCGGGTTTATCTGGCTTAACAACTGCTGTATTGTCAAGTTCGTCAAGCCATTTGTAAAGAGCCTTTTTGGCATCGTCCCTCGTTCTATAATCCTCCGGCTGGAAGACTTTGAAACGCGGGTTAACCTCTGGCACCGTTTCTTGGAAAAGTAGACGTTGCTGAACTTTACTGGCTTCTATAGCATACTCCTTTGTTGGACAAATCATGGGTATGCCAGTACGCTTCTCTACAATATCGCGAACCCCTTCAATTATAGGCTTTTCTGGGCCAACAATGCCGAAATCTATCTTGTCCTTGTTGGCCTCGGCGAACTTGCATATATCCTCCACGTTCAAGTCTGGGATAACAACATGCGCTGTAGCTTTCTTCACGTTGAAGGGGTTTCGCTGTTTATCCACCACATAAACTTCCACGTTATAATTAGTGCTTCTTGTGAATGCGTCGACCATAGCAGCTTCCCGCGCCCCATATGAAACAACAAGCACACCGACTTTCTCTACCATAGTCCACCCACCTTTAAACGCTAATCCCTAAGCCTTTAATCTTTTTTATCCACCGCTCTCGCTGAAAAGCTCCGGGGTCTCATAAAGTCTCCCCGTTTCTTCGTGCCCTTCTAGAAACCTTTTCCTCATCTCGTTGGCAATTTTTTGGGCTAGTGGTGTTGGATATTCACCTGTCAAGCATCCAAGACATAACTCATCCCTCTTGAAGCCGGTTGCTCTCACAAGCCCGTCAATTGACTGGTAACATACAGCATCTGCCCCTATCATCTTGGCGACCTCCTCAGACGTATACTTAGCGCCTATGAGCTGGCTGTAAGTTGCCATATCTATTCCGTAGAAACATGGCCCAATTATGCGTGGAAACGTTATAAACATGTAAATTTTTTTGGCGCCCATTCTTCGGAGTTTTTCAATGGTGACTTTTGTCGTGTCTCCTCTCACGATGCTATCGTCTACCACGATGACTTTCTTCCCTTTAATTTTGGAAGCCAAGATGTTAATCTTCTTATCAATAGTGGCGTAACGTTCCTTCTCTAGGAGAATGAAGGCACGCTCCGTTACATACCGGTGTCTTCTTGTGGCTCTTTCCCATCTAAGACCAGACTCTTCATGCACCCCAAAAGCCGCGTCATCTCCGGTTTCAGGCATTGAAATCACCATGTCCGCGTCCTTTACAATATCCGGGTTTTCTTTGACAAGGTTTCTGCCGAACTCCTCGCGAATTTCGTAGACGTATTTACTATTAAAGAAGGAGTCAGGCCTGGCAAAATAGGCAAATTCAAAAGCGCAGAAAGCCTTACGGCCACTTATTAGCCGTGTTTTTTCAAAACCTTTTTCTGAAACGGTCACAAGCTCGCCTGGTTCAAGCTCAAAGTCTCTGATGAAACCGTTTATATCCAAGCCCACGGTTTCAGATGAAAAAGCACGGATGTCCCCGTCTGGACTGTGACCAGCGCATAAAGGCCTTATACCATGTGGATCTTTGAAGGCGAAAAACTTTCCATCCTTAGTTATTCCCGCAACTGAAAAGGCTCCTTCAATCTCTTTCATGCATGCTTCAACAGCATCTTCTAGATTTTTCCGTCTTAACAACTCCGCAAGCAATTTACGACATATTAAGTCGGCATCACATTCATAAATAAAATTTGGAAAATCTTTACAAATCGCTTTTTTAAGCTGAGCTGTGTTGACAACATTCCCATTAAAAGAGATAGCAAGCTTAAAACCATTCTTAGAAGCTGTAGCAGGCTGAGTTCCCGCCAAAAGCGACTTTTCATCAGTTTTTCCAGAAGTTGTATATCTAACATTTCCGATTCCTATGTGCCCTGGCAAACGCCCAAACCATTCATGGAGGGCGCTTGCCCTTATTTTCGGAATAAGATCCAAACTTCTGTAGACATAAAATTCACCATCTAGAAACGTGAGGAAACCGTGGGACTGATGGCCCCTATGATTCTGTGCCCTCAACCCCCAGTAAATAAACGGGAATACCAGTTGCTTCCTAAAGCTTAAGGCGCCGAAGACACCGCACGCTATTTTAGGATGCTCTCCCATGTCAGTGATAAAAGTGGTAGTTCTTTATCAACTTTTAGAACAATTTCAAATAAAAGGCACAATGGCTTTCAATGTCTTGGAAAAACTTTGAGAGCGCGAAAACAGAGAGTTATGCTGTTTAAAAATTTAAGTAGACATCATTCTAAGAAGTTGCTACCATAAGAATTGATGCCAAAATTATGGTGTGAGCCTGAATTTATCTCTAGGATATAATGTGACTTCCCTTATGTTTCTCTTACCAGTCAACATCATTGTGAGTCTCTCTAAACCTATAGCCCAGCCGGCATGGGGCGGCATACCATAATCAAAAGCTTGCAGGTGGTATTTGAAAGATTCTGGATTCAGTCCCTTCTCTTTTAGGCGTTCTATTAGGAGTTCTTTTGAAGCTATTCTCGTCCCACCGGAAGCAAGTTCAATCCAGCTCCACATGAGGTCGAATCCTTCGCATAGTTCCGGGTTGTCATCTTTGGGTTTTATATAAAAAGCCTTTGAGCGCGTTGGCCAATCCGTTATAAAGTAGAAGTATGGATGAATTTTGCCTAATGTTCTGAAGGCTGGTGTCGGTATGTCCCCACCCCATGGGATTTCCACTCCTTCTCGTCTCAAATCTTCTAAAACCATATCATATGTTAAACGTTTAAAGGGTATTTCAGGCACTTCGAGCTGATAATTCAGCAAAGCTAACTCTTTACGACATTTATCACTAACTACCTTACACGTGTGCTGCATTAGCCGCTCCAGCAACTGCATGACATCTTCAGCCGTTACAAAAGCTTGCTCAATGTCTATGGACACAAATTCGCTTAGATGTCTACGGGTGTGAGATTCCTCAGCTCTAAAAAATGGCCCTATTTCAAGAACCTTCTCTAAACTCATCACAAGCTGTTCCTTATACAGTTGAGGACTTTGAGCAAGAAAAGCTTTCCTTTCGAAATAATCTAATTGAAACAGTGCTGCCCCGCCTTCAGTAGCTGAGGCAATTATGCGGGGAGTGTGGACCTCTATAAAGCCTCTTTCAAAGAGGAAGTCTCGAATTGCCTCAACAGCTGTGTGTTGAATTTTAAAAATTGCCACGTTCTCTTCACGGCAAAGATCCAATGCGCGAGCGTCTAAGCGAGCATCAAGTCTCGCATGCACTTTTCCGGTTATGTCGATGGGCAATTGCGGTGACGCTGGGCTGAGAATTTTTATTTGCTTCGGTATTACTTCGACTCCTCTAGGAGTCTTATCAGTTTTCTTCACAACCCCCCTTACACCAATGCTGAATCTTCTCTGTAAAATGTCTGTTTTCGATAAAACTTCGACGCCAACGTTTTTTCGTGGCACCGTTATTTGGACAGTGCCCTCTCTGTCTTGCAATATTATGAATCGGATACCGCCTAAATCTCTAATTTCCTGAACCCATCCGAAGAGAGTGACCTCTTGCCCGTCATTTTCTGGTTTCACATCTACAGAGTAGTGAGTTCTACGCCAGTCTCCAATAACATCCACTTTCATTAACTTCACACGGCTTCAAGCTAATCTGTAAACTCTATACGTAACGTCATGTTGCGAACTTTACGAGCAATTTCCTTTAAAGCCTTCACGTCGAACGGAGGTTGTTTGCCACCCTTCTTTCTCAAAATCACCCTAGTTTCTGTTGATCCGTCCGGCAACCAAATAGTGTTTATTGTGACTATGCTCAACGGGGCAAACAAATCTTCTAAAAATTTTCTGTCGTCAACCCCATACTCTAAAACACGAATTGATTTTCCAGTTTTCTCTCCCAATGCTTTAACTATTTTCCCACCATGACCAAGAAGACGCGGGACGTCCCCTTTACCGACAAGTATGGCCAGGGTTTTCCCAGCGTCTACCGCCTTAAAAAAACTAACGTTTTGAAGGGAAGGGTAAGTTTCCTCCAAAGATAAAAGTAACCGAGCGATCTTCAAATCTAATTCTGTCACTTCTCCAGACTTAACTTTTTCCGAACATTTTTGACATAGGATTCCACTTTTTAAGCAGAAACTGCATAGTGCTGTTTTCACCTGTGAAAGCGCCCTCCACAAATAAAGGAGGGGCGGCGGAGCCTCGAAACGTTGTGTAATTGTTGTTAATGTTTTAGCGTTCCAGTGTTATTTCAATAGTGCTAACGTTTGTGGGCGTGCCACCCTCTTCTCTGGGTGCCACTGTTTCAGTCCCAATGCCCACTTTCTTTATTTTAACATCCGGTAGGAATCGACGTCTCACGACTTCAACAACATCCACAGCGCGGCTTATGGCTCTTCCTCTGGCTTTGATGTTTACTTCTTTTGCTCCGCCGTGGAAGAGGGTTATGCAAGCCAGTACATAGTTCATTACTGGCTTCTTCCCGATCAACACTGAGTTGCTTTCAGACATCTGCACCGCCTCACTCCTTGTTCTCACATTCTTTATAGCTTCATAACCTTTTTTACCGATAAATAAATATGTTACGGTAAAAATTTTAGTTTGCCCATATCCTTAAACAATAGTAGTTTTAAATCATGGAAATCCGTCAAACTGGTTAAATGTCAACTTCCCGAACTATGGTTTCTTGCTTAAAGAAGTTTTATAGGTGTTGTCTGAAGTTAAAGGATTAGGGGTGGAAAGGGAAAGGCTGCGTCGTTAAATGAAGCTTCTGGAGTATGAAGCCAAAAAAATCCTGAAAAAACATGGGGTCCCGATACCCAGAGGGAGTCTAGCAATAAACCCTGTTGAAGCTCGAGAAGTATCTAAAACACTAAAACCCCCGTTTGTTGTTAAGGCGCAAGTTCCCGTGGCTGGTAGAGGGAAAGCCGGTGGGATACTCTTTGTGGGATCGACTGCGGAAGTTGAAAAAGCTGCTGAAACACTCTTAAACTCGAAAATAAAGGGAATCCTAGTTCGGAGCGTATTGGTTGAGGAGAGAGTTTACACTCAAAAAGAACTTTACTTTGGAATGACTGTTGACAGACTTAACAAATCATACGTAATTGTTGGGGCAACTGAAGGCGGAATGGATATAGAGGATGTTGCGGAAAAAATGCCTGAGAAAATTTTGCGTTTTCCAGTGGATCCGCTGTATGGTTTTCAACCATATCACGCCAGACAAATGGCAAAACGCATGGGATACTTCGGAAACAAGCTTTTAACACTTGCAAAAATTTTTCACGGCATATATAAGACTGGAATTGAATGCGACGCAGAATTAATTGAAACAAACCCCTTAGCTGAAACCTCTGAAGGAAACTTTGTGGCTGTAGATGCTAGAATAATAATCGACGATAATGCCTTGTTCCGTCACTCGGAATTAAAGGAGAGACCTCAGGACGGAGAATTTTCACCAGAGGAAATTGAAGCAGCTAAAAATGGTTTGGTTTACATTAAACTTGATGGAAACATAGGTGTGATAGGCAACGGTGCCGGGCTTGTGATGGCAACACTGGACACTATACACCTTTACGGTGGGAAACCGGCAAACTTCCTAGATATAGGCGGAGGGGCTCCCCCCGAGAAAATAGTTACAGCCTTGCGGATAGTGCTTTCTAACACAAATGTGAAAACACTTGTTGTGAATATTGTGGGCGGAATAACAAGATGCGACGAGGTTGCAGAAGGCATTATTCAAGCAAAAGAAAAACTTAGAATAGAAAAACCAATGGTGGTTCGGCTGGTGGGTGCAAACGAAGAAGAGGGAAAGCGAATGCTAACAGAAGCTGGAATACATGTGTTAGCTAGCATGGAAGAGGCAGCGCAACAAGTTGTAGAAATAGCCAAAAAATTTGAAAAGAATGGGAACACCTCATGGGGATAATAGTTGGAAGAGAAACAAGGGCAATAGTACAAGGCATAACTGGAACACAAGGAAGGTTCCACACAAAACTAATGCTTGAATACGGAACAAAAATAGTAGCAGGTGTAACTCCTGGTAAGGGAGGAGCAACTGTCCACGGAATCCCTGTTTACGACACCGTCGAAGAAGCTTTGGAAAGACATGAAGCGAACGCTTCAATAATTTTTGTTCCAGCTCCTTTAGCATCTGATGCTGCCTTAGAAGCTTTGGAGAATGAAGTAAAAACAGTCGTTATAATAACGGAGCACATTCCGATTAAAGATACTATAAACATTATGGCTTATGCCAGACGCGCAGGCGCTACAGTAATCGGTCCCAACACGCCGGGAATAATAACTCCTGGACAATGTAAGCTTGGAATAATGCCGGCTCACATTTTCAAGCCCGGGAAGATAGGTATTATCTCAAGGAGCGGAACGTTAACTTACGAGATAGCTGCAGAGTTGACCAAAAGAGAGTCAGGGCAGTCTACATGTATCGGTTTAGGCGGGGATCCCATAGTTGGTTTAAATTTTATTGACGTTCTAAAGCTTTTCGAAAAAGACACGCAAACAGAAGCTGTGATATTGATAGGTGAAATAGGAGGGAACTTAGAAGAAGCAACAGCTGAATACATAGTTAAAGAAAAATATCCTAAGCCAGTCGTAGCTTTCGTGACCGGACGCATGGCGCCGCCGGGAAAACGTATGGGTCATGCAGGAGCGATAGTAATGGGAAAAACCGGAACTGCTGAAAGTAAAATCGAAGCCTTCAAGAAGGCTGGTGTTGAGGTTGCTGAAAAACCAAGCGATGTCGTTTCCCTACTAAAAAACTACTTAAGCGTTAAACAAAGAAATTGGGACTACAGCAAAAAGTATATCTAGATGGTGTTCCGTGTGTTGTAGCTGCAGAGGGCTAAACAATGCCAATATTAGACCCGTTTAAAAAAACACTAGCCCAGCAGCGTAGGCTTTATGTAAAAATCTGTAGAGAATGTGGCGCAAGAAATGCCACAACAGCAGTTAAATGTAGAAGATGTCGTAGTAAAAACCTTCGCTGGAAGAAAAGAGAAATAATTAAGTAAACAGTTTCTTTAAAATTTCACATATGCTTACACTTATATTTTACAAGAAAAATTCTAAAAAGCATATTAACTTACAGTTTACAACAAACCATTTACTTGTTTTGAGGTGTACTATAGTGTCTTGCAAGAAGAAAACAACCAAAAAGAAGACTAAGGAAGAAGAAAAAAAGAAGTGAAGACCTAACTACAGTTCCTCAAAAACCCACGTTTTTCTCACAAAATTTTCAACAGCGTTTCCATGTTAAAATATGTGTTAGCACATCCGTTCTTCAGAAGGGGTATAGCTTGACCCGCAATGTCCATCTGGCTTAACACTTCTCCGGCAAGCCTTAACTCTTCACCGCAAGCAACACCAATCACACCCTCATAACGTTTTATTTTCAAAATTTTTGAGATACAAGAGCCCCCGGGTAAAATGTATACATCGTAACCCTTATTTTCCGCAACGGAAACAGCTTTGTTGACCAAACAATCTGAGGAACAGTGAGTGCAAACATATGTAGGTATTTCTTGTTCAAATATGGCTTTACATCGGTTATCCATGAACTTCCTTGAACAATGCGGCAAAAAGAGCGCCCTCTTTTTTGTGCTCTCAAATTTTTCCTTTTCAAGAAAATTCTTTGTCTCTACATCAACTAAATCCTCTAGAAGACGAACAGCGTCAGATACGTTTAAACCCGTTAGCTCTTCGATTCTAAACTTCTTAATAATATCTTGTAAAGCGTCACTCATTTTCTTATGCATTCTCTTCTCATAACTTATCCTGGCTATTTCCATAAAAAAGAGACGCGGGATTCTTGAAAGATCAAATGTGAACTTGTATGGCATAACCAAAAAATTAGCAAACAATCCTTTAAGATTAACTCTTCTTGAACATAGCTTAAAACTACACATTTGAATGTATGCTGGGCAAGTTACAGGGAGTTGCCCCATGTCTTGAAGAACCGACAAGAAGATACCCTCAAGACTCAAGAGATCTGGAAACTCCTTAAATTATGGAGTGTGAGGAAAAATGGCGGTGGCATTTTTTAGTGTTTTTCTTCTGTGTAACCTAATAATTCCCTTAGGGATTTTACCTCTTCTCGCAGCATGTTTACTTCGCTTTCAAGAGCGCTTACTCTCGATTCTGCCGCCTTCTTTAGCTTTTCAATTTCAATCATTAAATTTGCCCGTTCGGTTTCAAGGGTTTTTATTTTTTCTCGCAAATTTTTCAAGGTCTGCATGAGTTCTCCCTTTATCTCTTTTATTCTTTCAACCATGTTTTTAATGCTTACTGTTTCCTCAGCTTTTTCTACAGTTGTTCTGAATCTTGTTTTGCAGTTTAGGCATTCAAAAAGCCCCATCAACTTAGATGTACCCTCCGAATTTCCACGTAAAGTAATACCCCAAGTCTTAACGAGGGCAGCTGGTTCGCTTCCACATTTTGGGCATTTTACCAACCTACAACCCTACTAATAATTATACTCTCACGGGACTAAAATGTGTTTTGCCGCAGAACACCCTCGCCAGGAAAGCGAGGTTTAACATTAAAATAAAAAAGAGGATTGCTTTTCATTTATAGGCTTATATTAAACATCAGGCGTTCAACGAGTTCTTTGTAACGATTGCGAATAGTGACTTCGGTCACCTGTGCTATTTCTGCAATCTCCCTCTGCGTTTTCCTTTCTCCAGTCAACACGGAGGCTATGTAGCTTGCAGCTGCGGCTATGCCTGTGGGCCCTCGGCCAGAGGTGAGCTTTAACTCTTTAGCTGCTGCTAATATTTTGTGGGCTATTTCTTCAACTTTGCCTTGCATTGTTAACTGGTTTGAGAATTTTGTTATGTATTGGCTTGGTCTCAATGGTGGAATAAAATAGTTTAACTCCTTTATCAAGAAGCGGTAACTGCGGCCTATCTCTTTCTTGCTAACGTTTGAAGCTTGAGCTATCTCCTCTAATGTTCTTGGTAAACCACACTGTCTGCACGCTAAGTATATAGCTGCAGATGTCACCCCTTGGATGGATCTTCCGCGTATAAGTCTCTCTTTCACGGCCTTTCTATAAATAAGAGAGGCTGTCTCCAGTATATTCTTTGGCAAATTCAAGGTGTTTGCAATTTTAGTGATTTCTGAGAGTGCGAAGGCCAAGTTGCGTTCAGTAGCATCAGAGACTCTAATGCGGCGTTGCCACTTTCTAAGCCGATAAACTTGAGCTTTTTGTCCGGGGGACAATCCTTTTCCGTAGATGTCTCTGTCATGCCAATCAATCATTGTGGATAAGCCCTTATCATGTATCGTATAGGTTAACGGTGCCCCAACACGGGTTCTTTTGGCCCTTTGCTCGTCATCGAAGGCTCTCCATTCTGGGCCTCTATCCGCTAACTTTGCGGCTATCACGAATCCACAGTTCATGCAGACAAGTTCCGCGCACTCGTAATCGCGCATTAGCTTTGTGCTGCCGCATTCTGGGCATACTTGTACTCTAGCTTGTTGAGCGTGTAGCGTAGGATTTAAATCATCAACTTCCATATCACTCATTTATTTTCCCTTCTTTTTCGAGGGGAACACATACAACGCTTTGTCCGCTATGATATTTAACCTAGGGTTTTGCGGTTTAACGGCCACGTATGGCCTGGAAACTGGGCCGAAGATGTCAAAAACTTCTCCTATGAGTTTTAAGTTTTCATCCACCACTCTTTCGCCCAATTTTGGTATGTTTTCAACCTTTACAATGATGTTTTTGCTTGAACTTATGTGAAGCACACGGCCTAGTCTGATCAACTTTTTGATTTCCCCTCGAAAAACAAAAAGTTCAAACGAGGCATATTATTTAAATCTTTCTACATTACTTTGTGCAAAGAGTTTTCCGGGATTTTCGGTCGAAACATTGATAAATAGGTGTTGTTGATTAAGACAGTGCATTTGAGGGTGAGGCTTATGTCCAAACCATTCTACGTAAAATTTGACGTTCCAAAAGAAGTTGCAGATGCAGCCTATGAAGCCCTGCAAATAGCTTCAAAAACTGGGACTGTAAAGAAAGGAACAAATGAAACGACCAAGGCTGTTGAGAGAGGGCAAGCAAAGCTTGTGGTCATCGCAGAGGATGTGGATCCACCAGAGGTTGTGGCTCATCTACCCATCCTCTGTGAAGAGAGAAAAATTCCATATGTATATGTTCCAAGCAAAGAGAAACTTGGTGAAGCTGTTGGAATAGAGGTCTCAGCGGCTTCTGCATGTATCATCAATGAAGGAGACGCCGTGGGGCTTATTAAAGAGATTGCCAAAAGAGTTGACCAGATAAGGAAAGGAGCGAAATGAGCAAAGAAAAAGAGACAGCCACTACAGAGGAAGAATTGACACCTGCAGAGGTTATTCAAATCATTGGAAGAACTGGTGTAACAGGGGAAATCACACAGGTTAGGGTGCGAATTTTAGAAGGAAAAGACAAGGGACGAATAATAACTCGAAATGTCAAAGGGCCTGTACGTTTACAAGACATTCTTATGCTTAGAGAAACTGAGAGGGAAGCAAAGAAAATCACAAGATGATTGTCAAAAGCATAGAAGCTAGGAGGCTGTTCTGTGCCGAAAACAAGGAAATGCTCATTTTGCGGTAATGAGTTTCCACATGGTACCGGTATGATGTATGTCAAAAACGATGGGTCCATTTTTTGGTTCTGTTCAAGCAAATGCAGAAAAAACGCCCTAAAACTTCAAAGAGATGCACGTAAACTTAAATGGACAACATACTTCGGTAAGGAAGAAAAAGGAAAAGCCTAGTGTTTGCAGATTATCTCTTTTACCATTTTTTCCCATAAAGGCTTGTTGTGTATGCATCCGATATCCGGTGCTTTAACGTTTCCGCTGAAATAGCCGTAGGCCCTTGCTCTGCATCCTCCACATATGTATTTGTCTGGGCAGTTCCCACAACCTACATTCTTGCCATTTATACTATACGTTTCAAGGTTTTCTCTAACCCGCAACTGCCACAATAGCGGATCTTTGTCCCAGACTTCTTCAAAGTTATCTCTTAACATGTTACCTAATACTGTTTTATTGTTTGTTGGGAAGAAAACGCATGGTTTTATGTCACCGTTCGGTTCTATTGCACAATATAGACGCCCGGCACCACATCCGCCTAGGAAGTTTGCAACATTTTCTACACCCTTTTTCGCCGCGTAGTGGGCTTCAACCATAAATTTTTGACCAACCTGTTGGGACAATTTTTTTGTGACACTTGCATATTGGGGACACGTGCTGAAAAATCTATCCACTTTTATGTTTGATTTACCAGTTTTAAGTTCTTCCTCTTTAGCTTGTAGATATAAGCTGATTATTTCTTTGCCTATGGCCTGCAAGATGTATAGTCTTTGCTCTGGAGTTAAGTCAAGTTCCACATGCATTTTAGCCCGGCCAGTTGGAATGTAGTTGAAATGCATGAATCGAACACCCAATTCTTTGGCTAATTGTAGGATTTTCTCCGTTTCGGCAAAATTGTTCCTGTGCAAAACTGTGGCGATACATGTGTCTATGCCTTCTTCTACACAATTTTTCACGCCTTGCAAAGCTTTTTCAAAAGCGCCGGGTATGCCTCTGAACTCGTCGTGTACATTCGGCGATGCGCCATCGATGCTTATTTCTACATAATCTACTCCAGCATCCTTGATTTTCTTTGCTATGTCTTTGGTTATCAGAGTTCCATTGGAGGCTATGCTAATATATGGGATACGTTTCTTGGCGTAGGATGCCAACTCAAAAAAATCTTTTCTTGCAAGTGGTTCGCCTCCGCTGAAGGAAAGGGCTGGCAAACCTATCCCAGCAATTTTTGAGAGTATGTCAATAACTTGTCTAGCCTCGTCTGTTGATAGCTCTAGGCGTTTCCCACTTCCAGCATCTTCATAGCAATGTTTACACTTCAAATTGCATTTGTAAGTAAAATTCCAAACAACCTCAAAAGGGCCAGCTGGTACAAAAGGTATACGTATACCGTATTTTTCTATACCTTTCATCATTAAACCAAAGCCTTTAAACCATGCTCCGCCATACTTGTCTTTAATAAACTGTTTCTTCATAAAGTTCCTGTCAGCCCTCAAGAGACGGCTTCCAACTTCATAGAATGGTCTGGCGATGTTTCGGCTTATGCTTCTGCAGGCAGGGCAAAGGGTAACCGGTTCTCCGAGAAAGTCCTTTAAAGAATTTAAAAGAAGGCTCCCGTCTGTAGGGCATTCGATGTCGAAACGGCTTATTAGCCCCTTTAATAGCGGGTTCACGGTTACAGTAAACAAGGCGTTCTCTAAAGCGTCGGTCTGCATGAGTAATCACTTTGCAGAATAATGTATCAAAGGTTATGTCTCTTTAACTTTTTCTCCTGGCAGATGTTGGTTTATAGAATATGTCGTTTATTGAAATGTTTTCCGTATTGAAGGAACCAATTTATTAAGATATAATACAAAATACACAAACAAGGGAAACGATATGGCAGCAAAAAACAAGAAGGCGCAAAGAAAAGTAAACATCTTGGAGATGTCCAATGCTCAAAGAATAAAAGTTGTAGAAAAAATCAGGAAAAATCTACGGCAGTCCATTATCGAGGCAAAATTATTGAAAATTTTGCTTCAATATGAGACTATTACAATAAATGGGCACGTAGTTTTTTCTGAAAGCAACTCCTTGAATGGGTTAACGTTGCGGACAGACTTTTTGTAGATGCTTGTAGAAGAATGTTCCACAATGTTCTTATAGCAACCTTTAGCAACATACACTTCTGAGCAAGGGTAAGGAGAAAGGAGATTTTCACATGTTAAGCGTATGTTTCAACTTTAAGCATGCATTAACGTTGCAAGGAGTAATGCTCTCGATCGTCTTGGCTATGTCTATTTTTGCTGTGACGCCCGTGGCCTTCAACTCCCCTAACGAGGTTTCAGAGGGAGTTGTACAAAAAATAACGAAGGACGTTTTTCAAATGTTGCAAACTGCAAGCGACGCTGGACAAGTTAATGTTGTTATTCAAGTTACGGATAAAGCCGGGATAGCGAGGGTAATTGAAGAGTTTGGTGGACAAGTATCGATAATGTATGAAAGTGCTGAGGTATTAGCGGCTTCCATCCCTGCCAGCTGTCTCTTGCAACTGGCTTCAGACGGTCGCGTAGTTCGCATCTATAAGGACTCGATTAGAGAATTATATTACCATGGCGCAATAACCGAGAACTTGAAATACAGTGTTCCACGAGATCCTGTTACGGGTGAGCCTGTTCTTGCCTATGAACTTGAAGGTATAGAAGTTGAACCCATTGCTATCGAGTACATAACTTCCGTCGAGCCCGGGATATACACGAACACCAATCTAACAGGCGCTAGTACTGTTTGGAGCGAAACTGTCGGGCAAGGCAGTGTTGTTGTCATTATAGACACTGGTGTTTGGTCCGCTTCCCCTTTGCTTGTTGGAAATGTGATTGGCGGAATTGACATAAGTCCAGATGTGGGAACACCGTATGAAGGATGGAACGCCACAACAAACCACTACCACGGAACGGCATGCGCCCATCTGTTAGCAGCCCACGCCATTTTGATATTCCAACCTGGGCATCCATGGGGAGAAGCCATCTACAACTATGACCCGGTAGGGACATGGAAGAACAACAGTGGATATATTTACACATACTGCTTTGGAATAGCTCCGGCTGCTTCAATATATGCTATAAAAGTGTTTCCGCACACTGGTGCTGGGGTCCCCTCTTCGATTATAATGCAGGCAATTGATATAGCAATACAAATGAAGGTCAGCGGAACATTAGACGTAGACGTTATTAGTATGAGCCTTGGCGGTGGGATAGGTGCTGACGGCGAAGACCCAGAAGACCTGCTTGTTGATGCTGCTGCCGAAGCGGGCATAACAGTGGTAGCGGCAGCTGGCAACGAGGGTCCAGCATTGTTAAGAGTAGCTTCGCCTGGAAGTGCAAAAACGGCGATAACGGTAGGTGCCGCAATGGACCCGATCCATGAATGGGTTTTTGGGGATATATACTTCTGGGCTTACTATGGAAAGCCTGCTGGAAATGGTTTAGGCGATGAGCTTTGGTATCCGCATGACTATCTGGCTATTGTTGATTTCAGCAGCAGAGGACCATCGGCAGATGGAAGACTAAAGCCGGAAGTTGTTGCCACTGGCTCATGGTGCTTCCTTGGACCATTTCCAGATGGGCGCATAAGATTAGGTGGAGGCACATCCTTCTCAACACCTCAAGTTGCCGGAGTAGCTGCGCTACTCAACTCTTATATAGAGGCCAAGGGATTACCCTACGGGCCAAAAGAGATTAAACAAGCCATAATAGACGGCGCTGTTCCAATTCCAGGCTTTACAGCGGAAGAACAAGGCGCAGGCTATGTTAACGCTGCAAACGCACTAAACGTTATTAAATCAGGCACATTTGGAACCTTGCCAACAACGTGGCCACACCACATCGGCGACCTATGGTTCCCACCAATAGAAGTAACATGCCTATACAAAGGAAAAGCAACATTCAGTAACATAGTATTAGAACCTACTAAATATCAATACTTCGCCTTCTGGGTCTCGAGCGAAGTTGACTCAATCAAAATCATATTGTCAGATGTAGTCCTAGCAGACCCAGCGCAGCAAAACCCGTTCTGGGGCGACGCTGGAGTAATATACCTAAGCACAGCAGAGAGAGGAGGCTCTGACAGCTATTATGCTTGGGGCTTGTACTTCTATGGAGACGGCGAACTTCTCGTAACATTTGATGTCCCAATATCGGCAGGTATCATTAGGCTTGCACTTGTAGGTGACTTCTCAAGCTACAACCAAGTGATTGTTGGCGAGATGACAATCGAAGTGACAGAAGTCCTGGTCACAAGCATAGACAAGAAAGTAATCCTCTACAACAATGGAATCCCAACAACCGCCCTCGTTGAAGTCTATCCGGGAAGGATCGAGAGATACTATGGAGCAGTCAAACAAGGTGAAACAGACGTATACACGTTCGAGATAAAGGACACCAACGGATTCGCTTTAGTATTCCTCTACTGGTACAGGGACTGGACAAAATGGGCGACAAGCGACCTAGACGTAATAATAATCAATCCAAACGGTTCATGGAATATAGACGGAGCAACACTAGCATCACCAGAAGCAGCGATGCTAACAGCTGGACCTGGAGAATATACAATCCTTATAGGCGGATATCAAGTCTACTTTGACAAAACAGAATATTACCGACTAGAAATCGTATATCTAGCAGAAACGAAGCCTCTATGGTACTCGTCACTTATAAACTTAAAGCACATGGCTTCTGTTCAATCGCCAAAACATGGCGTAGCAGTCATCTGGCTGTATGATGCTGAGTTTGACGCATGGTATATTGGTGGATTTGCAAATATTGCCAAAACGCAAAGAGGATGTAAGAGATCTTAGAACTCTGGTTCATTTCACAGTTTTTATTCTTTGGTATAAATATGATAGAAGCCATAGTTATTGATTTTAAGGATGGTAGCGGGGGGTCGATTTGAACGACCGATCTCTGGGTTATGAGCCCAGCGGGTTAATCCTGGCTACCCCACCCCGCTACATGTATGCTGAAGCAAACTTTCTTAAATTCTTTTAGGAGGAGGACTGGAAACCTTTATTATCACAGTCTACTTTTTTGGATGTTGGAAGTAAGTCTATGGACAGGCCCTATTTCCGCAAGATTTTCGCTCCAACCCTTGAAAGCCCAATTTTTGTTCAAGGGCTTCCTGGTTTCGGTAACGTTGGTAAGATTGCAGCTCATCTCTTGATAAAATTTTGTGGAGCTAAACCGTTTGCTGAAATGTATGCACCTTTTTTCCCAGACTATGTCTCTGTTGATTCTGATGGGATTTGTCGCTTACCTAGATATGAGTTTTATGCCGCTCCAATGGAGAAAAACGACTTTATAATAATGACTGGTGACACACAACCTTCTTTTGAAGATGTTTTGGCCCATTACATACTTTGCAGCGAAGTATTAGATTTCATCAAAAAATACGGGTGCAGCCTCATAATAACCATGGGTGGTGTTCCGTCTACAGAAACCACCGGGCAAGTGTATGTTGCCGCCACTTCGCCAAGACTGGCCATAGAGTTTATGGAAAAGGGTGCAGTCCTATATGCAAAGGGCAGGATAGTGGGTGCCACTGGATTAATGCTCGGACTAGCAAAGGAACACGGTTTAGACGGAATATGTCTCCTAGGGGCTACTACTGGTTTTAGAGCGGATCGTGGAGCTGGTTTTTCGGTTTTCAAATTTTTAATGAAAGCGTTGGGAAACGAAGTGAAGGAAGGGTTATAAATGGAAACGTCAACTTGTTTGAATTATTGACAATTGAAGGGATGCAGACTTGAACGAGAAGGAAAAACAAACTTCTCGCCTAAGTTCAAAGTTTTGGAGAACCATTCTCACCTTGTTTTCAACAGCACTAATTTTCATAGGACCCACTTACGCTGTTCTAGTCTTGTGGAGAGGATTAGACATAGATTATGCATTGTCAATGGCTTCTGGCTTCATTTTATTCCTAATAGGGTTTAGTCTACTCATTTTTCTGATTAAAAAGAAAATTGTTTCCTGAATTGCTGTGCGCCTCAGATACCCCAGGGCGCATCATTATTTTCAGCAGTTAGGTTCTTCATCGGCAATATTACATTTGTGTTGAGATTTAAAAATGTTCAGTTATGCTTTTGGTTTTCGAAACAAAACATATAAAGTATGCTGAAAGATGTACTAGGTATGCAGGAAAAAAATAAAGAAGCTAAAAAAGTCCTCAGCGAAGGAAAGGGTTCAGCGAAAAGGACGACAATAATTCTGGAAGAAGAGGAACGGGAGTTTATAGACAAACTGATCCGAGAGGGGAAAGAACCTGGTATAAAGCCGTTAATTTCTAAAATGTTGGATGTTTACCGCAGTATGATGATTTATGATTGGCGATTTCCAGGCGAGTATTATTGTGGAATAAGCCGCATAGCCTTTGTTAACGTAGAACTCTTAAACATTTTAATTCAGAACATTCCCAAGGAAAAGTGGCGGGAAGTTGGTCGAAGGATGGGTGACGCAGCAAGAGTCTCTATGGAGGCAACTTTAGGTATTCAAACAGCAGATCGGGAGAAGTGGCAAGATGTTTTCAAACGCTTGAGAATTCAAGGTTTCGGAGATTTCTATGTTAAAGATAAATATATACTGATCAAGACTCCATTTATAAGTGAACCCGAAATATGGGCTGGTTTCTTGGAAGGTTTGCTTGGCGTGGAATTGGACATTAAAACATTCACAGCTCCCTTCGTTTTGGAAGTTAAATCGCATGGGTAGAAGAATAAGCCACGCTTTAAGCTTAATAGGAACAGTTAAATTAGTTAGTATTCCGTTTATGAATTTGATGGACAAATGCTGCGGAAACAATCGGCAGGCGCAGAAGGACTCTTAATAATCTATTGTAAGGCGGTGAAATGATATGCGAGAGGCTATGCTCTATGAACGTTTAGAAGGAAAAAAGGTTAAGTGTATTTTGTGCGGTAGGAGATGCACGATAAAGAATGGTGGAATAGGCTTCTGTCTTGTTAGAAAGAATGAGGAAGGCATTCTCTATACACTTGTTTATGGGAAAGCCATATCTGCCTGTGTAGATCCAATAGGTAAAAAACCCCTTCTACACTTTAATCCCGGCGCCTCTGTTATGTCCATCGCCACTGTTGGATGCAATTTTCGCTGTCAATTCTGTGACAACTGGATGATCAGCCAAGAAAAGCAAATTGCTGGTAGAGATTTTCCTCCAGAAGAAGTTGTAAAAGCAACAAGAGATAACGATTGCCAAGGGATAAGCTACACATACACAGAACCCACAATATTTTTTGAATATGCGTACGAAACGGCGAAGCTTGCACATCATCTTGGCTTCTTCAACACTTTTGTAACAAACGGATACATGACGCCTGAAGCTATTAAAACTATTGCACCTTACCTCGACGCGGCCACTGTGGACTTTAAAGGCGGCGGAGACCCGGATTTCTACAAAACTTTTTCATCTGTTCCATCGGTTGAGCCCATTTTTGAATGCTTAAAGGAAATGAAGCGCCAGGGCATTCACATAGAGATCACAAACCTAGTGATACCGAAAATAGGTGACTCAATAGATCAGATTATGAAACTTGCGGTATGGGTTAAAGAAGCTTTGGGTGCGGACACTCCTTTTCACCTACTCCGTTTCCATCCTGACTATAAACTTACTGATATTCCCTCGACACCAATTCAAACGTTAGAGAAAGCTTATGCAGCCGCCAAAAGTGCCGGGTTAAACTTCGTTTACATTGGAAATGTACCTGGACACCCGGCTGAAAACACCTATTGTCCAAACTGTAACGAGCTTTTGATTAAACGTTTCAGTTTCGAGATTACCAAATGGAACCTTACAAAGGACATGCGCTGTCCCGTTTGCGGGCGTGAGATCCCAATAAAGGGAAAACTTCACCCAAGCGGCTACGCCTATCCATACGCATTATTTTAAAAGATTATTAAAAAATTGTGGTTGAGTCTTTATGTGGAAGTTTTTGCGTCCAGATGCCGTGGCTGTGTTAAATAATAAAGCTGCGAGAAGGAGTTTAGCTAGGTATTTTGCTGTGATGCAAGATGAAAAACCAGCCAAATTTCAAATAGCCAAGAAACTTCCAGCGGATTTCAAGAAAGAGGACTCTATGGAGGAATTATGGCAAAAACATGAGGCACTTACACGGGAATTTTATCAACTTGAAAAAGATGTAAATGCGAAACTGGAAAACTTTGAAAGTTTACCCATCCCAGAGAGCTCTTATCTGGACCTTAAGATTGAAATTGCGAGGCGCATGCTCGAGAAATGCCGCTTTTGCGCTAGAAAATGCGGAGTTAACAGGCTTAAGGGCAAGTTGGGCTTCTGTAAATGCGGGCTAGCCATCACCGTTTCAAGCATCTTCGAACACATTGGTGAGGAGCCGGAGCTCGTTCCCTCAGGTACAATTTTCACGATGGGTTGTACAATGAAGTGTAAGCACTGTCAAAATTGGACAATATCTCAGTGGATAGAAAAGGGGGAAGTCTATGAGCCGGAGAGACTTGCGTGTGAGGTTGAGGCTTTGCGTAGGAGTGGTTGTCGAAATGCAAATCTTGTGGGCGGAGAACCAACTCCATGGCTTGAACAGTGGCTTAAAACATTCAAACACGTAAAAGTGAACATACCAGTGATTTGGAATTCTAACACGTATTACAGTGCGGAAACAGCCGAACTCCTCGCTGGTTTTGTCGATGTATATCTTTTAGACTTCAAATATGGGCCGGGAGAATGTGCTGAGAAAATTTCAGAAGCTCCCAACTATTGGACAGTCTGCACTCAGAACCATTTAACAGCCAACAAATATGGCGAACTTATAATACGAGTCCTAGTTCTACCGGGGCACCTTGAATGTTGCACAAAACCTATACTTGCTTGGATAGCTGAAAACCTTGGCAGAGAAACTCGGGTAAACGTAATGTTTCAGTATAGGCCAGAATGGCGAGCCTATGAGGTTCCAGAGCTTAGGAGAAGGTTGACAAAGGGCGAAATGGATAAGGCAATTGAGCTGGCAAAAGAAGCGGGGTTAACCAACTTCATAACTTAGGACTCAAGTTCAATCGAAAGCTATTTCTTATGCCGTTTCCATTCTAAAGGCGGACAGTGTCTGAAATGCCATATTGTCCAGAATGTGGTGGAGAAATGCGCTACATCGCAGCCACCAAACATTACGTCTGTCAAAGCTGCGGCCTGTCTGTCACTCAACAAGAGCTTATCGAGTTAAGAGAAAAGCTGAGGACTCCGACTGAAGGCGATGAAGAAGAAAGAGAGAAACGAAGAAAAGAGTACTTAAAATGGTGGCTAAGTAGTAAGAAAAAGTAAACTGCTGGAAAGAGTTTCGAGGCATCAGCTTGGCATAAAGCATAAAAGTTTAGCTTTGCTCGTTGTGTTTGCATTAAAGGCGGTGTAGATGAGTACACAAATTGAAATAGTTTGCATCGGCAATGAACTTTTGATTGGAAAAACCTTAAACACAAATGCTCAATGGCTCGCTAGGCGAGCTACATCGCTTGGACTAACTGTCCACAGAATAACAGTTGTAGGAGATGATGTTGATGAAATTGCTAAGGCAATACGTGAAGCTCTGGAGCGGAAACCTCGCTTCATAGTGACCACTGGCGGATTGGGGCCAACTTTTGATGACAAAACGTTGGAAGGTATAGCAAAGGCTCTAAATCGTCGTTTAGAGATTAACAATAAAGCTTTGCAAATGGTTAAAGAGAAGTATGAGGCATATGCAAAAGCTGGTAAACTGGACTCTGCAGAGTTGACTCCGCATCGAATTAAGATGACAAAACTTCCAGAAGGCGCGGAGCCTTTACCTAACCCCGTAGGCACAGCGCCGGGTGTACGGCTAACTGTCAACGGAACAGATATAATCGCGTTGCCTGGCGTTCCAGCCGAGATGGAGGCAATCTTTGAGAGTTGTCTTGTTACTATGTTTAAAAAAGAAGCTGAAGGCTTAATGTTTTTTGAAGCTAGCATATATGCCGACAAAATTATGGAGTCAACGCTGGCTCCTTTAATAGACTTAACCATGCATGACAATCCTTATGTTTACATTAAATCTCATCCAAAGGGCGAAGAAAAGAAACCTCACATTGAAATTCACTTTTCAACGACAGCTAAGGATTCTAAAACTGCGAAAGACCGTTTAGGAAAAGCCATAATACAACTCTCTGAACTTATCAAAAAGAAAGGCGGAAAAGTTAA
This sequence comes from Candidatus Bathyarchaeota archaeon, assembly GCA_018396705.1. NCBI lineage: Archaea > Thermoproteati > Candidatus Bathyarchaeota > Candidatus Bathyarchaeota archaeon. Next base: position 139,179 of record JAGTQZ010000004.1, read on the forward strand.
AACTTTTAAAGGTTCTAACGCAGACTTTATTCTTGGTTGCAATGAGGGGGCAGGCTAGACTCTGAAGTCTTGATGATTGAAAATCCGGGTACCCGAAGCAACCAGCCAAAACTTGTCTCAACTAATGATTATACGTTCACAAGAACCATAAATTTGTGATGTCTAAAAATATCTTGAGAAAAATGATGGGGAAAAGTTTCACAACCTTTCTAGTGATAATTGTTTTAATTGCGTTTTTTCATATACCTTCATGTTACTCTTCTGACTTTTACACCGTGTCATACAATCTTTTGAAAAGTTTCACTAGTTCAGAACAGTATAAATTGAACGTTGCTGTTTCACAATCACTCTACGAATACTATCGTGGAAGGGATCATAAGCAAGTTTCTGTTACAGACTTCGCTAAATTTGTCACCCCTCACCCCTTGAAACCTATCGCTGACAAACTTTGGGAAATATACGGTGACCTTGAAGACTTTGCAAATGGTGTTTTAATGATAGTGCATCAAATGAGATACGAACTTACAGTGCCAGCCAAATATCCCGTTGAAACTATTGTGGAAAATGTTGGAGACTGCGACTTATTCAGTTATGTTGCGGCTTCCATAATGAAAGCTGGAGGTTTGAATGTCGTGCTTTTATACTACCCGAGTGAGGCTCACATGAACGTTGGTGTTCACCTTCCTAGTGCTCCTCAACATGCAAGATTCCCAGTCCGTTATGTAACTTACAATGATGTCCGCTATTACATAGCTGAATGCACTGGCGGCAATTGGGCGATGGGATGGAGAGTTGGCGAATGTCCAGAGGAGCTATGGCGTGCAGAATGTCAAGTAATCTCACTTGAAAACTGCGAAGAGTGGGCTCCGGGACAAGTGTCTGCGAGCTATAAAACTCTGCAATTCTCAGCCATATCGCTATTCCCTTCGTCGTATTTTGGTATACAAGGAAGCACCGTAATACTTCGCGGGCAAATTTCTCCTAAACTCTCAGGCAAATCAATAACAATTTATTTCAAAGTCGGCGACTCCACATGGAATGTTATGGCCGTTACGGAGACAGATTCTGAAGGAAGATTTTCTTTGACATGGGTTGCAGAAGAAGCCGGTGTGTATCAGTTTCGGGCAAGCTGGTCCGGAGATGACAACTATGCGGGGGCAGACAGCCAGACAATAAATATAATTATCATATCAACGTTCTTCCTGATTCTCTTTTTGGGGATAGTCATCCTAATTTGCTTAGGTGTCATTATCTTTCTCAAGTCAACTCAAAAACATCGCGGGACTCAAGAACTTGAACTACCAAGAATTCCATAGCAAAGAAAAGCTTTTTACCGTCCAGTTTGTTTGCAGTTATAACATCAATCCTTGTCCTCTTAAGGTGGTGAAATGTTTTTAGTGTTTATCATTGGAACCGCAGGGTCCGGGAAGTCCATGCTTACGGCAGCATTTAGCGAATGGTTGAGAATGTCAAAACAGGATGTTGCCATTGTGAATTTGGACCCCGGTGCTTTAACCTTGCCGTATACACCTGATATTGATGCCCGTGACTATGTCGATGTAGTAAATCTCATGGAAGAATATGGTTTAGGACCGAATGGAGCACTGATAATGGCTGCGGATTTGTTGGCAGAAGAAGTTGAAAATCTTTCAAAAGAAATTGAGGATTTAAAATCTGACGTAGTTTTAGTTGACACCTCAGGCCAAATGGAACTTTTTGCCTTCAGAGCCAGCGGAACCTACTTAGCCCATGAACTTACAAGAGCCCCGAAAGCCATTGTATACCTTTTTGACGCTGTTTTCTCGCTTAATCCCTTAAATTATGTGTCAAATCTTTTCCTTTCAGCAGCAGTTTACAACCGCTTTTTTCTGCCTCAGGTACATGTACTTTCCAAATGTGATCTACTTTCAGAAGAGGACGTTAACAAAATCGTGGATTGGTCTGCAAACCCAAAAGCATTAGAACAAGCTATAGAACAAAAACTTGAAGGAACAAAACGCCTGTTAAGCCGAAACATGATGAGGGCAATTTACCAGCTTGGTCTGAGATTTCTACTTATACCCGTTTCAGCGAAAACAAATGATGGGATGGTTAACTTTAACATGGCGTTAGAAAGGGTTCTCACAGGTGGAGACAAGTATACATATTAAGCTTTAACAGTCATCGATAAGGGTCCAAGCCGCTGCAGCAGCGCTATATTCGGCTAAATCCGATGCGTCAGCACCACTTATGACTATCACATCATTCTCTTCTGGTTGTAACGACTTAATTATTTGATCTGCAACCTTTGGGAAATCACGTGCAAAATCCATATTTACTGAAGGTATTGTAAGGCGACCATCTTTGAAAACTATTGTTACGGCGCCTTTTGCACCTGCTCTGACCGCAGCGTCACGTTGCTCCATTCCTGATTTAATTTTATGCCCGCAATTTTTTGCTAACATCATAAAATTGTAGGTAGCGTCAACAAGCTTGCATCTTTCAATTTCCATTTTTTTCTGGAAGATCTCCTTATATTCGTTCCAAAGCTTCCAACCTTTTTCTGTAAGAGTGCACCCCATTTTTGATGTAGAAATTAGGTCCGCCTCCTTCAAACGATTTATTATTGTTCGTGCAGCCCCTTGACCTATTTTAAGCTTCATAGCAAGTTTTGTACGTCCTATAGGCCTTTCAGCGATAAGCTCTAATGTTTTTAGTATATGTAAAACTGAGAAAGTCGGAACTGGGCCAGGCGCTTTTTCTTTTGCGATTTCCTCCAGAAGCTTTTTAAAGTTAGGAGGCATATGCGCCACAATTAGTAATTATTGACCACCCTTCGATTATAAGAATTATCCATGTAGATACGAGTTAGATGGTCACGCTTTATTTTCCAGCATAGTACTCTCTTACAATGCCCGCTGTCAGTGCGATTAGTCCCACTGCCAAGAGGTACAGTAGTGGGTAAATGAAAATTGAAAGCAAGGATTCATAGGTCATTGTCGGCGGCAACATCGGAGCGAAGAATACTGTTATCCACATCATAATGAAGGTTGCGATGCATCCCATGCCTAATCCCACGGACAACCCGTGTATGAAACTGCTTCTATCCTTTTCACGATCTGATCCCGCTTCTTCATCTTGCTTTTCAGCACTAACATCAACTTTTTCTTCGTCCGTACATACCTCAACTTGTTTTTCAATTTCTTGTACCGATTCTTCTAGTTCACTTAATTGCGTTTCTTCAAATGCGGCTTGTTCACTTTCCATGGTTAATGCGCCCTTCTCTGGATTTTCAGCACATGAATTAATAAAATTATTCAATTTTAGATTATTATTCAGAATACGAATTCAAGTTTCACAACAAAACTTTATTTCAGTGCCAGTTGTGGTGCTAATTTTTCTACGGCATTTTTAAGTTTATTCCATTCGTCAAAGTTTCTAATGTTAAACTTATGTTTTCTCTTCCATTTTCCATTTCTCTTTTGCCAAAGGTACATTCCTATTGAACGTCTTCCAAAAGATTCGAACACTACGATCGCTTCCCACCACTTTTCACTTTTAAAAATTGTAACGTAATCTATCACCTTATAGAATTCCGATACAGGTAATTTTTCGTCTGTTTTCATATAGTTTCAACCAGTTAAAATTGGTGCAATCAGCATATTGATATTTTGCCTTGGGCTAGTTCTAAGCAGAATTTGTCGATGTTTTCTAGCTCGTAGTCCAGCACTGCTGCTATTTTGTTTCTAACTTTATCTATAGAGCTGTTATCTTTCATAACCACTTGTGCTGCAGCTATTGCTGGCTGATCTATAGGTCTTCCGATTTCGCTTAAAAGCCAAATATAAACTTCCTCTAACTCGGGGACTTCCTCATATACATGTTGAGCAACTCTGAAGGTTAAGACGTTATAAATCTTTCCAACATGGCTTACTGGGTTTTTACCCGCTGCGGCCTCGGAACAAAACGGCCGATTCAACGAAATTAAACCGTTCACACGGTTTCCTCTACCTACTTGCCCAGAGTCACCACTGTCTGCGCTTGTTCCTAAAACTGTTAAGTAAACTCCATCGATTCCGCGGCCACGGACATCAAGAGTATTCAGCTGAACGTTTATATTTTCGAAGTCCGTGTTGGAATGGACAAATTTTTTGATTTCCTCTAATATTTTCGCTTTTTTCTCGAAATAATCTTCCTCGCTGTTTATGTATCTGTCTATAAAAGCCATCGAAATGGTCAAGTTTAGATTGCTGTTATGCCGACACCCCATAACTTTTATGTCTTCACCTGATTCTGGAAAGCGTTGCTTAAACTCTTTAGAATTTAAAAACTGTTCAGTTTTCAAGACGATTTTCTCCGTTCTGGTCATGGGTGCATAACCCACAGCTGCAGAGGTGTCGTTGGCGCCTAGAACCTTGCCTTTACGTTTAAATATGTCAACAAGGCCTGCTGAGCCTGGTTTTAGTTCAACTTGATATTTTATATGTTTCTCAGGATCTACAAAACGCATGTTTTTCCTAAACCATTCTTTCGCTACGCCTATAGCGATTTCTTCAACATCTATTTTTGTGCTGTCAAATTCTGTTGTTGCTCTGTCACCGAAAACGAAAAGCATGGGTTGTCTGACAAAGCCACCGCCGAATCTAACTTCAGACTGCCCAGCAACCAGTAGTGATTTGTCTACATTATGGTGTAATATTGCACCTGTCCTCTCCAAGTATTCCCTGCTCAGGCGGAGGGAAATTTGCTCCATAACTGCATCGCAGATAGAGTCCGGATGGCCCAAGCCTTTTCTTTCCACGATTTCAAGTCTCTGCTTTTCAAGGGGGGTTTGTTTTAACCTTTCGACTATTATGTTTCTCAATTTAAGCTCCTCGCTATAAATGAATTTTTGGTGTGTGTGGAAATTAGATATATACTTTGCTGAATTATATCAGTAGTAACTGGTGGTTATATTTTAATCGTAACAATTTTATGCTGAAGAAGATAAAAACTTGTCGAGTTTCACAAGTACCTATAGCAAAAGGGTGGGAAAAGTTAAAAGCTTAAGCTTTTCAACGGTTAAACAAAATTTTGGAAGTCTCTCAGACGAAAACAAAATAAATGAATATGCCATTAATCTTTCATTTTGAATGTAAATGAAATAGTGGTTCGCAATACTATATCGCAACCACCAGTGCCGAACAACTCTTAAAATAGTTAGTCATAAAAATTCATTGTAGAATCCCTTAAAACAATGTGTTAAGGTGTGGTCCATGTCTTTACAAGATTTTAGACAGAAAGCAAAACATGTTATGATGCAGCTCAAAAGAGAGTCTGCAAGGAGAGCGATTATAGTGCATCATGACGACGCCGATGGTTTGTGTTCTGCAGCGATAATTAAAAGGATGTTGGAACGTGAAGGACTAAACGTTGAAACCTTCTGTTTAGAAAAAGTTTACACAGAAGTTATAGCCGATTTACATTCAAAAATGGGTGTGATCTTTTTCTATGCTGATATAGGCTCATCTCATGCAGATTTGATATCTGAGCTAAACTGTGGTAGAAATCTAACTATAATACTTGACCATCATGATCCTAAACCGTCGAAGGATCCTATGGTTTTTGATTTAAACTTGGAACATTTCGGCTTTAAAGGTGAAACTCATTTTTCTGGTGCCACTTGTTGCTATCTTTTTGCCAAAGAACTTAGCGAGGACAACATCGACTTGAGCTACCTAGCTGTCGTTGGAAGCAGCGAAATCCCTGAAGGTTTCAAATCCATAAACGAAGCGGTGCTACAAGAAGCCTTAAACAAGGCAATTATCCGAAAAAAGGGCAAAAGTTTAGAAATACCTCATTTAGGCGTTAAAGTCGACACTTTGTTTTCGAAACTTCAGATTCTTGGAGCGGTTGGATATTACGAAAATGGTCCAGAAATAGGAGTAAGTGCATGTCTGGAAGGGATAAGCGAAGCTGTCGAAGCGAAAATAAATGTTTTAGAAGAGAGACGAAAGGAGGCTAACCGAAAACTTCTTGGAAGACTTTATCGTGAGGGACTTCAAGAAACAGAGCATATTCAATGGTTCGACGCCGAAGATATGTACAAAGGTATGGGAACAAAGGTGATTGGACAGTTCTGTTCGTTCCTTTCATACCAGACGCGTCTAATAAAGCCCCACAAATACCTATTAGGTTTCATTAATGTACCGCGAGAAATTCCGAAATGGGGGCAGCTAAAAGAGAAATTTGTAAAGGCTTCGGTTAGAGTTCCCAAACCGATGCAGAAACTGATAGATGATGGAAAAATGCTTGGTGCTGTGAATTTTCTGGAAAAAGCATCTGAACCATTTGGAATTGCGGATGGACACCAATACGCTGCGAACGTAGTTCTGCCCGAAGACAAAAAATTGGCACTCTTGGAAAACGCTGAGCAGATTCTACAACAAAGGTTTAAAAGCCCGCTTTGACCAGATTTCGGGGCTTCATAATCTCTCTGAGTACTATAGTAGCATAGGATCCCCTATAAAGCATAAAACTCATAACCGCCCGGTTTTTGTGATGACTTGTTTCATCCTTTGATATTTCATGCAACATAAAGTCTTTTATACGTGCTAGAGCTGCGCGTAATTCTCCTTTTAAGCTTATTTCTGGTAGTTTTTTTATCTTGAAATCTTGTAGTGAGATACCTTCTTCTTCTAGAACCGTTCTTTCAATTTCGCCTTGGATTCCTTGGGATAAAGTTTGTCTAAAACCAGCTAATGGAACCGCTAAAGCCATTCTTCCATTCGCTATCGCCTTGTTAATCTCTGAGATGTTTTCCGAGCTCACCATCTTGTATTTTAGAGTGTTCGGGTTTCCAGAAGGTTCAACTTCTATGACGTAATCTCCAATTTCAGCTTTATTAATTAGGAGTCCTTGACTCATTCTTCTGCTTAAGATTTTGTTAAAAAGGTAAGCCTGATAAGCCTGTGGAAAAAGCACTTGGAGTTTTGTTGGCAACCGTTTAAGGGCACCGATGTAGTCTTTCGGCCTTTTCACCAAGTGTCTTAACACAAAGTGCTCATAATGAAGACTTTTCGGGAATGATTTCAAAGCACTCTTAAAATCCTGCGTCTTCCACAGTTCTTCTCGCACTTTCCTTGATTGTGGATGTTCGTTTGGGCTTGGCTTCGCAAGAAAAAGCATCACAGCTCTATGAAAATCCCCTTTAACAAGAGCTTTCCCAACTAAATGCGTTATTGGACGTGTCGTTCCAAATCTTTGATGCCCAAAAAAATTTGGTACACCGCCGAGCGCTTGGATTTCTTTAATAATTCTTGAAATTCGATTCCTTGTGACTTTTTCACTATAGTTTATAGCACGAATGGTAATCTTGAAATGGTTGCCACGAAGATAGTGTGGTGAAAGTTTCACATTAAAGTAGCGTATTGGGTGAATTTCCAGATCCTTAACATGGATTTTCTGGAGATCCTCCTTTGTAACGCTTTCGACTGTGATATGTTGTGCTGTAACCGCGTTTGCATCTTTTATTCCGGCGATGCTTATTTGTCGCGTTTTGATCCCCAAATTTCTTGCAATAACTCTTATGGCTTGCAGATTATCCCAACTGCGCTTAACCAAGACGCATAAGAGGTATCGCTGTATGGGCGACTCTTCTATTTGTGTGATCGTTTTCGGGTGGATTTCAGCTCTTGTACCGTCTACCAGAATCTCTTCCACTAAGAAGTCTTCCGGAAAACGTTTAATGACTCCCCCAATGCCTAAGGAACGAGTTGCGTAGACTTCGATTCCTAGGCTTTTCTCCAGTCTTGAAACAAGCAAGGCGAACCCTCAATCCTCAGACTATAAAAGTGGAAGTTTACCCGTTATCTTGTCCACTTGGTCGGTCGGGGCTGGTCCTATCCCCAGACATGTTATCGTTCCATGGGGGATTTCCGTGAGCCCCCGGTCAATTATTAACGCACAAGGGAGTCCTATTTCTTTTGCTTTTCTTTCCAAATCTAAAAGCTCTTTTTCGCTTTTGACTTTGACAACTATTTTGCATTGTCCTTCTTCCATCCATGCTCTGAACCATTCTTTGCTGTGCTTTCTTGCTTCCTCTGCTGCTGAAACCGCCGCATGGCTAGCTTGGGCTGCCATTTTGCCTTTGCTCATTTTCAAGTCAGCCCGGAACACTATTACTTGCTTGTAATGAAAATTGTCCGGCAATCTCCCAGCCACGCTTATGATGGTTTGAATTTGGGCTTATTTTGTTGTATTAATCAATTACTTAAATGCTTCTAGACTGAGCAAAGCGAAATACGCAATTGCAACTGCAATCTTGGGTTTCCGAAGCGCTTTAACGAACATGCGCCCTTGAAAGTCAATGTCGCAAAAATCTTGAAAATCTTCTTCATCAAAAAATTTCCTGCACGTTTTTATAAGGTCATTCAGTTTTTCATCGGAAATTCTGTTTAACATTTTTCTTGCTGTTGACATTATCTTCATATCAAAACCTAAAAGCTTTATAAGACGCCTTTGATACTTGCTCAAGAATTTTGATGAAAAGTTTCTTAGGTTCACGGCTTCTACTGCGACTTCCGCTGCAATCTTTGCACAGTTTAACCCTAGTATAACACCTCCTCCGGTCGTAGGTTTAACTTGTGATGCAGCATCACCGACTGCGAGGAAGCGGTTACAATAAGCTCTTTTTATTGGACCGCTTAAGGGTATTGAATGAAAAATTTCTCGCAGAATCTTTGCATTTTTAAGTTTTTCGGATGCGGCTGGATGCTTTTGCATAAGTTTTCGGAGGGCATTTTTTGGATTACCGATTTTAACGCCAAGTCCAACCTTTGCTTTGCCTTCTTCTTTAGGAATCAGCCAAGCATAAAAGCCCGGCGCGTAATCGTTTCCAAGAAAAACTTCAACCATATCAAGTTCAATGTTTTTAACATTTTCAATTTCAGCATTAACACAGTATACAAAATCGTTTTTGGGCGGGTTCAAGCCAGCTTGTTTTAGAATGCGATAGTTTACTCCTTCAGCATCCACGACTATTTTACCAGAAAAATTGAACCTTTCGCCACTGATTTTCGATACAGATGTCTCTATGCAGTTTTCCCTAAACGTTAAAGAGTTAACCCTTGAACCCAAGAAATATCTGGCGCCAGCTTTCTCAGCTAATCGCGAAATATGCTTGTCAAATGATGCGCGGTCAACGGTGCAAGTGATCGGTGAAGGAAAATGAACGGAAAATTCTGAGCCTCTAGGCGAGTAAATTTTAGCTCCATGAAAAGTATTCTCGACAATTCCTTTAGGTAGCGGATAAAGCCCAAGGTTTTTTAGGCCTATAATGCTCAAGTGTCCAGCGCAGTGGCATGGGGTTCCGATCTCATTATGTTCCTCAAAAACCGTTACTTTAATGCCTTCCTTGGCAATGTTCAAAGCGCAAAAAGAACCGCTTGGGCCAGCCCCAACAACAATTATGTCTGAAAAGTTTTCCATTTCATTGGCACGTTAGCTTGTTTAGTGCCCCTTATGATATAAGTTCAACTCTTCTTTTCCCGCGGGCAAGTGATGTTGTACGTATTTTTCCAGCGATTTCAAGGCGCATTAAAAGTTCATTAAACTCTTTGAAGCCCATGTCCTTATATTCCTCTGACACGTATTCGAAAAGTTCTACATCTGTCAAAGCACCCTTTTTTCTTAAAATCTCTAGGATCACGTAGTACGTTGGATATGTTTTCCATATTTTCATCGGCATAATATTTCCCTACGCTACTGGTGTAGCCGGTTTCTGTACTTGTCTAACTTGCTGCATAAAACTCTTGTACCACTTTTCCATATCCGGCGTTATTGATGGGCCAATTCTCTTCAATGCTTCTTCAAAATCTCTCATTGTAACTTCCTTAGCATTTATATCTCTTCTTAACGCTTGCATGGCAGCTTCTCTGCAGACAGCCTCTATATCTGCACCTGAATAATACTTTGTGATAGCTGCTAAGGCTTCTAGATTCACGTCCTTAGCCAGCGGCATATTTTTTGTGTAGATTTTGAATATTTGAAGACGACCTCTTTCGTCCGGCTCCGGCACATATATAAGTCTGTCAAATCTTCCCGGACGAAGCACTGCCGGGTCAACCATGTCTGGCCTGTTCGTTGCCGCTATGACAACAACATCTTCTAATGTCACTATGCCGTCCATTTCTGTGAGCAGTTGGCTTATCACCCGTTCCGTCACACCACTATCAGCAAATCCCAAACCCCTACGCGGTACTAAAGAGTCTATTTCATCAAAGAATATCACGGCTGGAGCTGCCATTCTCGCCTTCCTGAAAACTTCTCTAATTGCTTTCTCAGATTCTCCCACCCACTTTGAGAAAACTTCTGGGCCTTTAACCGTTATGAAGTTGGCTTCGCTTTCCGTTGCAACTGCCCTAGCTAAAAGAGTCTTACCACAACCTGGAGGACCATACAACAATATACCTTTAGGCGGCTTTACCCCCATTCTTTTGAAAATTTCCGGATTCTTCAATGGCCATTCAACAGCCTCCTTAAGCTCTTGTTTTACTTCCTCTAGCCCTCCTATGTCATCCCAGTGAACTGTTGGCACTTCAATGTACACTTCACGCATTGCAGTAGGCGTTACTTCTTTGTAAGCGTTCAAAAAGTCCTCCATTTTAACCTCCATTTTTTCTAGAACTTCTGGCGGTATACGTTCTTCTTCAAGGTTTATCTGCGGGAGATATCGCCTCAACGCTTTCATAGCTGTTTCTCTGCAGAGTGCCGCTAAGTCAGCACCAGTGTATCCATGTGTCATTTCAGCAAGCTTTTTAAGGTCTACATCCTCAGCAAGTGGCATTCCTCTCGTGTGAATCTGGAGAATTTCATATCTTCCCTGCTTGTCCGGCACACCAATTTCAATTTCTCTGTCAAACCGTCCAGGTCTTCGAAGCGCAGGATCCAATGCACCAGGCCTATTTGTCGCCCCAATAACTATAACGTTTCCTCTTCCGGACAAACCATCCATCAAGGCGAGGAGTTGTGCAACGACACGTCTTTCGACTTCACCTGTTACCTCCTCTCTTTTTGGCGCAATAGCGTCCAACTCATCGATAAAAATTATGCTCGGCGCATTTTGTTGGGCTTGTTGGAAGATTTCTCTGAGTCTAGCTTCTGATTCACCGTAGAACTTACTCATTATTTCTGGCCCGTTTATTGAGAAGAAGTTGGCTTCCGACTCGTTTGCTACAGCTCGGGCTAGTAAGGTTTTACCGCATCCAGGCGGTCCATGCAGTAGCACTCCCTTTGGCGGTTCTATGCCTAATCTCTGGAAGAGCTCTGGATGTCGCAGGGGCAGTTCCACCATTTCTCTTACTCTTTGGATTTCTTCGTGTAACCCTCCAATATCTTCGTAGGTGGTTCTTGGGACCCCCTTTCCTTCTGGTGCTGGCTCACTTAAAATCGTGAGTTTTGTATCCGCTGTAACCTTGACTATACCATGAGGACGGGTTTTCGCTACTATAAATGGTATAGCATGACCAAGCATCATGACAAGGGTTGTATCTCCCTCGACTAGGGTTCTTTCCATAAGACGGTTTTTAACAAAATTAGTGAAATCTTCGTCCACATTTAGGCGCATGTCAACGGGTGCAAGCGTCACATTTAAGGCTTCTTTAACTTTTGCCGGCCTCACAATGACATACTCGTTTATGGCTACTCCTGCGTTTTTTCGTGTGAAACCATCTATGCGTATTATGTCGCGGTTTTGATCTTCACTGTAGGCTGGCCAAGCTATGGCTGAAGTGGTTCGCTTACCCACTATTTCTATGACGTCACCGGCGCTTATACCTAATTTTTGCATTGTCCTCTGATCTATACGGGCTATGCCCCGTCCTACGTCTCTTTGTCTAGCATCTCCAACGCGTAGCTGAACCTCACTTACTTTTTCGTTCACCTAGAACCCATCCATAAACAAGCGTACTCTGTTTCGAAACACATATACTTCTCATATAAAGGTTTAACCCTTATCTACTTATCCTCCTAACCATTACCGTTTGCACTTGGCTTATTTCGGTTATCTGTTCAAATTTCTTTTCAAGCTCCTCCAAAACACCTGTTTTGTCCTCCGGAATTTGGACAGCGCAGAGTAGGGCTTTCAAACCAAACGCTATGGGTTCTTCGCCGTAACCATACACTGCGGCAAACTCCGGTAAAGAAGCTTCAATTTTCTTCTTTAACTCTTCAAAGTTCACATTTATATCAGTCGGAAATATTTTATATGTAATTACAACGCTTCCCATGTTTTGCACCTCCACTTTGTCATGGGCCCGTAAAACTACATTTTGGACATTTATACGGTCGCCCAAATTTTCTGCATTTTTTGCAGCGTCTTATCAGTATCTCCCCACAATTTGGACAAAGGAACTTTGTGGATTCAGCTCCCGGTGGAATAGGCTTACCGCAGCTTGTACATGTTACTAACGTTATTGTGACTGCTTTTTCAGTCATCTTAAACTCCTCGTGATGTGATGTTTTGTAATTGTTAAGCTTCCTTATATCTTATGTGGTTTAAATCTCAAAACAGTGTACAGATTTAACCATTAAGCTTAAATAAGCAACAACGAGTCTAAAACCGGTTAGGGAGAGTAGGGAGAGCAATTAATTTGAGATATGTAACCGCCATTGGAATGACTATAGCATTGATCATAGCATTTATCGCAGGATTATACTTGAGCCCACATATATTCCCACAAGTTTTAGGTCCGGAAGATCCGGTGTGGGACAGGATTACGAAAGCTGGCAAGATCAAGGTCGGCACAGAACCCGGATGGCCACCGTATGAGTTTTTGGCTGAAAATGGAAGTATTATTGGATTTGAAATTGAGCTTATGGAAATGATTGCAAAGGAGTTAAACTTGGAAGTGGAGTGGGTGAACATGGCTTTTGACGCTATAATTCCAGCTGTACAAGCTATGGATATAGATCTTGGCGTTAGTGGTTTTTCAGTAACCCCTGAGAGGCTTGAAGAGGTTCAGTTCACGATGCCTCACAGCATTACAGAAGGACAAGTTATAATGTTGGAAACCAGAGCCAAAGAGTTGGGGATAACTGGTCTATCTTCTCTCTCAATGTTGAACACCTTAGGCCTGAAATGTGGAACGCAGTCTGGAACAACCCAGGAGCAAGAATTGAAAGAAGTGGCTCCTAACGCTTTGCGGACTTACAGAGACTTTCTTTTAGCGCTTGAAGAAATGAAGAGGGGCGTTATTGATTGTGTTTACGCAGAGACCCCGATAACCTCCAACTGGATACTTGAGGCTGAACAGAAGGGCGAGGAGCCTATAGTGGTTGTCTATAGAAGACCTTACTATCCGGTAGCTTTCGTCGCCCACAAGGACGCAGATGTGCTTGTAGCAAAAATTAACGGTGTACTTGCTGAACTTATTGCATCTGCAAAAGTTGACGAGTTAAAACAAAAATGGAAGTGCGATTAAAGTTTAATGTGATAAACGTTGGATGCTCTTCAACAACTGATGCTCATACTAAATGGGGTAGCCTCAACCATAACTATTTCCATAGCCTCTTTTTTCATAGGGGTTGTTGTCGGCCTTCCTCTTTCGTTTTTACGTGTTTATGGAACGAGAGGCATTCAATTTCTGATAGACGGCTTTGAAAAATTTTTTAGGGGAATCCCAGAGTTAGTGCTTATGTTCTTATTCTATTTTGGTGTTGGCTTGTATTTTCCTTTCACTTTCAAGAACGTTTTCTTTACCGCGAATTTTGTTTTGGGGTTAAGAAGCGCTGCAAACCAGTCCCAGATTTTCAGGGGAGCAATAAGAGGCATAGGAGACGAGCAATTAGTGGCCGCTTTGTCTCTTGGACTTTCAAAAGTGAAATCTATACTTTTTGTGATGTTGCCCCAAGTAATTATCTATTCCACACCTGGGCTTGGAAGCGAATACGCCCTCCTCGTTAAGGATTCGGCGTATGCTTATCTAATTGGTGCGGTTGATATAATGGCCCGCACTGATTGGCTTAGAAAAGCAACAGGAGATACGGTTACCCCCTATATTACTGCGGCATTTCTGTATATTTTGTTAACATTCCCGATCGCAACATATCTGGATAAGTGGGGAAGTCGGAAAAAGAGACAACTCGGGTTGGAGCGGAAATGACAGAAATAGTAATGGAATGTAAAAATCTTTGGAAGCTCTACAAGAATGTTGTTGCAGTGAGGGATGTTTCCCTTCAAATTAGAGAAGGTGAAATAAAGCTAATCTTTGGGCCAAGCGGCTCCGGAAAAAGTACTCTTCTAAGGTGCTTAGCCATGTTGACACCTCCAACGAAGGGCGATGTTTTCCTTAGAGGTGAATGTTTAACGAGACCTGGTGTTGACTTAAACAAAGCGAGAGCGAGGATAGGGTTTGTTTTCCAACATATCTATCTTTTTCATCATTTAACTGCTCTTGGGAATGTTGAATTAGCGCTGAGGCATGTGCTAAAGATGCCGAGGGAGGAAGCTCGCAGGAGAGCTATGGAGGCTCTTAAAGAGGTTAAAATGGAGAAATGGGCAAATTATTATCCTTCGCAACTTTCCGGTGGACAGCAACAACGCGTTGGAATAGCAAGAGCGTTAGCGAGAAACCCGGATATCATATTGCTCGATGAGCCTACATCAGCGTTAGATCCAGAGTTAACAGGGGAGGTAATAGACACCTTAAGGGACTTGGCGAAAAAGGGAACAACAATGCTCATAGTTAGCCACGAAATGCCTTTCGCTCGGGAAGTTGCTGATGAAATGATATTTTTCGATGAAGGAACAATAGTTGAAACTGGAACACCGAAACATTTCTTCACTAACCCTTCAAGTGAAAGAGCCAAAAAGTTTATGATGCGACTTATTAAGCGTACGAGAAGGGAGTAAATGGAGTTTCTACTAAAATATCTGGGAGATATTCTACAAGGGTTTACTGTTACAGTCGAGATTACATTATTCGGCGTGTTTGCTGGTCTTGTACTTGGCATTTTCCTGGCTATCGGCGACTTATATGGGGGAAGACTTGTCTCCACAATTATCGGAGTCTACACAGAGTTTTTTAGGGGAAGCCCAATTATAGTTCAGTTGTTTTTCTTTTATTTCACAATACCTTCCTTGCTTAAAACCACATTTGACGCCTTTATAGTTGGGCTTGTTGTTTTTGCTTTAAACAGCGCAGCCTACCAGAAAGGGTATATTAAAGGAGCCATAGCTGTTATTTCAGAAGATCAAATGATGGCAGCCTTATCATTGGGTCTTTCAAAAGTCAAAGCAATATTTTACGTCATTCTTCCTCAAGCTTTAAGGTTGGTTATACCCGCGTGGAGCAACGAGTTTTGCTCTTTAACCAAGAGCACTGCGGCATTGCTCGTCATTGGAGTTTCGGACTTAACTTCTGTTGGCCTTATGATCGCAACTCATTATTTCCGTTATGTTGAAACGTTTCTAGTTATTGCGGTCATTTACCTTATCTGGGTTACGGTTGTTACGAAAATAGCTGACAAAGTTTATGAACGAGTGAAGATTCCGGGAATCGAAATATCTGCCTAATGCAAAGCTTTTATTGTTAATTTTGCTTTTAGAAAATTGGGCGCGTTAAAGTTTGGGTGTTAACCTTCGCGACTTGGTTCCCAAAACGGTAATTAAGCTTGAGGATTTGAGTGGTAAATCCATTGCAATAGACGCTTATAATGCGCTTTACCAGTTCTTAGCTATAATTCGGCAGCCAGATGGCACACCATTAAAGGATAGTAGCGGCCGTATCACCAGCCATCTGAGTGGCTTGCTTTACCGGACAAGCAACCTTGTGGAATTGGGAATTAAACCTATCTATGTTTTTGATGGTACTCCACCAGCCTTAAAAGAGGCTGAGATTAAGAGACGTATGAAAGCCAAAGAAGAAGCCTTAGTCAAGTATGAACAGGCTTTGAAAGAGGGAAGAATTGAAGAGGCAAGAATGTATGCTCAAGCCACTGCAAGCCTTAAAGATTACATGGCTGAAGACAGCAAACACCTCTTAGACCTCTTGGGAATCCCATGGATTCAAGCTCCCAGCGAGGGTGAAGCCCAAGCAGCTCATATCGTAAAACGTGGAGATGCAGACTATTGCGCAAGCCAAGACTATGATAGTTTACTTTTTGGCGCTCCAAGACTTGTCAGAAACGTCACAATTTCCGGACGGAGAAAGCTTCCGGGTAAAAATGTCTACGTGGAAGTCGAACCCGAAATTGTGGAACTCGATCGTGTTTTAAAAGAATGCGGCATAACTCATGAACAGCTGATTGATGTAGGAATACTTGTCGGGACAGACTTCAACCCTGAAGGCATAAAGGGACTTGGACCTAAAACTGCTTTGAAACTCATAAAGGAGTATGGAAGTCTGGAAAACGCTTTGCCCCATATTAAGGACGCTGACTTTCCGGTCGATCCACATCAAATCAAGGAGATTTTCTTGCATCCGAAGGTAACCAACAACTACAAGATAGATTGGAGAGAGCCTGATGTGAAAGGTGTAATAGATTTTATTTGCCACGAAAGGGATTTTTCAGAAGACCGTGTAAGAAAAGCCCTTGAGAAAATGCAGAAAGGTTTCACCAAACTTAAGGGTAAAACAACATTAGAGAGATGGTTTGGATAATACACGCTATATTTGATAATTCTAGCCCGCGGCCACTTTCATCGAGGATGGAACAATGATAATAAAATATGTTTAAGCAGTTTTTATGTTGGCCCCACCTCCAAATGTTAACTATGGTTAACCGACTACTACCGTATGCACGGAAAGGCTAAAATCGAGATTTCAAAGATGATAAATGTGTTCAGAATAATTGGTGAAAGACGTGTGTGAACTTGCTGTCAATGTTGAAGGTTTGTGTGTAATGTATGGTTCTATTAGAGCGGTGGATGGTCTGTGTTTTAAAGTTAAATGCGGAGAAATCTACGGATTGCTTGGTCCAAACGGTGCCGGGAAAAGCAGCACGCTGAAGGTTTTGGCTGGATTATTAGAACCTACTTACGGCACTATTGAAATTTTTGGCAAACCAATTTCCGAAGAAGTTGAAGTTAAAAGGCTTATTGGTTATGTTCCTGAAGAAACCGTGCTTTTGGAATCTCTCACTCCTAGGGAATTCTTTGAATTCGTTGCCTCCGTAAGGAAGTTAGGCAAAGAAGTTAACTCTCGACTTTATAAGCTAGTATCAGCTTTTGAACTCGCCGAATATTTCGACACTCCTATTGCAACATTATCTATGGGAACCAAACGCAAAGTATCGGTCATCGCTGCCCTTCTGCATGAACCATCTCTTCTAATATTAGATGAACCATTGATAGGACTGGATGCCCGAGCATCTAAAATCTTGAAGGAACTCATAGTCCACCATGCAAGTAGGGGCGGGGCGGTCATTTTTTCGACCCACATTATGGAAGTTGCTGAGAAAATCTGCCACAGAGTTGGAATAATTAACAAGGGTAAACTTGTAGGTGAGGGAACGGTTAATGAGCTTAGACAGCTTATTCGAAGTGCAGAAGGCTCTTTGGAGGATATATTTCTCAAGGTTACCCAGCAAGAGAATGGAATAAGAGATTTAATCGCAGCCTTAGAGGAAAGATAAAGTGGCGGAAAAATTTTCTGAAGTATGGAAAATTTCCGGCGTTGTCTACAGGGAAGTGTGCTTTCAATCTATTTTTTCCCTCCGTTTAGGTGCTGCTCTTCCACAAATGGATAGCCAGAAAATCAACAGAATAGCAAAACAGGCAGAAATAAACATGTTAATCAGCAAAATTCTAATTACAATTTTTGTGGTTGTTCTAGCTGTTTTGCCCTTAGGTTTCTGGTCATATTTCATTATGGAACTAAAACTGGCAGAGGAGTTGGCTGTCGTTAGTTGTGTTTCAGTTTTTCTAGCCTCCCTATTTTTCCTTCTGGTAATGCTTGGGCTTCAAGCTACTACCTCGCTGATATCGACGAAAGCTTTTGAAATCCTCGGAAACCTTCCAATATCACGAAAAGATATCTCTAGAATCGCGCTGGTATCTTTCCTAAGAATTTTTGATATTCCGTTAACAGCTGTCCTTGTAATTTTTCCCCTGGTCTTTTCCATTGTTGTCCGCTCATTTTTTGGAGGATTGGTTGCTCTGTTTGCTGCTGTTCTCACAGAAATTTTCGCTTTGGCTTTAACGATTGGTTTAGCAAAATTTTTTTATTCAAGGATTGTCGGCGGAGGGGGAGGCTCAAAGTATAAGACAATCATACGGTTTATCTACATGCTTGTATGGATTCTTCCATCTTTCGGTATTTACTTGATTATGAACTTTGCAACACGAATTTTACAAATCTTCGCCTATTCTTTAACACAGTTATCCTTCGTTCACATTCTCGTGTTTGCTTTTGTGTATCCATTTTCGTTGGGTTTTGCTGTGGCTTTTGCGACGTTTCCGCAAAAAATCAGCTTAGCCTTCGTTACTGTTTTGATTGTTTCCATCATCTTATATGTAGCGTTGGGGTATTTTGGACTAAACTACATAAAGTCAACTATTAAACGTGTCGGTTCAAGTGGACTAATAGCCGTTTCAAAGGCTTTTGTTAAGGATCTAATCATTCAACCTAAATCTGCCATCTTAGGAATAATTATTAAAGACATTAGAATTGCGTCCAGATCTCCTTCCTATGCAAGCATTTTGATGCTGCCAGCATTACAGACTTTAATTGTTGTTGTGTCGATTCTGGGAATAACTGGCATAAACTTGGTGACGGTTCTTGGTTTTCTAACTGGGGTTTCATTGTTATCGCTTATGGTAACTCCTACGTTGTTTTCGGCTGAAACATTAGCGTCGGCTTACACGCGAAGTCTACCGTTAAAAAGAAGCACGGTCATAGCTGCAAAAACATTCTTGTCAACTGTGACGTACCTATGTTGTGTGGTTGTGCTGACAATAATCGCACTATATTTAAGGAAAGAGCCTATTATTCTCACCGCTTTCGGACTGGGGCAAACTATTTCTGTGTCTGCCGGTTGCTTAGCGGAATTGCTTCTGCTTGTGAAAAAGTTTTGGGACGTGAAACTTGCGCCTGGTGGCATCTATACTAATTTGGGTGCTTTTATAATTGTGCTTATCCCCGGAATTATTTTGTGCTTGACACCTATCACCATATGCTTCATTGTCGGTTTTACAAATATCTTGCATACTTTAGCAATTTTTGTTGCAAGCGCTGTCGTGGAATTTGTAACTGTGGCATTCCTCATTAGAATATTAATCAAAGACTAAAAACTAGTAGTCAAGCTGATTAAAGTGCCCGTGAAGCTCTTCATTTTTAAATTTTATGTCCATGGCGTCCAGTCAAGGGTACAAAAGCAACTCCGCCAAGGTTTTCTCGGCTAATTTTTCCGTTAACGCTTTTCGTCACTTTTATCAAGCTTTGGAAAAAATGCATACTTCCGACGGGGATAAGCATTATTCCACCAGTTTTTAGCTGCTCTATTAGTGGTGAAGGGATATCTGGCGCAGCGGCTGTTACAAGAATTCTGTCGTACGGCGCCTTTTCTAGGTAGCCCATTGATCCGTCAGCGCATATTATTGTTACTCGATCTCCATAGCCAGCCCGTAGGATGTTCCTTCTGGCGAATTCAGCTAACCCTTCAATTATTTCTATAGTGTAAACGTGTCCCCATTCGCTTCTTGGAGCATCGCTAGGCGCCACTATTTCCGCTATTGTAGCAGCATGCCACCCTGATCCTGCCCCTACCTCTAGGACTTTATGGCCTACTTCCAATTGGAGGGCTTCATTCATGATGGCTACCATGTTTCGCCTAGTCTCAGCTGAATATGGCTGAGACCATGTGGCGCTGAAACTGTTTGCCCAAAACCAATTGGAAGCGGCGTGTCCACGGCACTATATTGCCTCATATTTTCAGGCAGAAACTTTGCCCGAGGCACAGAGCGTAAAGCTCTGATTACCTTGGGGGTTCTCAGAACCCCTTCTTTTATTAGGTTCTCAATGAGTTTTTCCCATTCTCTTTCCAAACAACACACCACACTAGAGTATTGTGGAAATGGCATTTAACACATTTGTATGCATCTATTTGAAGCTAAAATTCTCTATTTTACTGTTACAGATTTCGCTAGATTTCTTGGTTTATCTGGATCGTATCCTTTTTCTAAGGCCATGTAATATGCCAACAGTTGCAATGGAACCACATATGGGATAGGCGATAGAACATCAGGAATCCCTTTTGGTATTTCTACGTAGTCGTCAGCTAGTCGCTTCACTTCCTCATCGCCCTCTTCCATTATGGCGATTATGGAGGCTCCTCTTGCTTTCATTTCCATTATATTTCCAAGAGAAGTCTTATAGGTATCGTCTTTAGGACATATGAAAACCACTGGGAAACCATCTTCCACTAGGCTTATTGGGCCGTGTTTACTTTCACCTGCGGGGAATGCTATCGACGGAATGTATGCTATTTCCATTAATTTGAGTCTGCCTTCATAAGCTGTGGCTGTGCTTATTCCCCTTCCAAGGAAAAAGAAGACCTTGGCATCTCTATACTTTCTCGCGATAGTTTTAACTTTTTCTTCCTGCGTTGCAATTACCGTCTGTACAATATCTGGAATTTTTTTTAGCTTAGCCTCTATAAAGTCCATTTCATCTTGAGATATTTTCCCTCTTTTCTTGGCGAGTCTTAAAGCCAACTGCGCTAGAACCGAAAGCTGAGAAGTAAAAGTTTTCGTAGCCGCGACACCTATTTCAGGCCCGGACTGCTGGCTTATGTATACCCGTGAAATTCTTGTAAGCGTTGAGCCTATCACATTTGTCAAGCCTAGAATGGTGGCGGCTCGCTGGCGGGCAACGTTTACCGCTGCAATAGTGTCCGCTGTTTCACCAGATTGACTTACAGCCAAAATCGTGCTTTCAATGTTCACAGACTTACCATGTTGTTCGATGAACTCTGAGGCTATCACGGGGTATGTAGCTAGATAAGCAAGTTTGGAGAACATGTAAGACGCTGCCAGACAAGCGTGGTATGATGTCCCACAAGCCACCAAAAAGACTTCGCGAGCCCTGTCGAGAAACGTTGCCATTAAATCTAGATAATGTTCTTGCAGCCTCAAAGTATTCCGTAAACATGCTGGTTGTTCGTGGATTTCTTTCAACATGAAATGAGGATAGCCTTTCTTAACAGCCATTTCAGGGGTCCATTCAATAATTTTGGGTTCACGTACGACGAGGGTTGAGTCTGCAATATTTCTGATTTCGAACCCCTCTTGGGATAGAATTACAAGCTCACCATCTTCTATAAACACTGCTTTGTTGGTTAGTGGTAAAAAGGCTGGGATGTCTGAGGCGCAATAAAGTGCGTTTTCACCTATTCCCAGTACTAGTGGACTTTCTTTTCTAGCGCATATTATTTTGCCCGGCTCTTTTGGGGAAATTATTGCAATGGCATAAGAGCCTTCAACCTTACGCACGGCTTCAAGAACTGCATCTGCAAGGCTTAAAAAGGGGTTGTTTTTTAAAGCTTCCTCGATTAGATGGGCGATGACTTCGGTATCTGTTTTTGAAACGAAAACATGTCCCTTGTTTTCCAGTTCAAGCTTTAACTCGGAGAAGTTTTCGATGATTCCATTGTGAACTACTGCTATTTGTCCATTACAGTCTACATGAGGGTGAGCGTTAACTTGTAACGGTGCGCCATGAGTTGCCCATCTTGTGTGGCCTATACCTATGTTTCCAGGTAAATCGTCGAGATTGTGGGTTCTGTGAACTTCATCTATTTTGCCACTATCCTTTTTTATGTAGAGTTTACTGTCGCAGATGGTTGCTTCACCGACCGAATCATAGCCCCTATACTCCAACCTTTTTAAGGCTTGATGTATTACTGGTGCAGCATTCCCTTCCTTCAGAATACATCCAAATATTCCACACATTGATTGGGCCTCTGAAGCCTTATGCTCTATTGCACGCTTTTTAACGTTGTTTCCGTTTAATAAGTATTTTTAAGAAAGAAATTTTTCATTTCTAAGATTTTTGTGGATATTTTTACCGCTTTAACCAAGATTTTTCTCTTTTTGTTGTTGTTTTTTTAACATTATTTGGAACATTTTCATAATGGTTGCATCTCTATTACAGCATTTTCCTTGCAATCTCAGCTCCTATAACCATATTCCTTAACTTTCGGAAGCTAACTTCCCATGTTCGTGTTCTTAATCCACAATCCGTGCTGACATATATCCTACTCGGGTCGCCTACGATCTTTAAGGCGTAAAGGATTCTATCCCTCACAAGCTCTGGTGGTTCAATGAGGTCTGTGTGAACGTCTATTACTCCTAGGCCGTAGTTCCCGTTATATCCGTAATCTTCAAAAATTTTCAGTTCTCTGTATCCCACTCTTACTTCTTCTGTCGTTCCTAATTGTAGGCTGTCTCGGTTAGCAAATTCGAGGGCTAGCTGTCTGCAATTTTGTAGTTGACATGCGTATTTGGCTAACACTTTATAGTTACTGTAACAGTTGTGGAGGCTGAAAGTGCAGTTGAACCCTTTAACGGTTTCATTGAAGGCTTCTATGAAAAGTTGCATCTCTTCGTCTGATGGATTCGTAGTTACTGCTGGCTCATCTATCTGTATCCATGAGGCTCCAGCCTCTATTAACCTTTTTATTTCTGGCCTCAAAATCTCCCTTATTAAGTCGAAGATAAATTCTCTCTTCGCCTCAGTTTTCCTTTTCTTTAAATCCTTTGTCCGTTTCCACGTTTTTTGCTCGTAATACTCGTTAAAGGTCCAGTCGACGATCGTGTAGGGTCCTGTGAACGGCACTTTCACAACTTTTTTTGTGTTTTCTTTTGTAAAAAGGAATTCGTCCACGTAAATTGGTTTAAGATATTTCGGTTTATCTATGCATGCTGCCTTGTTAAAGTAACGGTAGTCAAAGGATTTAACATAGCCTAGAAACTTGAAACCTTCAACGTTGCGTATAACATGTTCATACATTTCTGAGCGCCATTGTTCTCCATCAAAAACTATATCAAGACCCGTTGCTTCAAAAAGACGTATGGCGTATTTTGCCGACCATTGGAGTAATGCTTTTTTATCTTCTGCTGTGCGTTCGCGGCGAGTTAAAAGATTTATAAGTTCCTCCGTGTTTTCTATACTTAGTCTTCGTCCCCACTCGACGGCTTCCATGATTTCATCTTTTGAGAGCACCTCGCCTCTGTAAGCTTTGATTCTCCAAACTGGTTTGGCTAAGCTTCCTATTTCCTGTGTTGGGAAAAGCTTGTTCATGCTCATTTCCATTTGTCTTTGAGGCGTCTAGCCACACTACTTATGACTTTTAACTTTTCCTCCGCTCTTTCCCACGGTAGATACTCTAAATCGCAGTTGGGGCATACGAAGATGTCATAACTTTTTGAGGGATAGATTGCGTCAATCATTTTCTCTGCTACTTGGACAAGTTCATTTTCATCTTCAATTGAAGAATTACGTGCATCCACGAGCCCTAGGGCAATGCCTTTGTCAAATTTGCAGTCCTTTAGTTTTTCCAAGCTTGTCTCGTATAGGTCGATTCCAAGGTCGTCGACGGGAAAGTCTAGTGCTTCCGGCAATAGTTGCGAGAAGTCTCCAAAAAACGTTTGGAGGCTTGTCTTGGCTTCCACGCCTTTTAAAGCCGTTCTCAAGGCTTCATGAACATCTGCAAAAACATCTTTTGAAATAGTTTCTTTTTGGGGGTTGTAAACAAGTGCTGGCTCGCTTAGTTGGATATATTTGAAGCCTATTGCGGTTAAGCTTTCAATTTCCTCATTTAATGCTTCTGAGTATGCAAACATAACCTCCCTTAGATTCTTGTAAAATCTATTGTCTGCAAGCTTAGCAAAAGTGTATGGTGCTGGCAAGATAGCCTTCCATGGGAGTTCTTTAGGCAAAAATTTTGTAAACATTGTTGGTATCACGTTCTTTGTTCGACGGATTTCATTTAAAACTATTGGTTTTCTATAGAATGTGTTGTTATTGAACCATCTGGCGAGCCCTCCAACTTCTATGCCCTGCAAATTTTCTGTGAAAGGTCTTAAAAGGTCTTGCCATTTAAGCATTCCATCGGTAATGTAGCTAAGTCCTGCAGAAGTTTGGGCATTTACAACTTTAATGGTAGCTTCTTGGAAAGCCTTTTCCAATGTATCTTCACATATTTTTTTTCTATCGTAGGCCCTGGTAACCTCCACGAGCTCTTTTGGTCTCGGAAGAGTTCCGGTAACATAGCATCCAATCATTTTGTAACCAGCTTAATCTTCCATAGTTTGTGTGATATCGTAAATTAAGGTTGTTTTCATTTTAAGCTTCTGCTCAAGCGTCTTTATTGTAATGAAAATTTTAATAGTGGAATAACTTTTATGCTATTGATTATTATGGAAAAGAAACTGTTACTTTATGATGATGGCAAGACCCGTATGGTTAAGGAAATCGTGGTTTTTGATGATCCTCAAAGGCTTAAGCTAGTTCTAAATAGACTTAGCTGGAAAATTTTGGTCATGCTTTTTGAGAGGGAGATGTATCCCCTTCAAATAGCCAAACAGTTGGGAGTACATGAGCAGAAGGTATACTATCACGTTAGAAAACTTGCTAAAGCCGGAGCCATAACAGTTGTGCGGCAGGAAGGAAAGAAAGGCGCCATAGCTAAATATTATAGGGCGACTTCGCCGGCTTTTGGGATAGAGCTACCAAATGGATATAAAACAGTGGGTATGGTTTTGCCATCGTGGCTTGAAGAGCCTGTTCAAAAGTTTTTTGGAGAGTTTCTACGAGAAGACGGAGTCTTTAATGGAAAAATTGTCGTGGGTAGTCCCTTACCGCATGGACCTTTTAGGACAAGCGCGAGGGATGGGCATTATGCTTCTCATCTGGCTCTCTTTCTCGGACAGTTCGCCCGTGTGCCCGAGGATTTCACAGTTAAGCTTGATGTGGATGTTAAAGCGGAAAAAGAAGAGAAAAATAATCTCATTCTTGTGGGCGGACCTGGAACAAACTTGTTGACGCAGGAACTTAACGAGTACCTACCCATAAAATTTAACATGCAACCGTCTGAGCAAGGTTTCCTGTTTGGTGGACTTGTTTCTGCTAAAACTGGGCGGGTTTACACAGCTGACAGCGTTGGGCTTATAGCGAAAATTATTAATCCATGGGATTCCAGCAAGTGGGTTATTGTTTTAGCCGGAAACAAAGCGGTTGGCACAAAAGCATGTGTGTTGGCGTTAACAAACTTTTGGAAGAAAACTCTGGAAAAGTATAGAGATGGCGAGCCCTTCGCGGCTGTTATACAAGGCCTTGACTTGGATGGAGACGGTAAAGTGGATTCGGTGGAAGTTTTGGAGTAAAATTGTGAAGGTTAAAGAAGCTGGAATGAAGAATTTGTGACTACAATCACAGCCCTACTGTTAGAGGTATTCTATGAAGGTTGTAGAGGTTATTAACGCCTTCGGGCATGAAAATATTAGAGCTACCCATAGATCAACATTTGAAATAACAAAGGAGAAGAAACTTTCGGTTAGAGGGGACTGCATCGTCGCAGTTTCAGCCGATAAAAGTTTTCAAGATTTTAAGTCCGAGTTTAAGGAGTTTTTGCGTAAGGACAGTGCAAGAGTGATTATCAATATTGATGCGGGAAGGATGGCTGAAACCATATACGCCTTTGGATGTTCAAAGCTTGTTCTGGCACATCCCACGGATTTAGTGGTTAGAAAAAGCGATTATGTATGTGACAGGACGTTGGCGATAAAGGCAGATAAGGCCGCATGCGACTTTTCAAGGGAGCTTGTGGCGGTGCTGCAGAATCCATCACAAAAAGTGAGAATAACCATAACTGTTGAAGTTTAACATATTTCGGCGTCTATGACAGCTTGCCACTCATAGGGGGCTGTTTCGCGAACAAGTCTTGAAAAGAGGATTGTCCTAACACTTAGTCCATGTTTCTCTACCTCTGCTATGAACTTGGCTTTTAAGTCTTCTAACCCGTTTAAGCCTTTCACGAAACTGTAGAAGTGGATGACTCCACCTTCCGGTTTTAGCGCTTCGCATGCAGCGTCTACAAATGCTATGGCCTTTTCTGGTAGATTCATTATCACACGGTTTGCTATTCCGCAGAGTTGCTGTTTAATGATTTGTCTTGCGTCGCCAAGTGTTGGATAGACTTTTCCGTTGACACGGTTTAGTCTAACATTCCTTTTTAGTAGTTGTATTGCATCTGGGTTTATGTCTATAGCGTAAACCTTGACGTTTACATGTGTTTTTGCGATAAGTATTGCGAATGGTCCAACTCCGGTGAACATGTCTATGACTGTTTCGCCCTCTTTGACTGCGGATGCCACTCGCATGTGTTCGTGTGACAAACGTGGCGAAAAGTAAGCTTTAGCTAGATCTATGTAGAATTGGCATCCATGTTCTTTATGGATGGTTTCGGTTTTGGCTTTCCCAGCGATCACATGGAACTCTCTTAGGCGATATTCCCCTTTAACAGCTCCAGCCTTCGCCAAAACTGTCTGTACGTTTTTGTGCACCTGAAGTACGGCGTTTCCTATCTCAGTCTTGTAAGCTTCAAGTTCCGGTGGAATTTCGATTATAGCTATGTCCCCTACAAAGTCTATGGCGCGTGGAAGACAAGCCAATAAGTGTGGAGGCATTTTATCCTCCAAAGCTTCATGAATTGTTTTAGGCTTTTTTCGCTGTTCTGGAAAAGTATACGTCAAAACTTCGATTGTTGGACTGTATTCTCTAAGTTTTTCAAATTCATCTGATTGCGGGCTTCTAACTAATGGCACATAAATGTAGTTGTTGTCCCTTTGAATTTTCAATTCCTTGTCAATTATTCCAAGTTTATGAGCAGAGATTATTACCTTCTCTCCGTAAAACTTGGGTAATTTTAGGCAAGGCGCAGTTTTGGGCAACTGTTAAACGCCTTAGCTGGCTACTCTATTATTTTGAAGAAATCTCTCTCGGTTATTATGCCCAAAAGCTTTCCGTTTTTGACAACTGGTAGAGCGCCGAGGTTTCTCTCTCTCATTATTTTTGCTGCTTGTCCAGCATCCGCCTCTGGATCAATCGTTGAAACCTCTGTTGTAGCTACTTTTAGGGCTGGAGTGTTTAGCACCTGCGTTATTGTTCCAGATTGTAAATGTTTGAAGACTTCGCCAGTGCCGAAAAAGCGGATTATATCCATGGTTGTTATTATGCCTAGGACTTTGTCGTCTGAAATTATTGGAAGCCTTCTAAAGCCTTGAGTGATCATGGTTTTTTCTGCTTCGAAAATGGTTGTTTGAGGAAGCGCCGTCACTACACGGTCTGTCATAAGCTGGGCGACTTTTACTCCGCTCATGCGGTCTGCAAACATGTGCGCTATGTCTCTCTCTGTAATTATTGCCCTAACACGGTTTTCTTCATCAACAACTGGTAAGCCGCCAACGTTTTTCTCTTTCATTAATTGTATTGCTTCGCTTATCTCCGCGGTAGTTTTAACAGCGAAAACGTTTTGGGTCATTATCAACTTTATCGGCTCATTTATGGCTTTGAAGATGTTTCCAGAAAACTTTTGCTGAATAATTTCGAATTTTCTACCTCCGCCAAGATAATCAACGAGGTCTGTGGCTGTCACTATTCCTGTGAGGGTTTTTGCTCCCGGGTCAGCTATGGGGATTCTTCGGAACCCTTCTTTCGCCATTATTTTGACGGCATCGTAGATGGGTGTTGTAGGCGCCGTTGTTATGACTGGGCTTTTGGCTATATGAAATATTTCGCCTTCCCGTTTTTTCGCTGCAGGGCTTTTAAGAGAAACTGGACCTTTTCCTCTTAATGTCCGCCTGAAAGTTTCTTTACTCAATTTTACAACCTTAAATCTACTTTACAATAGGTTTGGTTATATCCTCGCGGTCCACTATGCCTATTAGTCTTCCGTCCTTATCAATAACTGGAACTCGTCCGATATCTTTTGAAACCATTATTTTTGCGACGCGTATCGCCTTTATCGAGGGCTGAACCGCTATCACGTTTGTCTTCATAACCGCGGAAATCTTTGTTGGGGATCTATGTCTACCCTTGTGGGATTCGAATGTTGGAAGCAGTGCTCCGCTTTCAAGGAGATCCTTTTGTGTGACTATCCCTACAAGCTTGTCTTTAGCGACGACTGGAAGCCCGGCTAAAGCCTTTTCCTGCATTAGACGCCAGACATTATCCACTTCATCTTCTGGACTGCATGTTAAAACTTTTGTCGACATTATTTCGGAAACTGGTTTGGCTAGTTTTTCCGGACTTGTTTTTATAATGTTTTCTATAAAGTTTTCCAAGCCTAAAACTCCTTTCAAAAGTTTCTCTGTCGGAGCATTTACAACTGGTATATTCCATTCGTCTAGGCGTATCATTTCTCTGACTGTTTGATATGCGTCGTCGTCCATGGTGGCTATATGCTTTGGGTTCGTCATTATACCTTTCACTTTTATTGGTGAAATCGATGAAGATATGGTCATCACTGAGCTTCGGGAGACCACTCCTACGAGTCTTTTTTCAGCGTTTATTACCGGAAGAATTCTCAGAGAGAAGTCGCGGATAATGGCGCGAGCTTTTGTGGCAAGTTCATCCTCATAAATGGACGGGTGTTTTTGGTTGGCTATTTCTTCTACACGCAAGCAATCTCCCCTTTTACTCTTCTTCAATCTCCATTTCGGCTCGGCAGTCTTCGCATAGGTAAGCACCATCAACGTCTTTTAGGTTGTCCGACCATCCTCCGCAACGATCGCAGTATCCGCTTAGGGATGCTTCCTCCTCGCTTGTTTCTTCTTCAGGTATGGTTTGCGCCATGTTTTCGCCTTCTATTAGGGCTTTCTCCTGCATGGTTTCTATTAGTTCCGGCATAACTGCCAAAATGTCCTTGCTTGAAATAAGCCCGACTAATTCGCCCTTGTAGACTACACCGAGTCTTCTGATGTTTAGTCTACTCATTTTTCTGGCAGCCTCATTTATTGTTTCGCCTGGCTCTATAGTTATTAGCGGCGACGTCATCACGTCTTTGGCCTTAACCTTATCTGGTTTGAGGTTTTTTGCTAGCACTCTTGTGACTAGGTCTCTTTCAGTTATTATCCCTATGGGTTTCCCCTCTTTGTTTGTTACTACAATGCAGCCTAATTCATGCTTGTCCATGAGCTCTGCAACGTGGTTTGCAGGGGCTTCCTCATCGATTGTTATAACCGGGCTGCTCATCACATCCCTGACAAGCATTTTCGACCTTAAACCTATTTCAGCCATTTTCCTCCAACCGTCGACTCCTTGTTGGCTGTTTGTAATGCTTCACTCAACTCAAAACTAGAAAGTGACATTTAAAACTTGTCATATTCCATGTGCCCCACGGTTTTACTCTGGGAAACTTATTATTTTAGCTGTCCTTGTCTTTATGCAAGGTTGAGGGAAAGGATGTATGCTTAGAACAAATGTTGATAAGCTTGTTAAAATTTCGGTTGTAGGTGAAGTGGCCAGTCCGGTTTATGGAAGAGGCGTGTACAACATTTCAGCTGAAGGGGTTCCTATGGTTTTGCCTGGTGTGGGCGGTATAACATACAACGTGCGTGTTGGTGATCCTGCATGCGGTTGGGAAGCAGATCATGTTGAGCCGGGCGTAAGCATAGAAAACAAGGAGAATGACCCGAGTTTTGGACGTGGCGCCAACACGGCTTTGAATGTGCTTTCATGTATTGGAAATGAGGCTGTCGTTGTTTCAGGCGACGCGAAAGGCGCGAGGGGAGTTGTTACTGGCAAACATGGTGGGATTGAGCATGTGCTTGTAGATTTTCAGCCTGAGATTCTTGAAAAGCTCATGTTGGGCGACAAGGTTCTGGTGAAGGCTTTCGGCGTAGGCTTAAAACTTCTGGATTTTCCAGACATAAAAGTCATGAATATGGACCCTCGTTTTTTGGAGGCTTTAAATCCAAAGCCTGTGGGCGACAAGCTTGAGGTTCCAGTGACCCATGTGATTCCGGCGGCGATTATGGGTTCTGGTTTAGGCGCAAACCAGACTTATTCCGGCGATTATGATATTCAACTTTTTGATGAAGCGACACGCCGCGAATATGGGCTTGAGGATTTGCGACTTGGCGATTTGGTGGCTATTTTGGATGCGGATCACTCCTTTGGTAGGATTTACCGTAAAGGCGCTGTTTCAGTGGGCATTGTGGTTCACACGAACTGTGTAACCTCCGGACACGGTCCGGGCGTCACCACGCTTTTCACATCCTCGAAGGGCAAAATAGTCCCCAAGATAGATTCGAAGGCTAACATTGCTTATCTGCTTAAGCTAAGGACAGATATATAAGCAAGAACAGTACTTTCATTGCTAGAAGACTACTGTGGGATGTTTGGTTATGCCGTACAAGCGGAAGAGCCGTGGAAGGTCGAAGGGTGCAAAGGGCAGAAGTGGTTTCGTACAGTGCGCAAACTGTGGTGAGCTTGTGCCTAGAGACAAGGCGAAAAAGGTTACACGTCGGCTTTCTTTGGTGGATCCCGCTTTGGCTAGGGAACTCCGCCAGAAAGGCGCCTATATTTCTGCGCCAGTGGACACTAAGTATTATTGTGTTTCCTGTGCTGTGCATTATGGTATTGTGAAGGTTCGCGCTAGAGAGGAACGTAAACTTCGAATGAGCAGAAGGTTTTAGGATTCGTTTTTCTCCCTTTTCTTTAAGGCTTTATAGGCGTGATAGCCCCTTTGGATCACTGTTAGGTTTGTGAGTACAGCCAACACTGCTACGCCGGCTTCTAAGAAACCCTTCCAGAAAATTTCAATCAGACTTGCCGTTGCGATTATTATCAAGCGTTCGGCTCGTTCAACTAAGCCCACGCCCTCCATTTTTACGTCGGCGGATTCGACTCTGGCGCGAGCATAGCTTACAAGCAATGAGCCCACAAGCGCCGTCAGTCCCCAGTGGAGCGTGCATAGTCCGCTGAGCATTATGCCAGCGTAAATGGAAGCGTCTGCATATCTGTCCAACAGCGAGTCTAGGAAGCCGCCGAAGAGTGTGGTTTTTTGGCATAGCCTTGCCAGGGCACCGTCTAGCATGTCGCAGTATCCTGAAAGCAACAGTAGGACAACAGCCAAAGAGAGGTTTTGCCGTCCGCTCGCATATGCCAGTGCAGATAGGAATGCAAAAATTATGCCAAGTGTGCTTATAGCGTTTGGCGTTAACCCTATTTTGTTGGCGGCTTCCGCTTGGGCTTTTATGGCTGACTGCACTTTCGCCTTAAGTTTTGTCAGCATCTTGTTCCGCTTTTTGTATCAATCCTTATTTAAAAATTACAATGTCTGCTTATTGGTGTAACCTTGATTAACGTAGCTTCAGTTAAGGTTGAACTTCAGAGTCGCCTCCGCTAGTGTTAATCGCTGCGAAAAGGGCTTCATATGCGCAGCGCTTTAAACATTAATTTTGTTGCGTAGCAAACTGCAAAATTGATACCATTCTCTAGATTTTGGCTGTCGAAGATGGTTGTGCTAAAGTGTTGATATCATGTCGGCAAGCAGCTGGATAGTGAAAATAATATTTTCGTTGCTGAAAAAATGAGAGTGGGAAATGTAATGAAGGCGCTTGTTGCCGGTGGAGGAGGTTTTATTGGGTCTAGGCTTGTACGTGCCTTGCTGAATAATGGTTGGGTTGTCAGAGTTCTTGACATTCGATACGGAGAACTAGTGGATTGCAAGGATAGGCTGAAGTTTTTCGGTGTTGGAAGCAATGATTTACGTGGTGGTACGGTTAACAGAAATATTGTGAGGCAAGCTGTTAAAGGTGTGGATGTAGTTTATCATTTAGCTTTGAATTGGGACGGAGCTACGTGGAAACATAGAGTTCCCTTAGCAGACTTATTCGATGTCAACATTAAGGGAACCCTAAACCTCCTAGAGGAGGCGAAGTCGGAAGGTGTTAAACACTTCTTGTTTGCAAGTAGCACTGCAGTTTATGGAGATGGAAACGCTGAAGTTGTAGATGAAGAAAGCGCTGTAAAACTAGAGCTTTTCAACGGAGCCCCGGACCAGCATACGCAATAATGAAACTTGCAACAGAGCGGCTATGCCTCCTATATTTCATCGAATATGGGTTGCCAGTAACAGTCCTAAGAATAGGATATGTTTTTGAACCGCCCAGTGAAGGCGAAATCCACGTAGATGACGTCGTCCAAGCGACATTAAATAGAGCTTTAGCCAAACTGAATAGCTTTACATTTTGATTTTTCTCTGTAATCGACGATTTCTCTTTCCATTTTCAAAATTCTAATAAGCGGCTTCAATATACCGCTAAAACTGGCTGAAAAGTATGAGCTCTTCAAGGGAGGCTTTTTTAGAGGCTGTTGCTTCGGAGGTTAAAGCCTGTAAAAAGTGTAGTCTTTGGAGAAACCGTAAAAACGCTGTTCCCGGTGAGGGAAATTCGAATGCCAAGGTTATGTTCGTGGGTGAGGCGCCGGGTTTCTGGGAAGATGTTAAGGGCAGGCCTTTTGTTGGAGCTGCCGGGAAATTTTTGGACGTGTTGCTGGCTGAGGCTGGTCTACTACGTAGTCAAGTCTTCATTGGGAATGTTTTGAAGTGTCGTCCACCGAGGGACCGTGAACCATCTTCTGCCGAAATTGAGGCTTGCACGCCCTTTTTGGATAGGCAGATAGAAGCTATCCAGCCAAAACTGATTGTCACGCTTGGAAATTATTCGACGGCTTACATTTTCTCTAAGGCTGGGTTGCCCTTTAAGGGCATAACGGAAGCCAGAGGAAAATTTCACCGAGCAAACGTTTTAGGTTTGGCTGTTGTGGTTTTTCCAACTTTGCATCCGGCTGCGGGGCTTTACAGCGCCAAGTATAAGCAACTGCTTATCGAAGACTTTAGGCTGTTGAAGGGTAAAATTCACGAGTTATGCTTGGCTTAGCACTTAGTCCAACTTTTTGGCAGCCCTTAACTCTTTTAGAACTTCGTCTGCGCTTTTATAGGTTTTCGATGGCAGTTCTGCCAGCAACTCCTCAAGCCTAACCTGTTTGCCTTCCTCCATTTCCACAAGCCTCCAGCCAACTTTCTTGACAAGCATGCTTTTGGCCGCTGGATAACGCATCTTCTCTATTACATTTTTCACGGATTCCAGCCCCACAGAACCCGTTATTTTTGGGAATGTTCCAGCTGAAAGGTATTGCATGAAGCGTAGGCCATCCTCGAACATGGAGAGGTTATTAAAGAGCACATAAACAGTTTTGTCTTCCGCCTCAAACTTCTTGACTGTTTCGCCAAGCCACAGCAGTTCCTCATCCGTGTACTGGTAATAGTAGAGTTCCTTGCCTAAACCATGCAGTCGGAAATAAACGGTTTGGCTTGTGTAGGCTGGCAGAATTCGGAAGGGGTCAGTTACGTGCACCACGTTTAGGCGGCTTAGGACTTGGCTAAGTCTCTTCATGATTTCTGGCTTTTCCCACTCTTGCCCGCGAGTTTCCCAGACAATGGTTAAGTCTTCTCGGTTTATGTTTTCGAAGAATTTTTCAGCTTCGTTGAGTTTGTCTGGATTGAATGAGCCGGGTGTCTGTACCAGCAGTATTTTTGCGTTTAATGTTTTGCATATTTGTTTCATGGTTTCGAAGGCTTGTCTGCTTGTTTCATCAAGCCGCATTTTGGCTTTGTGGCTTATGTCTCGATGAGCTTTAACCGTGAACTCAAAGTTTTCCGGGGCTTTTTCTCGCCATC
Organism: Candidatus Bathyarchaeota archaeon; assembly: GCA_018396705.1. Classification (NCBI taxonomy): domain Archaea; kingdom Thermoproteati; phylum Candidatus Bathyarchaeota; species Candidatus Bathyarchaeota archaeon. The sequence goes on from JAGTQZ010000004.1 coordinate 172,881, forward strand.
CATGAACAGTTTCCAGCTTCGGATACTCATAGAAGGTGCTGTTCAATTCGACGAGACTATAGTTTTCGAAGTAACGCTTCATCGAAGTTGGAAACCCGCAACATCCCACTTTAATCAAGGCTAAATCAGCCTTCCATTTACCTTAATTTACGTGCTTACCTTTGGGGGCGGGCGGACTGCCTTGCCAAGCTTTATTCGTAATGCTATACGGTACAGTTTCCGCAGCGACTTCACAAGCTGCTCAACAGTCGGCAGTGCCGAATAAATTAAGGGTATATGATCGTACTCTGCCAATCTAATCGAGTAATCGTCCGGTCTCATGCCATGGAAGACGACAACTCGCGGTTTTAGGCTGCTCATGCGCACAAGCATCATAGGTGAATTTTCGTTACTAATATTTGTAAAAATAAGCGCCCGTTCAGTTGTAGCGCCAAACAACTGGGCGTACTCAAAGCCAGAAAGTGTTTCTATGGTTTTACGGCTGTCCACAATAGTGTAGCCCAAGATCTCCTTAACTTTTAGGTTAGAGCAAGCCACAATTTCGCCCTTAATGGCTTTGCACAAATATTCAACCCGCACTGAAATTGGGAACTCCCGCAAGTCCACAACTGCCATGCTTGGCGAACTTGTAAGCTTGGCGAATTCGCGAATGAAACGGCTTCCCCTCTCCTCGTCAATCTGCAATAAAGCCCAAACAAAACGTCGCACAAACTTTGTACCTGGGCTTTTCCGCCGTCCACTTTCATAATCACTTATAACAGAAGGCGAAAGCATCATCTTATCAGAAAGTGTGGTCTGCGAAACACCGAAAAGCTCCCGCCACTTCCGCATGGCGGCGCCCGGCTTATTGGAGAGGATGATCTCGCCAGCGATTCGCCTTGCGAGAACCTCGCGAACGTTAGGGGACACAGACATGTAAACGCCTTTCCCTTTCAGTCCGCCATCTTCACCCATAAACATGCCAAATATAAAACTGTACCGCTCCTATGCAAACAACATTGGAGAAGGAAGAGACAAATCGTCACAGTGCATGTGTGCTGCGCCTGCATAGAAAATCTTGTAACTAGAAACTAGATGAGCCTAAACACCATGAAAAACTTGCATTAAACATCAATGTGGATCCAACAACGTAATAAATGTTAACGCATCAAAAGGTTCTTGTTGATAGCAAAACTTATTTTGTAGGCGATGGAAATCTTTCAAGGTGAACGGTGGTTAAGATGAAAAAGTTTGAAGTTGATTCTAAATACCTGCATGGCATGCTAGATCCAAAATACATTGGCAAACCAGAAGATGTTCTAAAAAAGGTCAGCGTCGAAATATTGGGCAAGGAAGTTGAAGTATACGATCTATCGCAGCCGTTTGGACCAGGTGTACCGCTTTGGCCATACTTCGAGGATATTAAAATTGAAAGGATGCATTATCATGCAAAGTCCCGTGTGTTATCGCAAGTGCTTACACATACGATGCATGTCTCCACCCATGCTGACTCTCCAATACATGTTGAAGAAGGCTTCCCATCCACTGAGCAAATACCAATAGAAAGGTACATGGGAAAAGGCGTCGTCGTGTCCATACCAAAGGGCAAATGGGAAATAATCACTCCTGAAGATCTTGAAAAAGCTGATCCGCCGATAGAAAAGGGTGACATAGTAATAGTTAACACTGGCTGGCACCGTTATTGGGGCGACACCGTCAAATACTTCTGTTATGCACCAGGCTTCTACAAAGAGGCAGGAGAATGGTTCGTGAAAAAACAGGTCAAGGCTGTGGGCACAGACACACAGGCGCTTGATCATCCTCTTGCAACTAGGGAGGTGTGGTGTCAGCCTGGAGGTGACGAGCGAAACCGTGTTTTACCATGGCTTGCAGACGAATATAAAAAGGAGACGGGAAGAGATGTAACTGAGGACTTCCCATATTGGGAGCCATGCCACAGGCTTTTACTGACGCATGGCATAATGGGCTATGAAAACGTTGGAGGCGACATAGACAAAGTCACAGGCAAAAGATGCACAATCATAGGCCTACCATTAAGGTGGGTAGGCGGAGACGGATCAATAGTAAGGCTAATAGCAATCGTCGAAAAAAGATAGCAACCCAAACAACCGATTCAGCAACATTCTCAATTTTTGTTTTTGAGGCGCTAGGTGCTTGTCGCTTCAAGTAAACGTAAATTCCTCCCCGTCAAAATCGTTTTTCTCTGTTTGTGATGGAATACCCTAGAGGTTCGGAGTAGTATAGCTTCGCGGAGTAATATTTCTATTTAGTTATCTCTGACAGTTTTCTTCCAGATATTAAGCAGAGTTGGTCAAGGGATGTATCCAATAGCATCTATTTCTATGAGAAACTCTGGCCTTGCTAAACTTGCTACAACCGCCACCGTGCTTGCCGGTGGGTTCTCAACTAGGAAAGGAGCGTATTTTTGGTAATATTCTAGTTCTGTTTTTCGCATGCGAGGGTAATCCTCCAAATTCTTAAGAAGTATCAAAGTTTTGACAATGTTGTTCATAGAACTGCCCACCTCCTCCATGGCTTTTCTTACCTTGTCAAGCGCGTTGATCATTTGTTCTTCAAATGTTGAAGGTATTTCTAGAGTCTCATCATTCTGGCCTTGGCATCCAGAGATGAATATTAGGTTGCCAACGACCACTGATCTGGAAAATTTAGGATGCTGTGGAGGTACATGGGGATAAGCCAACTTCTTGCCAGCCCAATACTCAGGATAATACCTTACTTCATCCCTTGCTTTGATTTTTATACGTGCATCCTTCACCATACTTTGCCTCCGAATTATTAAGATTAAAAGGCTTTTTACATTAAAAATTTTTAATTAGATAATCTGGCATTTGTTTCGCACAAATTTTTTGTATTTTTAAATTTTATATCGTAAACAACAAACTTTAAGAAAGAGGTGGTGGGGAAAGTGCACGAGTTTGAGGCTGGTTTTGGGCGAACACTCGAAGACGGCACCAAGATCTTCACTAATTGCACTGTTGGCGGGCCTGTCTTTGTATACGTCAAAGATAGAAAAATTATACGGGTAACCCCAATCGAGTTTGGACCTGATGATGCGGAGTCTTGGGTCATTGAAGCTAGAGGAAAGTGTTTCAAACCTCCAAGAAAGTCGCTACTTGCGCCCTACGTAATTGCTGCTAGATCTAGGGTTTATTCGCCGGAAAGAGCTCTTTACCCGCTTAAAAGAGTTGATTTTAACCCTGATGGTGATAGGCACCCAGAGAACAGGGGTAAGTCAGGATACGAGCGAATAAGCTGGGAGGAAGCTTTTGATATAATTACAAAGGAGATCGAACGTGTAAAAAGACAGTACGGTCCAGCGGCCATAGCTGCAACTGCATCTTCTCATCATGAATGGGGAAACATAGGATACCGCCATAGTGCATTCTTTAGATTCTTCAACCTTTTAGGTTTCACATATATCGACCACAACCCGGACAGCTGGGAAGGATGGCATTGGGGGGCAATGCACATGTGGGGTTTCTATTGGAGGCTAGGCGTTCCAGAACAATACGACCTGCTTGAAGACGCTTTAAAGCACTGTGAAATGATAGTTTTCTGGTCGTCGGATCCCGACTCAACTCGTGCTATAGGCTATCAGGGATACGAATCTGCTCCTTGGAGGCAATGGTTGAAGGACCTTGGAGTGAAAATGATTTTCATAGACCCTCACTATAACTCTACTGCTGTCCTTTTTGCGGATAAATGGCTTGCGCCTAGACCTGGAACGGATACCGCGTTGGCCTTAGCTATTGCTAATGTGTGGATAACTGAAAATAGGTATGACAAAGAGTACGTGGCAACGCATACGTATGGATTCGATGAATTTAAAAAGTATGTGCTCGGAGAAGAAGACAAAACGCCGAAGACTCCTGAATGGGCTGAAGAGCTTACTGGAGTTTCTGCTAGGGAAATAAGAGCTCTGGCGAGGGAATGGGCGTCCAAAAGAACAATGTTGGCTGCTGGAGGACTTGGCGGATGGGGAGGCGCTTGCAGAGCAGCATATGCAACTGAATGGGCTAGGATGATGGTTGCGCTTGTCGCTATGCAAGGTCTAGGCAAACCAGGAGTGAACATTTGGAGCACCACCCAAGGCGCGCCTTTCAACGCAGACTTCTATTTCCCGGGATATGCAGAAGGCGGGATATCAGGCGACCCGCAAAAGACTGCAGCCTCTTTTGAACTTTTAGGCAGGGGAATGACCAAAAAGCCTACGACTTGCCCAGTCCATGATAATCATCACATACCTAGGCTATTGTTGCCGGAATGCATATTGAACCCACCCGTTGAATGGAGAGGAAGAGGTTTCTGTGGCGAGTCAATAGAGCATCAACTTAGACTATATAGGTATCCAGCAACAGGGTACAGTGAAGCTAAAATACTGTACAGGATTGGCGGGGCATACATTGGCACGATGACTGAAACCAACAGGTGGGCTAAAATGTACCGGAGTCCAAAACTGGACTTGATCGTAAGTCAGACTTTATTCGTTAAGGAACCGGATACAAAATTTGCTGACATAATTCTTCCCGCGTGTACAAACTTTGAACGCTGGGATATAAGCGAATGGGCTAGCTGCTCCGGTTACGTCCCGCATTCCTCTTGTGGAACCAACCATCGGGTTATAGTACTTCAGATGAAATGTATAGAACCTTTAGGAGAGTCTAAAAGTGACTACGCAATATTCGCTGAGCTAGCTAAAAGACTTGGCTTTTACGATGAATTCACCGAGGGCGGAATGACTGAACTGGATTGGGTTAGAAGAATGTTCAATGTAACCGACATATCAAAGTATATATCCTGGGAGGAATTCAAGAGGAAGGGATACTTTGTTGTACCTCTTCCAAAACCATATAGGTCAACACCAGCCTTACGTTGGTTCTACGAAAACCGACCCCGTGACACTCCTGATTGGGGTCCGGCTCCACGGGATGCTCCAGTTAACAAGGTGGGCTTGGCGACGCCCACTGGGAAAATAGAGTTTGTCTCTCAATCACTTATGCGTTTTGACCCCGGAGATAAAGAGAGGCCCCCAGTACCACATTTCATCCCTTCATGGGAAGGCCATTTGTGCGAAAAAGCAAAGACGTACCCGCTTCAGCTAATTTCAACACATCCTCGATTCTCCTATCATACACACTATGATGGCAAGGGAACGTGGATAAATGAAATTCCTGAACATAGAGTCCTTAAAGAGGATGGGCACTATTACTGGGTTATAAGGATAAACCCGAAGGACGCTGAACCACGAGGAATTAAAGACGGAGACATAGTTAGAGTTTATAATGACAGGGGTTCTGTATTATGTGTTGCAAGAGTCACTGAAAGAATTCGGCCTGGTGTTGTGCATGGTTGGGAATCGTGCAACGTCTATGAACCCATAGGTGAACCGGGAGATCCAAAATCAATTGATAAAGGAGGCTGCCTTAACCTGTTAACCCCCTCAAGGTTTATATCTAAAAATGCTTGCGGTATGGCGCCTAACTCCTGTTTGGTTGAGGTTGAGAAATGGAGGGGTTGAAAATGGTTAAATGGGGTTTGGTTGTAGACATAACGAAATGCAATGGGTGCTACAATTGTTTCTTAGCTTGTAAGGATGAACACTGGGACAATGACAATTTGCCCTACTCTGCGCCACAACCTAGGCATGGACATTTCTGGATGCAAGTTTTCACAAGGGAGAGAGGCCAATTCCCCCATGTGCGCGTGGCATATATGCCCGTACCCTGCATGCACTGCGACAACGCGCCATGTATTAAGGCAGCTAAAGATAACGCGATCTACAAAAGACCAGACGGGATAGTGATAATTGATCCACAAAAGACAATCGGCCAGAAAAATCTAGTCAATTCGTGTCCCTATGGCGTTATTTTCTGGAATGAGGAGAGAAGAATTCCGCAGAAATGTACTTTTTGCGCCCACCTCCTTGACAAAGGCTGGAAAGAGCCGAGATGTGTGCAGGCATGTCCAACTGGAGCACTGATATTCGGAGACCTAGACGACCCTAACAGTGAAGTATTCAAGCTGGTTGCGACTGGAAAAGCCGAACCGTTTAAACCGGAACTTGGCACAAATCCAAGGGTATATTATATCGGGTTGTACAGATTTACTAAAGAATTCATCGCAGGAAGCGTGGCCTTCAAAGACACCGACGAATGCGCAGAAAACGTCAAAATAACTCTTATTAACAAAGAAGACGGCGAAACTAGAACGACCTTTACGAACGCGTTTGGAGACTTCGAGTTTGACGGATTAAATCCAGGCGAATACTCGATAAGCTTTGAGTATTCAAACTACCAAGCGAAGAGTATAGAAGTTAAATTAGATAAAAGTACATACATCGGCTACGTTTTTCTTGAAAGGACTAAATAGCCCCTTTTTCTTTTGTTGACTAATAGTTGATTTTAACTGTTCTGTGGATTTTATGTCTCCAACTTTAGGTGGGTCAACCCACAAATACCATGAATAACCCAACAACAATTATAGATCCGGTTGCGACTTTGGCTGTCACTTTTTCATGGAGAAAAACTGCTCCAGTTAATGTTGAAAATAGTGGTGTTGTCGAGGAGATGGGAACAGCTTGTGATTCTGGTATTAGAGTAAAGCTGAACGTTAGAAGGAACCACCCTAAACCTATTGCTATCAAGCCGCCGAACACGAGCATAGCCGCGTTTTTCCATCCAACTTTTAAGGAGTTAATTCTCTTTCCATTAGTTAGCGAATAAGCAAGTAGCAAAACTGTAACGGCAAAAAGTCTCGTTGTGTTCACGGCGTAGGCTTGTTCGAGGCTTTTTGCACTTTTTATGGCTATGTTGATTAGAGAAATGCTTATGGACCATGCTATGGCTGTTGAAAGGGCGTAAACTAAACCCTTTAGATGAGGCTTCTTCACGAACTTTTCGTTATTCGCCTCTGTTTTTTCATTTGTTAAAAGCCACATACCCACGACTATCGTTGTAGCTCCCATGATCACTTGAGGAGTTATGGTTTCGCCAGCGAAAAAAGCCCAAATAAGGTTAAAAAGCGGGTAGGTGCATGTTATCGGAACAGCCCTTGAAACACCCAATGTTTTTAGGCTTAACATGTAGAGTGTGTCGCCAAGCCCTAAACCGATGGCTCCGCTGACGCTTGCTAAAAAGATATCTCGAGTTTGCAGTTCAGTAAGAATCATATTTTTTCTGGTAATTACTAAAAACAAAATGAGAGTGAGACTTGTTCCTAAACAACGCACGGTGTTCGCTTGAATGGATGAAGTCGAGGACAAAACCCGCCTATAAAGGATGGCTGAAAACGTCCAGCAGAGGGCTGCTCCGAGAGCTGCAAACTCGCCTATCATGGAGGGAAAAACGTAAAGCCCTAGATATTTAACAATTTTCAATAACCTTGTGAAAAGGACGTGTTAAAATGTGCTTCAAAGTATACTGGTGCGCTGAAGTATCAACCAAATTTCCACAACTGGCCATATGCATTGGCATAATAAACAATATTTTAGTGGAGAGAGAAAACGAGAGAATCAGAGAACTTAAAAGGGCTTTATGCGTCGAAGTTAGAGCAAAACATGATGTTGAAAAGCTGAAGGATGATCCTGTCGTTCGTGCGTATAGAGACTTCTACTGGAAACTTGGCATAGATCCGACGAAAACAAGACCTTCCGGCGAGGCTCTGTTGCGACGCGTTTTACATGGCGGAGAATTACCAACTATTTCAACGGCTGTTGACGCCTACAACTTGGCTTCAATGATGACAATAATTCCAATAAGCGGCTTTGATCGGGACATGCTTCATCCACCTTTCAACATTCGCTTCGCCGGGGAAGGTGAACTCTTCATCGGGATCGGTATGGACAAGCCTTTAGTCTTGAAAAGTAACATGCTTGTCTTAGCTGATGCAAAACAAGTTTTGTGTATTTATCCGCATAGAGATGCAGACCAAACAAAAATAACTGAGAAAACGAGAAATGTTCTGCTGGTGGGTTATGGTGCACCTGGCATAACTGAACAACAGCTTGAAAAAGCTGTAAAAACAGCCTTAGATTATATTAAGTTGGCTTGCGGTGGTGAAATAGAGACGGTAAAAGTTTTTAGCTCCACGCTCAAACAAGTTTAGGGTGTCCTGGTGTGGCTTTTCGTGAGAAAATCAGAGGAACTGCCCAAAATAAGCAGACAAACGTTGTTTTAGCTCTAGATTTTCCTTTTGAAAAACTAGAAAATCGCCAAACCCTTTACAAGAGAGCAGAAAAGATCATCAACACTATTAGTCCCCACGTTTGCGCTGTCAAATTTAACCATCACTTGGTTTTGCCGCTTGGTGTTTTCAACGGCATTCAAAAACTTTTAGAAAGAGCACATGAGCTAGAGCTTCCTACAATAATGGACTGCAAGGCAAACGATATAGGCGATACAAACCGCGTTATAGCGGAATACTATTTTGAAGCAGGTTTTGACGCTTTAATAGCAAATCCCTTTGTGGGATGGGAGGAGGGTCTAAAGCCAATTTTTGAAATTGCAAAAAATCAGGGCAGAGGCGTCATTTTACTCGTTTACATGAGTCATAAAGGGGCTTGTGAAGGCTATGGGCAGAGGGTGATAGACGCTGAAAGCGGACTGGAAACAACTCAATACATGGTTTTCGCCAGAAAAGCCCTAAAGTGGTGTGCAGACGGTGTTGTGGTCGGCGCTACCTACCCAGAAAAAATAAAAGAGGTGCACGCTGTTCTCCAAGGAAAAATCCCAATTTATTCACCCGGCATTGGCGTGCAAGGAGGTGAAATAGAATCCACTTTAAGGGCTGGAGCGTTTTACCTAATTGTGGGTCGAGCAATAACCCTCGCGGAAAACCCAGCTGAAGTCGCGGAAAAAGTTAAGCGTCTTGCGTGGCGGTGTCTAACCACGTCATGTCATAGAGCCGAGGTTTAGTCTTATCTCTCTCTTCTTTCCCAAAGTTCCTTTTTAAGAAGGTCCCTGACTGCTGACCTTATGGCAGCGCTTCTGCTTGGATACATGTTCGCCCTAACAAGCTCATCCAAACCCTCCAAGTAGGCTTCAGGTAACAAGACTGTTACAAGCTTCACGTTATCTCCCCTCCAAACATATTATGTTTATAACATGTTGTAAATATAAGAGTTTAACCAAGCTTTCCATAAAGGTTAACGCTTTCCTGCATTGCCTGAAGCTCTTTAAACATGCTCTTAAAGGTTTTTGGGATATCCTCCACGTAGAGGGCACGGCGACGAATGCCCTCTTGGACAGATCCAGCTGCTATCAGAAGGGCGCCTAGAACGTCGCTTATAGTGGGGTCTGGAAAAACGAGTAGAGCCAATCCCAGCTTTATAAGCCAAGGCTTTTGGCCATTATGCCAGAGTTTCTTCGCGTTTTTTACCTCCTGCACAGTGTCCTTCATAGAGCATAGGAAGTCACTGTAACTTTTATTTAATTCTTTTAATGCATCTGAAACGGCTTTCAACTGTTTAGTTTCCATTTTGGAGCCCCCACGAAGGGGTTCTGCCTTCTTGGGTGATGGTAATAATAGGATGAATTGCAGAAAAACTTTGACCAGCCACAGCGGTCATATACGGGGTTTTTCGTTTTTTTAAGGTTGCTGTTTTTTAAAGTCTCATCCAAATTTCAGCAGGGCCTTTTCCCTAAAATTTGTATTTTACCCGTTAAAATTTGAGAAAATCCACAAGCATCTTCTAACCGAAAGCGTTATTTTTCGAGCAAAACAACTCAAAAAGAATGTCACGCCTTGGCGGTATCGCTATGTCAACGGAAGAACATTATGGCTTTATTTTGATTTCTGATGCGAATTGGTGGGAAAAGCTTTGCCAAAGAACAAAAAGCAACCAAAGTTTTCACACTTTTGTGCGTCGAAGCCTTGTGGGTCCAGTTTACACTGAAAAGCTGCTTTTTTATGTTAAGCGGCCTTTCATGCAAATTAGAGGCATTGCTGACTTTGTGGAGCGTGCAGCCGGCAACGCTGACGAGCTTTGGAAGAAGTACGGCGGCGAGACATGTTTGGGCTCTTTTGAGGATTATATCCAATTTTTGAAAGGCCGAAAGAACGCCACATTCATAAGGTTTACAAATTTTCAAGAGCTTAAGGTTCCAATTTCGACGGAGGCGATGAAAAAGGTTTTAAGTATCTCGAGGATACCAAGAGGCGGTAAATACATAAGCCACAAGGCGCTAAAACAGCTATTAGTTAAAAATGGAGCGGTTTAATACATGAATAGTTTTAACCCCCAAAAATTTGTTGAAATACAGGTTGAAGCCTTACGCAAGGCTATAGGCGATCAAAAAGCGCTTGTGGCAGTTTCTGGCGGTGTGGACAGTACCACATGCGCTGTTTTAACGCGTAAGGCTATAGGTGAAAACTTGGTTTGCGTGATATTAGATGACGCCTTCATGCGAGAAGGCGAGCCCGAAAAAGTGGCGGATATTCTTTCAAAAGAACCCTTCAACGTGCCGGTGAAAATCGTAAATGTCCGCGAACGCTTTTTAAACGCCATGAAAGGTTTAAGGGACGCGGAGGAGAAACGGAAAAAATTTCGTGAAACTTTCTACAATGTCTTAAGCGAGACAGCTAGGAAAGAGGGCTGCACAGTTCTGGTGCAGGGGACAATCCGCGCTGACGTTGTGGAAACTGTTGGCGGAGTAAAAACCCAGCATAATGTTCTCGAACAGATTGGCATAAATCCCGTGGAAAAATTCGGCTTCAAAGTTGTGGAGCCGTTGCTCACGCTTTACAAGGAACAAGTGCGCATGGTTGCGAGATATCTAGGCTTGCCGCCAGAAGTCTCTGAAAGGCAACCGTTTCCAGGTCCAGGTTTATCAGTGCGTATTGTAGGCGAAATCCGCCGAGACAAGCTTGAAACCCTCAAAAAAGCGACGTCAATTGTTGAAGGCTTGCTTGCCGAGCATAAGCCAAGCCAGTTTTTCGCCGTCATAATTGATAACGAAGAAATCCGAGAACCTTCCATGACTCATATTCAGGAATCGATGGCAAGACTACTAAATGTTCCCTCTAGAAATGTTCACGTGAAAGTCTTCAAGGATATGGCTACTGGCGTGGAAGGCGGCAAACGGCGCTATGGCAAAATTGTAGGGATAAAAGTTGAAACAGTCAATGGAAAAGTCTTTGAAACACCCGTTTCAAAGCTTGTTTCCTTACAGGCGAAGATAACCAGCGAGAATCCAGCCGTTACAAGAGTGTTGTATGCTGTCGGCGATGTTGCAGAGAAGAAGCCCTACGTTATAGGTGTAAGAGCTGTTCAAACGAAAGACTTCCTAACAGCAGAAGTTTCAGAACTACCATGGAAAACCTTGAAAAAAATAGCTGAAGAAGTTCTTACAGAATGTCCAAACGTTTCAACACTTTATTATGATGTTACGCCTAAGCCGCCGGCTACTATAGAAATGGAATAAACCTAAATAGTAGCAACCTATTCTTTCTTCCGTGAATGCTTATGTTCCAGGTTAGAGTGAACAAGATTGAGTCAATACGCGACCTTGACGGAAACCTTGGAAAACGCATAGAACTTGTTGAAGAACGGCCTATTCCACAGTTTGCCATTAGACCTCAAACTGAAGAAGCTAGGGTTGTCCAAGAGGTATTCCAGGCTCTGCAACAGCAATTGCCCATTTTTCCGGCAAGGGCGCAGTTTAGTGTCCCGAAGATAATATTATTTTTGACTGAACAAGAGTATGAAAGTCTAGGTATAGACTTTGACGTTAACCAGGTTTATGAGATAACCCTTGAAAATCAGTCCATAAAGTTTAGGAAAACTTCATGAGAGCCCTTCTAATCTTTTTGAGGGTGGAGTATTTCGGGTGGAAGGATAGGACAAACATCATGCTCCGCAGCGCACTGCACACTTGCTCTAAGGTTTGCTCTTCGTCTTTGTCACAGTAAAGCGGCACAGGTTCCTTAATTCCGTCTTTATAGTACACGTATACCGGCGTGTTGCCATTAACCGCTACGACTTCGAAGTTTAGGTTTAATCTTCTGGCGGTTTTCTCAACAGCAGCTCTCACAACTTTCAGTCTTTTCCTACGTGATGCTAAATTCGGAGCGTAAACCAGAAATTTTCCATAGCTGGCTTCCAAGCCTTAAGCCTCCGAAATTTGGGTTTTGATGTTTTGCTTTTAAAGCCAGTGGTGAATTGTCAGAAACCCTATGAGGAGAGAGTTAAGTTAAAGTGAGAGGCTTTAACGACTAAAATTTAACGTGCTGTTAAATTAGGATGGATAAGGGTGCTGGTTTATGAAGGTTAGGGCACATGTGTTTGTAAGCGGAAGAGTACAAGGTGTATTTTTTCGGCATGAAACTAGGCATGAAGCTCAGCTGCGCGGGGTGAAGGGCTGGGTTCGCAACCTCCCTGACGGCAGAGTTGAAGCGGTCTTTGAAGGCGAAGAAGAAGCCGTTAAACAACTCATAGAGTTTTGCAAACATGGACCGCCGGGTGCAAGGGTAACAGGCGTAGATGTCAAATGGGAGAATTATACTGGCGAGTTTAAGGATTTTGAAATAAAATACTAAAGCTAAACAGTGCTATGACTTGATTTTTGGTATGCGGAAGTGGCTGTCTCTTCCAGCGCTGACATAGTCGCCGCCCGCGCCACGCACTATTTGGGCTATCTTCGCGAAGTTTTCAGCGCCCAAATACTGGCGGGGTGTAATCTTGATGTATTCACCTTTGTCCTCAAAGTTTAAAAGCCCCTCCAAATCTTCTGGAAACATCATTTTAACGTCCTCTATACCTAAAGGCTTCTCGAGTGGCGGTTGCTCAGGAGTTGTTATCTGTGTTGGTGGGGGTTTTTGTTGGCCAAGCTGCGAAACGGCTATGGACTTCAGCGATGCTGCAACTATTCTTAGGTCCTCGGCGATGTTATTTAAAACAACAAGCAGCTCGTCTACTTTTTCGGCGAGCTTTTCAATGCGCTCTTTTTCTTCACTCATGTTTGAGTTCACGCCCTTTAAACCCTTAATACCCATAGCCCTATTTATTAATTGTTTGTAAAACAATAGGTCTAGACAAAAGGGGTTTAGCCACGCTTGATTGAAATTGATGGAAGCCAGAAAAGCGGAAGCGGCACAATACTGAGGCTTTCGGTAGCCCTAGCCTCCATAATCGGTGAGTCCATCCACATTTACAATATTAGGCAGAACAGGCCGCAGCCAGGCTTAAGACCCCAACATTTAGAAGCTGTCTTAACTGCAGCGAAACTCTGCGACGCAGAAGTGAAAGGAGCTGTCTTAAATTCTCGAGAACTTTGGTTCATGCCTAGAAGCATTAAGGGCGGAAGGTTTGAGGCTGAAATTGGCACAGCTGGAAGCATTCCTATGTTGATAATGACAGTTTTGCCCATATGTATCTTTGCTGAAAACACTGTTCGTTTGCACGTTTCGAAGGGCGGAACTGATGTTTCCAACTCACCGACGATAAATTACATGCGAAACGTTTTCCTTCCAGTGTTGAGGCGTATGGGCATAAATGCAGCCATAACTGTTCGTAAGTACGGCTACTATCCGAAAGGTATGGGTGAAGCTATATTAACCGTCGAGCCATGCAAGGAGCTTAAACCTCTTTCCATAGAAGAGTTCGGCATACTAAAAACTATTAAAGGTGTTTCTGTATGTACTTTTCTAGCTGACAGAAGAGTTGCTGAACGACAGGCGGAAGCCGCTAACAACTATCTTCGCGGCAAAGGCTTAACCGCGGACATCCAAATAATAAATGATCACTCTAATCCATTACAGAAGGGCAGCTCGCTTGTCCTTTGGGCTGAAACCGACAAAGGCGCTGTCCTAGGCGCAGACGCTATAGGTGAACTGCGGAAAACCAGTGAAGCGGTGGGTGTGGAGGCAGCTGAAAAACTATATATGGAGGTTAATTCGAGAGCCACTGTTGATGTGCATTTAGCTGATATGCTGATTCCATACATAACCCTAGCAAGGGGGAGATCCGTCTACTACACGAGGGAGCTTTCTGACCATTTAGAGACAAACATTTGGCTGGCCGAACTCCTTTTAGGTGTTAGGTTTAAGGTAGAGAAGGTCAACGGCCTTTACAGAGTTGAAAAGGTTGGCTAGGCCTTGAAGGCGAGAGTTAGAGGCATATACGCCACAGCCCTAACAAAGTTGTTGTTGGAAAACGGCTTTAAAGTTGTCCAGCCATCCCAAGCTATAAAGTTGCGTTTCGGCATGGCTGACAACAGTGAGCCTCCAGACATTAAAATTGAAGATAGACATGACCTCCAAGGAGTTGTGGTGCTAGGCAAGAGGGAAGCCGTAAAAGCCTTCAAGACCATCCTACAAGCAATCCTTGAAGATGCTATAACAAGAGAATGGGGCGTAAGTGTGGATGGCATATACAAAGGCTGCATCATTGGCGAAGACGAGATGGGCCTTTATGTGAAAATTGGAAACGAAGCCGTGGGGGTTCTCCCAAAAAACGAAGCCTCAATCCAAAATCAGAATGAAATCCTTGTGCAAGTTGAACGGAAACGTATTGGCGGAAAAACTCCAATCCTGACGACGCAACTGAAAATTGTCGGAGACTGTGCCATTCTCATCCAAAATGGCCGCGTAGGCGTAAGCCTAAAAATCCGAGACGTCGCCAAACGGGCGGAGCTTTACGCTTTGGGGAAGCAGCTGGCGCCTGAAGGCTGGGGTATAATCTGGCGGAAGCCAGCAGCCCATAAACCAAGAGAAGTCTTAGAAAACGAGGTGAAGATGCTTGTGGAAAAAGCCAAGGTTTTAGCTGAGAAGGCTTCCTCAGCCACAGCGCCATCCCTCCTGGTTGAAGGCTTACATTTCATGAGCGTTGAGTTTCCAAGCATTTCAAAAAGAAAGTTGGATGCTTTGAGGACTTTGGTCACGCCAACCTTAGATGGGCATCACTTCTATAAGAGTTGTGGCGGCAGAGTTTCCGCCGCGTTAGAGATGGCTGAAAAACTTTTAGAGAAAGGGCAAAGCCTAGATGAAGTGAAAAAGCTTTTCGTGGAGCAGACAGCCGCTGAGTTTCCAGAAGAAGGCGTGACTGTGAGTGTGGAGCATGTAAAGCTTAGCGGTGCGGTCTTTAACCTTGGACAGGCAATCCTTGAAGTCCTAGACAACGGTGAGATACGCTACTGTAGGACCATGAAGACTGACGGCTTTTACGATGGTCTGGGCACTGTTAAGGAGGCTGGCGACCGGGCGGTGAGCCAGACAAAAACCGGCGAGTGGCACATCATAACAAACTATTACTCGAAGGATAGTGTGTGGAAAGGAGCCTACATAAACATAAATACACCAGTAGAGGTTTATCCAAACGCCTTACGCTATGTGGATTTAGAGGTTGACATTTGCATCCGTCCAGACGGCGAAACCAAAATACTCGATATGGAAAAACTGGATAAAGCCTTAGAACAAGGTTTGATTGGCAAGCTGCTCTATGAAAGGGTAAACGCTGAAGTTAAGGAAGTCCTTGAAAATAAACCGGCTGTGCCACGTTAACCTTAAGCTAGTTTTATCTAGATAAAGCGCCTCTTTTCCAACAAGAGGCGAAAACTGTTGATTGTTGACCTGATTCTAAAGGACCTAAAGGCCTACGTAAATGGCGCTGTGCAAGAATGTTGCATAGCCATTAAAAATGGCGTTGTCTACAAGGTTGGACGAGAAGCCCAAATGCCCAAGGCTGATAACATGCTCAGCCTTGGAGGGCTTCTAATATTGCCAGGCTTAATTGACGCTCACGTGCATTTGAGGGATGAGGGAAAAGCCTACAAAGAAGACTTTTACACTGGAACAGCGGCGGCCGCCGCCGGTGGCTTCACAACAGTGTTGGATATGCCCAACAACACTCCAGTCACAATGAGCGCTGAAACCTTAAGTCGGCGGATGGAAACAGCGAAGAGAAAAATTCTGGTTAATGTAGGTTTTTATTCCGAGTTTCCCAGAAGAGTGGAGGAAATTGACACTATAATCAGGGAAGGTGCTGTAGCCTTCAAGCTTTACCTAGGCGAACAGATAGGCGGACTAAATATAGACGACGATGACGCTTTGATGGAGGCATTTAAAACGGTTGCGTCCAGAGTGCCAATTTCAGTACACGCTGAAGATAAGAGTTTGCTTAGAAACGTTGAGGAAAGGCTTACCAGGGAGGGACGTGGTGATGTTGAGGCTTTTCTTGAGGTTCACTCGGTGGAGGCTGAAGCTAAAGCTGTGAGGCGCATGGTAGAGATTGCCGAAAAAACCAAAGCCAAAGTGCACTTCTGCCACATAAGCACAAAAGATAGCTTAGAAACAATTTACAAGGCGAAAAAGGCAGGGCTGCCGATAACATGCGAGGTTACCCCCCATCACCTATTTTTGTCTGCTGAAGACTTAAAGCATTTGGGAGCCATGGCTTTAACTGCTCCCCCTTTTAGAGACAAAAGCCACGTTGACGCCTTATGGGCTGGCTTAAGGCATGGAATAATTGATATACTTAGCTCAGACCATGCGCCCCACGTGTTCGCTGAGAAAAATGCCGAAAATGTTTGGGGAGTCAAAACTGGTATACCTGGACTTGAAACGTCGCTTCCGTTAATGCTGACCGCTGTTAATGCCGGATTGCTTGGAATTGCAGATATTGTTAGGCTGATGGCTGAAAATCCCGCCAAAATATTCAAACTGAAGGGGCGGGGAGTTATTGAGGAGGGCCGCAAGGCTGACTTGGTGGTTGTTGACTTGGAAAGGGAGTATTTCATAGATACGTCCAGGTTCCATTCAAAGGCTAAGTTTTCGCCTTTCCATGGTAAACGTGTTAAGGGTAAACCGGTGAAAACTTTTGTAGGCGGAAGACTTGTCATGGATGACGGCGAAATAGTTGCTCAGACGGGATGCGGCGAAGTAATCCTTGGAGGAGGTGCTAAGACTTGAAATTTATTGCAGATAGTATGCTTGGAAAACTCACCCGCTGGCTTCGCATGCTCGGACATAACGTGAAGTATTCTAACAAGCTGGACGATGCCCAACTTATAGGCATAGCCAAAAAAGAGCGGAGAATTCTCCTAACAAGGGATTTAGAGCTTTACCAACAAGCTACAGCAAAAGGCGTGCAAGCCTTCTACGTTGATGGGCCGACGGAAACTGAAAACTTGGCGAAAATAGCCCAAAAATTTGGCATAAGCCTAGACGTGGATATGTCGCGGTCGCGTTGTCCAAAATGTAATACTCAAGTCAAACCAATACCAAAGGAAAAGGTTGCGGGCAAAGTTGAAGAGAACACATACACTCACTACAACGATTTCTGGGAATGTCCAAAATGCGGCAAAATCTACTGGCAAGGAGCCCACTGGACTAGAATAAGGAAAACTCTTGAAACTGCTAAGGAATTAAGTAAAAATGCGAAAAAAGTCTAGGAGGCGGATTTTTTCTTTTCGCCTTCCAAAAGCCACTTTAACGGTATATCTTGGTAAGTGCCGTCGGGCAGCGTTCGCCTAATAGTTATTGGCAGTATTCCCGCTTCGAGCTCTTGGAGGGCTATATCTATTGGGCTTGCAGAGCTTTTCGGCGTTTCGATAAGAATAGGGGCACCCATGGCTATTTGTAAGGCTCTAGCCCCCACTATCCTTGCTTTCTCGAAGCGGGTGAGCTTTGGGGGTCCTATCAAGATTTTTTTCTCTTTTTGGGACGTCTTCCATTACCCCAGCGCCTAGAATTCGCCTTCAGGCGGGCCCTTGGGCGGCGTTGGGGGCATTTTGGCTTTTCCAGCAGCGATAACATCGTCAATTTTGAGTATCATCGAAGCAGCTTCTGTTGCAGATTTCACTACTTGCTTCTTTACTGATATTGGCTCAAAGACTCCCGCTTCTCTCATGTCCTGAACTTTTCCAGAGTGAACTTCAATTCCGGCCCATGTTTCGCCTTTTTCATGTTTTGCCCTTAGCTCTGACAAAATGTCTATTGGATCTAATCCGGCGTTTTCAGTTAGGGTCGCCGGTATAACCTCTAAGGCATCTGCAAAGCTTTTTACAGCCAGTTGCTCTCTGCCTGGAAGGGTTTCCGCATACTTCTTTAGAATGCGGGCTATTTCTAATTCTGGGGCTCCGCCGCCAGCCAAAATTTTTGGCTCTTCGACAACGTCTCGGACTACGCAGATGGCGTCGTGTAGGGAGCGTTCCGCTTCATCCACAATGCGTTCAGTTGCGCCTCTGATGAGGATGGTTACTGAGCGGGGATTCTTGCATCCTTCTACAAAAGTCATTTTATCATCGCCAACTTTGCGTTCTTCGACAACGCTTGCAAACCCTAGATCTGCTGGTGTCATGTCATCCAAGTTTGTTATTATTTTTCCTCCAGTAGCCTTGGCAAGCTTTTCCATATCTGACTTTTTGACCCTTCTCACAGCGAGGATTCCTTTTCTGGCTAGGAAATGCTGTGCCATGTCATCTATACCCTTCTGGCATAAGACGACGTTGGCGCCCACTGCGACGATCTTCTCCACCATCTCCTTTAGCATTGCTTCTTCCTGTCTAAGGAAAGCTTCCATTTGCTCTGGGCTTTCAATGTTAATTTTTGCGTCAAATTCTGTTTTTTCAATTTCCAACGGCGCGTCAAGCAGGGCGATTTTTGCGTTTTCCACGCGTTTAGGCATGCCGGAGTGAACGACTTCTTTGTCCAAGACTATGCCGTTTATTAGCATTGTATCCCTTATCGATTCGCCGGGCTTTTTCTCAACTTTCACATCGTCAATGTCTACCTTGTATTTGCCGTCCACGTTTTCGGCGACTTGCAGGACTGCTTTAACAGCCAGTTCAGCCAAATATTCCCTACTTTCAGCTACAAGCTTGCTTGCCATGGAAGTCATAGCCGCTTTCTTCAGATATTCTGGCGATTTTATGTCCACTGGTATGGCTATTTTCTCGATGGTTTCAAGAGCCTTCTCCATGGCCTTCTTGTAACCATCAATTATGATTGTTGGATGAATATTCTTTCCTATAAGTTCCTCAGCTTTTGCTAACAATTCTCCAGCCAAAATAACCGCCGTTGTGGTACCGTCTCCAGCTTCATTGTCTTGAGTTTTGGCTACTTCCACCATCATCTTGGCTGCTGGATGCTGTACATCCATTTCATCTAAAATTGTGCGTCCATCGCTGGTTATCGTGACGTCGCCGAAGCTATCCACAAGCATTTTATCCATGCCTTTCGGGCCGAGGGAGCTTTTCACTGTTTCTGCTATTATGCGCGCCGCCATGATGTTGGTGTGCTGGGCTTCTCTGCCCCTCGAACGGGTTGAACCCTCTTTTAACACTAGAACTGGGATTCCAGATGCGGGTGAAGACAAACCAACAACCTCCTAATGCGTCTCAATGAAAAACAGCATTACAATATAAATTTTTCCTTAGTTACGCTTAGTTAGACATGTTTCCAGAGACAATTAAAGGTAACTTTTCAACGTAGACTCACGTAATGCGTTGTTTGGAACGCTCCAAAATGCTCAATGCGGCTTTGTGTTTTTATGTTGTACGTTTATCCAAAAAAGTTTATTAAATATTAAGATTTTGAATACGTGGAGCTGTTCACATGACGTCGACAAAACATGCATCAAACCCGTACTTTCAAGAAAAGGATAAGGCGAACAGTTTAACGTGTGATAAATGTGGAGAGGTTTTCGGAAAACCTATCTTAGTAACAGTTTCTTCCAACAGCTTTTCAAAAACTTCTTATTATGCTTGCCCCCGTTGCCTGACAAAAGTTAAAGAAGCAGCCCCGCATCCAGATGTTGAGGCAAACATAAAAGGTTCGATTGAAGTTTCAAAAAGTGAGGACTGTGGGAAAACTAAAGAAGGCTGTCCGCATTTTCTCGGGTTTTTGAAGAAACGTCCCAAAAACATGCCAATTCCAGACGGGTGTTTGACTTGTGTTAGAATGATTGAATGTTTAACTTAAAAGTTTACAGCCAAACAATACGCTAGACTTAAGTGCAGTAATGTATAAGGCAATCTGGTGAGGACTTAAAGTTGCTTCCGCTTAAGGACTTAAACCGTCCTTCAAGGACACCCCATGTAAACCGTATGCTCCTTATGATTAACATACTCATCTTCCTATTATATTGGCTCTCAGAAGAGGGACTTTTCCTTCCAAAAATTGCCAGCCAAATTGAACGTAGGTTTGTTATGTATCCCCAAGAGATTGTGCAAGGAGAAAGACTTTATACGCTTGTAACGTCCATGTTTATGCATGCTGACTGGTGGCATTTACTCGGCAACATGCTCTTTCTTTACATTTTTGGAGACAACATTGAGGATATTTTCGGTCACGGCGGCTATTTTGTCTTTTACATAATTTGTGGCGTAACAGCAGCCTTCACCCATATACTAAGCCTATATTTGGGTTTAACCTCTCCTGCGGATTTCACGAGAGGCGTTGTTGGAGCTTCCGGCGCGATTTCCGGAGTGTTAGGCGCCTATATCGTACTTTTTCCAAAAGCTAAAATACTAACATGGGTTATCTATTTTATACTGCCAATTCCAGCTGTTTTGTTTCTTGGTTTCTGGTTTCTGCTCCAATGGTTTTACGGATTGTTTGAAATCGGAAGCCAAACAGCCTACTGGGCGCACATAGGCGGCTTCATAATGGGCATGATTTTGGCAACTGCCTTCGGATTGGAAAGAAAACAGAAAAGAGAACGAAAACACCACCAGTAAGACATTGATTAGGGAAAAGGGGTCCGCCCGTCATGAGTTCCTCATAGGGCATCAATCAGACTGGGACGGCTACATCATCCCCCAAGCCTAATACGTGATTTGACTAATTAATGTGTTGCGGTCAAAGATATTGAGGTTAAAAGCAATACAGCTTCAATGAGTCTTGATTCCAATTTTTTTGTGAAGTGCTTTAAGGGTTCCAGAAACCGTTATGATCCGCACAGCTGCTGGTTTAGCTGCCATTCCAGTTATGAAGGCTATGGCTGCTCTAAATTTATCAATTTCAGTGTGGGTCGCACGGATTATGGCAAGTCCTTTGTCTGCGTCATAATTAATTAATGTTAGACCCATTTTACTTGCACCATATTCACCATAAAGCCTCAAAATGGTCTCCCAAACAGCGTCCATAAACTCTTTTTGGCTTATTTTCTCATTTGAATCGATTTTAAGCGCAAAGTATCTGCGTCTAACTTTGTCCCTCATGGACAGTCGCTTCCCTCACGTATTAAGCGGATGCCAGGCGCAATGAACCTCGGGCTTAGCTTTTCACGGTTCCTCTCAACTATAGCCAATGGATTCTTTGAGACAGCCTCTAAAGTTGTGAGCTTGTCAAGGTCGAAGAGTGATGCTATGGCCGCCATTTCTAGGGGCCTCCGCATCTGTAATGAGTTTGTAGCACCGCTTGAAATGACAATCGACACATGGTAATCTTTGGCTATCGCAGCTTCTCTCCTCAAGGTTGCCAATAGCCTAATTCTAGCTGGGCCTTTCAGAGTGAGCAATGGTTTTATGTCAATTTCAAGGGCAGCGTTGCTGTCTGAGGCAAGCTCCGCCTCTGCCTTGTCAAAAAACCTTATTCTGGGATCCGCTGATGGAAAGTTTAGGATATCTACCCTGTGATCTTTTGCG
Organism: Candidatus Bathyarchaeota archaeon; assembly: GCA_018396705.1. Classification (NCBI taxonomy): domain Archaea; kingdom Thermoproteati; phylum Candidatus Bathyarchaeota; species Candidatus Bathyarchaeota archaeon. Next base: position 194,483 of record JAGTQZ010000004.1, read on the forward strand.
GCTTGCCGTGCAACTTCTTTCGATTCACATATTACTGCGATTAATTCAACTTTTCTTCTGTACCTCCTCAATTGTTGCAAAAGTTCTTTCGCTGTTCTTGGTTTTAAGTCGAGACGGGATGCAAAATCCAGGTTGGCCTCTCTGCATGTTGACCTTAATTTTTGGGCGAAAGCTTCTATTGAAACTATTGGAAGCGGCACAGCCACCAAGCGGTAGCCAAGCTCCGAAGCCTTTATAAGCATTTGTTCCGTCTTTTCTGTATCGCTTAGGTTTGGCAGCAAGTGCAAGTCTGCAAAACGTCGTTTCATGGAATTAACCCAATTTCTCTACAGAATTCCACTATTTCCTTCGGATTTGCCCTTCTAAAGTGAATCCGTAAATGTATGGGGTCTGCCATGCAAAGTTTAACCTCGTTTAAATAGGCTGACTGTTTGTCAAGTCTCAAATATAGACATCCCTTATCAAGATGTTGTTCAATTTCGCTGGCCAGAACTTTCCTGTCTAAACTGTTTAGGGTTGAAGTCAATTTCTGCAAAAAAGCTTGGATGGTCTCCTTCTCCCTTATTTTTGCTTCAAAAAGCGTTATCGGGTTTCCATGGTGTCCACTCAAGTTTGACTTTTTAAAAGTTATGTTTTCAGAAACCTGCGGTGGAAATATGTTCCGTGCAGCTGTAAGAACTTTGTCTTCGTCTTCCGTTGCATGGGCGAATACTCTTATTTCAATGTAATTTATGGGGACTTTAGAGGACAAAACTGCTCATCACGTTTCTCTCTTTTCCTTCTTTCCTCTTTTAGTTTTCTCCTTTGCTTCTTCTTTTTTGGATTTAGTTTTTTCGCTTTTACCTTCCTTTTCTAAAATCTTCTTGAGGTTTTCAATGTTTTCCGTGTGCACTGTTCTCCTTCTTGAGTCCACTGGTATTCTAAGCATTAAGGCTTGTTTTTTGTTTAATCCTGCCTCTTTCAACTCGCCTAGACTGAAGCCCTTCCCCGTACGCTGTTTCCCATTTTTCTTGAAAACCAATGGCCTAACAATGTGCATAAATGTTACTCCTTTGTAGCTGCTTTTTTGCTTGGTCTAGCTTTTTCTGCACCTCGTCCTTTCTTCCGTAGGCCCCTAACTTTTTTGCCTGCGCTTGTCAACCCTCTGAAGACGCGGCCCCTGTGCTGTTTTTGGCATATCCAGTTTACGTCTTTATCCGATTTTATAGCTGGATGACTGGGGTCAACCATTATAACTTCAAACCATTTGAAGCGTCCGTCTTCGCCAACCCAGTAAGAGTTTAAAACCTCAAGATTCGGAAACTTTCTTGCAGCTTGTTCCTCAGCTATAAGCCTCAAACTTTTAGCTGGCTTGTATTTTCTAACACCCATCCTTTTTGGTCTTCTTCCAGACCTTGGCCGCTGTTTGCGTAGCCCTCCTCGTCTCACGCGTACGCGGACTACAATAAAGCCTTGCTTAGCCTTGTATCCAAGCTTTCTGGCTCTATCTAAACGTGTGGGCTTTTCGATGCGAACCACCGCAGGTTGTCTACGCCAATCTATGAGTCTCTGCCGCATCAACTCTTCAACAAAGGATTCTCCCGGCTTTTTCCAAGCTTCCGCAATATACTTATATGCCAATCTTTCACCTCGCCCCTAGTTTATGGTTCAACCAAACCGGTTACATCCCAGCGGATTTTTCATCCGCTCACGGGCTTCAAGATTCATCAACTACAAAATAAAGTTTTCCAAAAAGCAAACGCTTACTTACCCAACTTGTCTTCAAGCTTGGCATTTTTAACAAGTAGATATCCACTCTGGCCTTTCCAAACAGTTTCAGCTTCGACAATTCTCAGTTTTTTACTAAAAAATGGGGCGTCAAGCACTAAAGTTTCATACTCACCCCCCTCCCCCACAAGAGAAACACCGAATGCTCTTTTCAAATCAATTAAAGCCTTAACTGTATCCGCGTTAATTCTTCTGCCGAGCCATTCTTTTGAAAATCCATAGGCGTAGATGCCTGTGATAATAACTTCAAAATTTAGAGCTAAAATTTCTTCCAAAATTTTCTGTTCGTCTTCCCCCCAAAGTGGGGCTATAAACTTTAAGTTTAATTGTTCACAGAGCTTCTCTATTCTTGTTTTTTGGTAGTTGGATGCGATAGCACCGCAAACTAGTCCCTCAACGTCAAGTCTGGCAACCAAATTTTTCAGATCTTCAACTTCAACTTCCTTTATTCCTGAAGTTTCGCCTTTTATAAGGGGCAACCCTACAGCCTCAGCGAACAAATTTATCAGATGCATGTTGGGATAATGGAACATCCAACTGTCCTCCCTCGCCGGAATCATACTTACAAGATATTTTACCTCATAGCCGCCTTTCAGAACCCTGTAGAGGGCGAGGGTGGAGTCTTTTCCACCAGTGGCTAAAACTGCTACTCGCATGATTTTCTACTCTAAAAGTTTTGACTTTGCCTCGTTAAACAGCGCCTCAGTTTTTAGACGCCACTTTTCAAAATCCTTCGGCGTTTTTGGATAACTCCTATAGTGGGCCTTAACTTTGTTCATGAGGTTTACGGTGATCCTTAACTTGTTTAAGAAACCGATGCGCCTGATCCCTTTAAACACCCGTTTGGCTGTTTCCGTTATTTTGAGGCTAAAGTCTTCGCCTAGACCAGCCCTTAAAACGTCCTCTTCTGTTAGCAATTGATATTTCATGCCATAGTTTAGATCCTCATCCTTGCATGTTAACAGCAGCAGCCTGAAAACATCAAGCCCAGCCTGCTTAGTCCCGTAATTCTCCATATACTTAAGGTTGTATGACCACAAACTGTTTTGGCTAACGTCGCCCTTTCCTAAGGCTTCAACTATGGTTTTTCCAGCCAAATAACCGCTCAACATGGATGGCCCTATACCACCGCCATGAATTGGATTTACAAGACATGCTGCGTCTCCTGTTATTATTACGCCGTTTCCAACCATGTTGTCCAACGGTCTACGAGTAGGATCATACCACGCGCCAGCATGCAGTAACAGCGACTCTTCAAAAATGGGTTTGGTTAAAACGTAATCATAAAACTGTTTTTTTGGATGTGGAAAGTCACCCCGCATGCAGATGCCTAAACCAGCGTTTACTTTTGCGCTGCCTTTGTAGAAAATCCAAGTATAGCCTCCTGGTGTCACTTTCTGATTAAGGTAGATTTCACAATAGCTTTTGTCCGTGGTTTCCTGCTTTAACTGCCTTATCTCCCTATAGCAAGCCTCAACATCCTCTTTTAAAATTTCGTTCTCTATCATCATTTCCCTTGGAAGCTTTCGTCTTATAACCGCTAAGAAACCGCTTGCATCCACAATGGTTTTTCCTTCAAATCGAAGTTTTTCACCAGTCTTCATGTTTTTTGCCGAGACTCCAATCACGTAGCCTTTCTCAATTACTGGTTCAAGACACTGAGTGGAGTCATACAGTGTTGCGCCTTCATCCATCGCCAACTTCAAAAGCCATTGCCCGAAAAGTCGTCTATTCAGCAAGTAACCAGAAAAATCTTCGTGTTTAACAGTGAAAACGGTTTCTAAGTCAGGCGAGTAAATTTTGACCCCCTCTATTTGTTTTTCAAGTTCGCCATGTTGGGGCGGCGTCAAACCTAAAGCCTTTAGATGATGCTCACCTAGGGCATCCCCGCAGATTTTTTCACCTATTTCTCTTTGGCTTTTTCTTTCAATTATGCAAACTTTTAATCCGGCCTCGGCTGCTGTTTTTGCGGCTAAACAGCCAGCTGTCCCGGCGCCTACGACTACGACGTCGTACCTCATTTGCAAGTCTCCCTTTCCGGTTTGATTTTACAACTTTTCGCCTAGTACTAAACTTTTACTTCTTCTTAAGTCCTCTCAATGATATTGGTATAGCGGTTGTCTCCTTTAAAGTGTCAAAAACCATGCAAGTCAAAGTTTTCTCTATGCCTTTAACTGTGCGGAGTTTATCCACCACAAACTTTCCAACGGCATCTACATCCTTCTCCTTGACTTTTATTAGGATATCCCAATCCCCAGATATTATGTGAACTTCTTGAACTTCTGGAAACTTTGATATTTGCTCTGCAATAGCCCTCTGGGATAAAGGTGCCTCTTCCTTGTCTGTTCTGTAGGAGAAGGACGCCAAAATGAATGCTGTTACTCCGAAATCCAGTTTTTTATGGTTTAGGATTGCCCTATACTCCTTTATTATGTCTTGCTGCTCCATCCGTTTCATTTTTGCGAAAACCGTCGTTATAGGCGAGCCTATTTTTTGGGCTATTTCTCTAGCTGTCATGCGGCAATTTTCTTGCAGCAACGCTAATATGGCTAAGTCCTTTTCGTCAAGTTTAGCTTCCATGTGTAAAAATTACAGAAACTCAAGCTTAAATAGTTATCCATTTGAGAAAGTGCATAATTTAAATGAAAAATTTAATAATTACTGACTGTATAAATTTAAACCTACCGAGGTTGCCACGCTACAGACGTTTCAGATGCAGCGAAACCCCAAAAGTTCCGAGAAGATTCTCAGAATCAGAAGGGTGCTTGGGCATTTTAAAGACTAACAGGTTTATTTGCGGATTTGAAAGCGTTTTGAACGTCGTTCCATTCCCAAAGGCTGCTGGAATATCATTTCTATGACAAAATTGTGTTAAAGTATTTATTTGCAATCTAGATTAGTGATTCATAATTGTTAATTATATTTATGGGTGAAGTGGGGAACGTAAAGCCAAAAAGGAAGGCGTAAGGGCTGATGATGAAAAGAGTTGCCGCCAAAAAAACGGCGGTTTACCTAATTGACTTGACAAAAATTGATGGAGACGGTGCATTTCGATGCCCCAAATGTGGGGTGATAATATCTCCAGACGATGAAAGTGATGAAATATACGAGATAGTGGACACGAAAGTTGTAGGAACAGAGTTGGCGGAGCTTGTTCTACAGTGCAAGAAATGTGGCAGCACCATAAGGCTGGTTGGTTTCCTGCAACAACAAACCATAATTTAGCCTGCAAAATTGGCAGCTTTTAGAAACTATTTTCTCTTTCAAATTTTCGGCTTACAGTAACAAAAACAAGCCATAATATAACCCCATAGAAGGCAGCGTTGAAAACTGCGCCGATCCACTCTCGATGTTCAGTTGCAAAGTTTCCGATTAAGCTGCAAAAGATGTTTCCTGGAAACATAGGCGTCGGGATTAGAAGCGACGCTGCTAAGAAAATTATGAAGAAAACCAGTAGGATGGGTGTTCCTTTCAAAGTTTTCACTTGGGTGTTTGTTTATGTCCATATGTTTCCAGCATATTGATATTTAATAAACATTACTGTACAATTGAAGAACAAAACTACAATCCCAAGAAAAACTCTTTGAGAAAGATAATTAACTCGTACACTAAGTCAAACAGAAATGAGGAGAGAACGAAAATTGCCACTAGAATGATCACCAAAAGCTTTCTACTCCCGGAGAGTTCTGAGACATCGTCAAGGGGGCCTGGGTGTCTAAACATGGACATAAACATGACAAAAATGGCCATTGGTAGGCTTACGAAGGCTAGGAATGCTATCGAAAGAACTGTTAAAACAGCACGGGTTTTCTCGCCGAAAAGGGATCTGGCAACGTGGCCTCCATCAAGCATGGCTGCTGGCATCAAATTAAGCATTGTGACAAATAGGCCTACCCATCCAGCAAAAGCCACTGGATGCAATTTGATTACTTGAATATAGTCTGGTCCAGGCTGATTCTGCATTGGAGGTTGTGGTTTTACAAAAAGCAGGGCTATTCTGAAAAAAAGTAATGCTGGAAGAGTTGAGGTTTCTCGCGGAACCCAATCGTAAACTGAAAAGTGTAACCCGATAACTGTAACTATGGCAGATACTATGAAGCCAAATATTGGACCGCTTACGCCGATGTCGAAGAGCGAGTCTTTGTTCGGTGGAAGCGACTTCTGCATTATCACTGCTCCGAAAGTTCCTATACCCGCAAAGTAGCCTAATGGTGGCGGCCCGGGTATAAAGTATGGTGGTGTAGCCTCCACTCCCTCTTTGGTAGCTGTCAATTTGTGTCCAATTTCATGCAGTCCAAGAACCGCCATTATGGCTATGGTGAAGGTTAATCCGCCGACCAGCGGGTCAATAAGTCCTTCGGATAAAATGTATCCAGTTACAAATGTTGTTCCTATGGTTGCGAACAGAAGCAACCAATTAACGAGAACATTACTCGGCTTGGATGGCGGTTTCTGCAAAATCTTTAAGATGATTCTTCCGTCGATTTTTCGCAGAACTGCCATTAAACCCATTGGTTCCAAAGTTTTGAGCAAGCGCAGAAAGGACTGTTTTGTTTCCTGGGGCTGTTTTAAATAGAAGGTTGGAACACTGTGTTCTAATAGGGCATCCTCTATCTGGAAGTGCATGGAAACCGTTTCCTTTAGTTTTTCAAACTCTGCTTGAGTTGTTATGTTTGTTTCTTCGGTCATGGCTTTATTTTCCTTTGAGGTTGTGACTGTTTTAGTAAATGTTTCGTGATAGAAAAGTTTATTGGATGGTGATCGTCGTTTTCAGGTTCGGATTCTGAACCCCTAAAAACTTTTTAATAACAAAACATCGCACAAACCATCTGAGCGTGAAACAAAATGAATAAGAAAAAATTAGCACCATTAGTCATGACCAGCCTATTAATAATATCAACACTGCTAGTAGTTGCATATCAAGGCATCGTGAGCGGTAGCCCCGATCCACAACACACAGCAACAGTCACACCCACAACAACCACTGTTCCAACAGTCAAACTTACATTTAACGTAACATGTAAGGCTGAATCTATAAATAAAACAAGCATAATTCTACCGACAGGCTTTACTCGGATAAGCGCACGTGCCTTAAATGACACAGGTAACTGGACCTGCTCGTGGGTAAGTGGGACAAATTCTTACAACTTCTCCATAGGGGCGGGTAGCAATGTCCCAGATTTGGTAGCAAATCAATGGACTAGATTTGAGGTCACTGTGCAGTGGTCGGCTACTCCACCGATAACCGTCAAGTTTGGTGTAGACACATTTAGTGAGACTACTGCAAGTGCTAACAACACAATTTGGCTTACCGTAACCTTTAACCCTCAATTCGCCGCCACAATAACACCATCCCTTGTTCAGGGCGGCAAAAGCTACAATTTCAATGTAACAGTTAAGAACCTAGCCTCGAGTACCGGTCTCGGAGTGGTTAACATAACTTATCCAGACGGGTGGACTTTTAACGCTATAGTGAATTATGGCGGCAGCAGACCGTGGTCAGCAATCCACGACGCATCTGCTAAAACCTTTAAGCTTTCAGGTCCAAACCTACTGATAGGCGAATACGTCTGGATATTAGTCAACATGACCACACAATCGTCAACTGCGGATCCCGTTAATTGGACTGTCGCAGCTTGGGATATAAGTGGAACTCCTCTCGGAACCCGCAACCTCCCCGTAACCGTTGACGGAGACCCTCCAACTATCGCAATAAGCCAGCCTCCATCTGGTGGTTATTATAGTGTCGGCGCTGGGAAGAGAATATGGATAAATGGGACGGTGAAAGACGACCTAAACATAACAAAGTATGGAATAACTTTGACCATTAATGATACAAGATTCGAGCGTGTGGTCTACACAATGGGCGCCAACCACTCCATATACCAATTCGCTTTTGCCAACAAAACAGCAATTCCAGACGGCAAACTTGTTGTAAAGATAACTGCTGTGGATGCTTCTGGGCGTACCAAGTCAGAGGAGAGAACAACTACAATCGACAACACTGCACCAAAGCCGGTATACATTAAAGTTCTAGATCAAGGTGATGGCGAACTGCCATACGTTTCCGGCGTATACTGGATGGGAGCAAACACAACACATATACGAGTTAAAGCTGCATTCTATAACCCCGCCATACCCATAACTGGCTATATCTACCTTAACTCGACACGCTATGATTTTAGTAACGAAACTGCCACAAATCCAGCCCTTAATGTGACTGGCTCCAACTATGTGATTCTCAAAATAACCCTAGTTGACAGTGCCACGCCAACCAAAAACAATTTCACGAGAACATGGGAAATCAAAAGAGACCAAGTAAAACCGTCCGCTCCAACGTTTACGGTTCAGCCAATCTGCGGCGGAGCAATAGTAAAGGCTTTGACGGCAACAGATAACGTTGGAGTTTTAGGTTTCAAAGTTTACATTAATGGAACCCCTGTAACAGTAACTCTTATGGAACTTAAGGCATCAACATTAACCAATGTAGGCGATCATCGAACATTTTCCGGCTTCCTAGTCCTCAATTTGGAGAGCTATGCTGGCAAAGCTGCAAACATAACTATCGCGGCTGTGGACTACGGCTCTAACGTGGGTTCAGCAGTCTCCACGGTAATTTCAGTTCCAAAGGGCACATGGCATCCAGTTGAGCTCTACTCAGGATGGAATCTGATTTCACTCCCTCTGATTCCAAACAGCACGGCGGCATCTGACATTTACTCGCTGATACTAAAGCAGGGAGAAGATGGAGTAACAGTCACCTACAACTTTGATAACACGGCTAAATCATGGATCATGAACCCAACCACCATGACCGATGGGAAAGGCTACTGGATCCACATGAAAGCCTACGACGTCCTAATAGTGCAAGGCTTGCCAACACCAGAACCGCCGGCCCTGCCAACCACGTACCATCTGCCAGCAGGATGGTGTCTTGCAGGATTCACCGAAACAACCGACATGGCTGCAGACGAGTATCTGGAAAGCCTTGAACCGGGAAGCTACTTCCGATGGCTTTACGTGTGGAATGCGGCAACGCAAAGCTGGACCATGATTGACACTAAATCAGGGTCTGCTGATACACTGTATCCAGGGCAGGCCTTCTGGATATACCTCTACCAAGACCAAGACTTGATCCCGCCAATCTCACCATAGCCCCACTTTTCTTTACCCTTTCCAAATATGGAGGCAAAGATATGAAGAAACCCCTAAAGTTTATAACGGTTGCCCTAACAGCATTGTTAGCTGTAACTCTTTTTATTTCGTTGGCTAAGTCTCAAGTGCCACCAATCCCCATGACAATAGACGGTTATGTGCTGGTTCGTAGAGTAGATGGTACAAACAAAACAGTTCCAGCGGGATTTGCTGTCTATGCAAAAGAAGGTACAACAGTGATCAATGTAAAAGATCCGCAGAATAGGTCGATAACAGATTCAAACGGCTATTTTGTATTGGGAGCCGCCGCATCTTCCGACGGTGTGAAGATAGACCTTTGGGTTAAAAACGTTAACGTTACAAGAATAACTTTCCACCAAGGAACCTTTCTTACACTAAACTTAACAGTTATTGATACAACCCCGCCGACAATTGAAATAGTGTCGCCGCAGCCGAACGAAAAACTTCCATCAAACCAGCCTGTGTGGATTAATGTCACGTTAATAGAAGACTTTGCGCTAGTTAATGAGACGATAAAACTAACATTAAACGAAACCGAATTAACACCAACCTACGACGCTGAAACTGGAATGCTTTACTGCCAAACAAGCCCATTAAGCATCGGGCTATACAATGTAAGTGTATTTGTTGAAGATTTGGCTGGAAACAACGCATCCAAAACATGGGGCTTCACGGTGGCTGAAATTATTCCGCCAACAGTAACAATCATCAACCCGACATTTGCAAACCCATTATATATTCAATCCGGAAAAACCATCCAAGTAACATACAATTACACCGAAGAAAACCCCAAAAATGTAACATTAGCAGTTTACAATGCAACCCACACCATAGCTTCTAAAACTGTAACTGAGCTATTAGGTGGACAAGATGTCCAAAGAACCGATGAAATAACAATACCCGCTGGAACAGCCGACGGAAACTACAACCTACGCGTGGTGCTTTCAAACATTTACAACTTAAATGCAACAGTCGTCCAAGCAGACGCTGTAATAGTCGACAACGAAGCTCCAACTGTTTCAAACCCGTATCAAAATCCACCAGGTGCAATTGTGCAGCCGAACCAAATAGTTGACATAGAACCCGGCCAAAATATAACGATCCGTGTAAACGTAACAGATGCAAATCCAATAAAAACTGTAAAAATATACTACAACACTACAACACAGCAATGGCAATCAATAGAAATGACAAAAACCACCTCAAACCAATACGAAGCAACCATCCCCTCAAGCCAGCTACCTGTCTGCACAAAACTTTATTACTACATTGAAGCTGTGGACGCTGCGGACAACAAAGTCCAAACTCCAACAGCAGGAGTCTACTTCCAATCTCATATAGTGCCTGAATATCAAAAATCCGTGTTAATAGCCCTGCTGTCAGCAATCACGTTGATAACCGCTCTTGCAAAAAAGAGGAAAAGAAATAGCTCATAACCCTCTTCTTTTTCTCAAGTCTCAATTTGAACAATCCATTTTATTTCCCGAAAAATTTTCTTTTCTTCTTGTTGCCTATCGGGTAGGTTTGGCGGAGTTCAAAGCATGTGCCGCAGCCTTTGCATTGAACATAAACATGTTCACGTTTAAAGCCAAGCCAAAAGCCTTCTCGGGAGCCGCATTTTGGACAGTAAGTTATCTGGGCTGAAGAAGCCAAAACCTCCTCCAACTTCAAGCTCTCCAATCTCCTAAAAGGAGAAAGCCAAACTAACAATTTATAGGTTGCTGCTTAAACCAAAATATTCTTTTATCTCTAGGGTATCAAAGTTAAGCTGCTTGAGAGGGCCACGATGAAAATTAAAACATTCACGGTTGGAAAACTTTACACAAACTGTTACATAGCCGCTTGTCCAGAAACAAGAGAAGCAATAATAATTGATCCAGGCTTCGAGAAAAACTCCGAAGCAGCTGAAATCTTCAGGTTTGTTGAGGAGAACGCATTAAAATTAAAGTTTATTGTGAACACTCATGGTCATCCAGATCATGTTTGCGGGAACGGCATAGTTAAAGAGAAATTTAACATTCCAATTCTTGTTCATGAAAAGGAAAACTTCATGTTTGAAACTGTCGGCAGAGCCATGGCAAGATACTTCGGCTTTAAAGCCTTCTCGCCACCGGCGGACAAACTCCTCAAAGACGGAGATACCGTAAACTTTGGGAAATCATCCTTAAAAGTCCTACACACTCCGGGACACAGCCCGGGAAGCATATCTCTGCTAGGCGAAAAAGAAGTTTTCACAGGAGATACTCTTTTCGCTGGTTCGATAGGAAGAACAGACTTGCCGCAAAGCTCAGACAAAGAAATGAGGCGTTCCCTTGAAAAACTGGTAAGTCTCCCCGACTTTTTAGTTGTGTATCCTGGACACGGGCCGGCGACAACAATTGGCGAAGAAAAATGGAACAACCCATTTCTAAACCTGGACTGGCTGTAACTATAAAGCGTCCCTAAAAAGATCTTCTTCACGTGTAATCTGCAGTCCTCTAATACTTGATTTTTCACAGTATTCCACGAGGTTTTGTAGACCCTTGAAAACCACGACCGGTGTAGCTTCTGTGGCTTGTCCCATGAGAAGTTCAGCTGCAGCTGCAATTTCGTCGACGACGGCTACATTCTTAACTTTCAAAATATAGCCAAAAAGATCTTGTTTTCCTCTATAGTCTTTGAGTGGTTTAACTCCTGAAACACCGATTGCGAAGTTCACTTGTCCACGCCTAAAGGGGCGACTGTAAGTGTCGCATATAACTACCGCCACATCCTTGCCAGTTAAACGCTTTATTTCTTCACGGCATCTTTCAGCTGAAGCGTCAGGATTTTCGGGGAGAAGCGCATAAGCGTCAAAACCTTCAATGTTTGACTTGTCTATCCCCGCGTTTATGCAAACTAGCCCACGCTTGTCTTCTACAAGCAATGTTTCAGCTGAAACCTTCAAGAGTTTCCGCGTCTCCCTTAAAACCAGTTCCACAAACTTTGGGTTTCTGCCAGTTTTTTTCGCTATCTCTTCAGCTTTTTCTGATGGATTGATGTCTTGAAGTCTTACAACGCGCCCCTCCGCCTTCGAGAAAACTTTTTGGGCAACAACTATCACGTCACCGTCTTCTATTTTTACACCATTTTTCCCAGCGGTCTCTACAATTATTTTTGCAAGGTTATCCCCCGGCTTTATTAGGGGAAAATTTTCAAGGGCTATGGCAGTGAAACTCTTCAACGTTTTACACCATTTCTTTCCTAATGGAAGTTTTCAAGCTAAAACAGTTACCTCACATCTCCTTCTTTAAAAAGATTGAGCGTCGATATTTTCAAGTTTAATTCGAAATTCATAACCTTTAAACAAGCTTTAACGGAAGGATAGTTTAGCCAAGTCTGGACGGATGCATCCGCATGACAAAAAGGAAGATAAACGTTTTAATCATTCTACTTACTCTGGCCTTTAGTCTTCTTTGTTGCCCCCTCAGGAACCTGTTTCCAATCGCAAAAGCAACATATGTAGAAGGCGAAATCGGGATAGACACCGTTTGGACCCTTGTAGACAGTCCATTTGTTGTTTCTAAAAATGTCACTGTTCGCGAAGGGGTCACTTTAACTATAGAACCGGGAGTCGAAATAAAGTTTGGCGGACCTTTCTCGCTCATAGTTAATGGAAAGCTGGTTGCAAAGGGAACTGATGATAAATGGGTAAGATTTACGTCCAACAAAGACGATTCCAAAACTGGAGATTGGGGAACACTGCTGTTTAACGGAACATGGCAATCTTCATCACTTTTAGAGTATTGTGTTGTGGAGTATGGAACAAACGGCATAACCGTGAATGGCGGCACGGTAACACTTCGGAAAAGCGTTATCCAACTTAACCTCAAAAATGGAATTGAAGTGTTGAAAGGCTCAATCACCGTAGAACAAAATGTTATACGAAACAACGAAGCAGGTATAACTGTTTCTGGTGGAGATGTAACCATACACGGAAACGATTTGACATTGAATGAGGATGGCATAGTTTTAACCGGTAATCTGTCAACATCCAGTGTAACCGTGTATCAGAACAACATCTTTTCAAACAAAAATGACGGTGTATCCATAACCATGAATTATGGAGGTAGCATTTCAATCATAAACAACAGGATATATTCAAACCTCTACGGTTTTCACGTTTCAACCGATGTTGCCACCTTCATAACGCGCAACTATATTTACAATAATGCCATAGGTGCTTTTTATGAGCAAGGTCAAGACCACGTAATACGATTCAACGACATTTATGACAACAGTTTAGGCATGGATATTTCGTCCAACGCTACTGTAGACGCCTCCAAGAATTATTGGGGCGACAGGAGTGGACCATACCATGCGACGTTAAATCCGCTTGGAAAAGGAAACCCTGTAGGCGGCAACGGAGTTAACCTAGACTTCCTATTCTTCCTAACCGCTCCAATAGATTATACAAACTCTCCACCTAAAGCGGTGTTGTGGACAGATAAAACTGTAGTGGCTTCTGGCCAAGAAGTCACGTTTATCGGCTCCTTTTCTCATGATGATGGGCGAGTTGACCAGTACTTCTACGACTTTGGAGATGGAAGCAATAGCGATTGGACAACTTTGTCGCTTTTCATTCACAAATACAGCAGTACCGGAGAATATCATGCAAGCTTAAGAGTTATGGATGACTTTGGAGACATAAGCCAAACGGCCTCTGCAACAGTTTACGTTGTCAATCTACCATCTCTAAATGTAAAGTTAACTCCGGACAGATCCACTGTTCACAGTAACGAAGAAATTCCGATAACAGTTTACGTATCAAATAATAACGGGCCGGTGGAAGGTGCAAACGTCACATTTTTCTCGGTTAAAGGGGGCAGGGTTTCACCGTCAAGTAATTTAACCGATTCGTCTGGCCGTCTCACGGCGATTTTTCACGCTCCGAACGTTACGGATATAACTGAAATTCGCATTATTGCAAGGGCTTCCATGGAGGGCTACGCGGACGGCTCAAGCTTTGTCTATTTAAAAGTCATTCCGCCATTGACAGTTAACGCCTATGCAGCCCCTCAAACAGTTCAGTCGGAAGAATATTCAACGGTAAATGTCCAAGTAAAATGGAGCGGAATTCCTGTTCCAGAGGCGCTAGTTACCATATCATCAGCTGGTGGAGGAGAATTTGTTGAAACTGAGAAATTGACAGATTCAAAGGGTGAGGCAGTGTTCACCTTCAAAGCTCCACCAGTATCCAATGAAACAAACATAGCAATCACAGCGCACGCATCCAAGACCGGCTACTTGGATGGGGAAGGACAAACCGTTATAACTGTTAGACCAAAGCTTTTCTCACTGCAAGTTATTGCCGAGAAAGAAACGATAATTTCGGAAGAAACTGTAAATGTAACGGTCAACGTTAAACATGAGGGATTTCCAGTTGAAAACGTAAGCGTTACCATCTCAGCGGATCACGGCGAATTCTTCACAGCAACAATGGTGACAGACGCCCGTGGAAACGCAACATTCACTTTTAGGGCACCCCCAGCACTGCAAGAAACAAGCATAACAATAACAGCTATCGCTTCAAAGCTCGGCTACGCCAGCGCTGCAGGCTTTACGCTGTTAACGGTTAAACCTGGAAACCTGTCAATAGCCATTCTTCCAAACACCTATTCTGTAGCTTCTAGAGAACAGGTTAGCATAACAGTTTATGTCAAATGTGACGGCCGGCCGGTGGCGAACGCCACCGTTAGAGTGGAGGCCAGTGGTGGAATGTTCGCTGAGACGTCAGCTTCAACTGATCAAGAGGGCCGCTGTGACTTTACATTTTGGGCTCCAGAAACACATGAATCTATCTCTGTAATTATTAGCGTGAGCGCAGCGAAATCCGGATACATTGAAAAGGTTGAGCAAATAGGCTTGCAAGTAATCCCAGAGGCTGGCGGCATTCCTTGGACGACTCTATTGTTGGTGTTGATTCCAGTGGTGCTTGCAATAATGTTTGTGGTGCTTGTTAAGCTTGGAGTCATCACAATCTCGGTTGGCGAGGAAGTGGAGGAGACGGAATAAAAACTTGGAAGATTTCGTAAGACGTAATATTTAATAACCCACGTGTATAAATATATAACAGAAATACGGGAGAAAGATGCCCAAGCTGCAACTTAAGAGCAAGCTTTCGAAACTTAAGAAAATAAGAATAAAATTCAACATTGGAAAGCCTAAACATTTAGCCATCCCGCCACCTCCGCCGAAACCCTTGCCAAAAGGTTTCAAAGTTGTTGAGCGTTATCCTCTCTACGAACCCTTCGCTCATGTAGCTATAGTTCAAAACCCAAAGACGGGCGAATACAAGTACATATTGGATGAGCTACAACTGGATCCGCTTGAAAGAAGTGTCTACAACCGCATACTAGAAATCCTTTTAGCCGAAATAGAGTCTCCCAAGGAGGAGATAAAAGATCCTAGAAAGTTCTTCGCCGAGGAAGCCAAAAAAATCGTTGATAAATATCGCATAAGCCTAGGTTGGCTTCCAGATGTTTCATGGTACAAAATCCTCTATCACGCTGAAAGAGACCTTGTGGGCTTTGGTAGAATCGACCCGCTGATGAGGGATCCGAACATTGAAGACATTTCATGTGACGGTGTAAACAAACCCGTCTACGTTTGGCACAGAACCTACGAAAGCATCGAAACAAACCTTGAATTCGAAACAGATGAAGAGCTTGACAACATGGTTGTAAAGCTTGTACACATGGCTGGAAAACACGTAAGCTCAGCCTTTCCCATAGTGGACGCTTCACTGCCAGGAAAACATAGGCTGGCCGTTTGCTATAGGCGAGAAGTAACACCCTTCGGAACAGCCTTCACAATACGAAAGTTCAGAGAAGATCCATACTCTATAATAGACCTGATAAACTTGGGAACATTCTCCGAAGAAATGGCCGCGTATTTCTGGATGTGCCTAGAAAACAGGGCCTCAGTAATGGTTTTGGGCGGAACCGCCGCCGGAAAAACAACAGCCCTAAACGCTTTGGCATGCTTAATCAAGCCTGGAAGCAAAATAATAACTATAGAGGAAACGGCGGAGCTTAACCTCCCCCACGAAAACTGGGTTTCATTAATAGCACGGCAAAGCTACGGCCTAGGCGGAAGCAGTGTCGGCGAAGTCACTCTCTTCGATCTCGTAAAAACCTCGATGAGACATCGTCCCGACATACTGATAGTCGGCGAGGTGCGTGGACAAGAAGCCTACGTGCTTTTTCAAGCATTAGCCACAGGCCACGGTGGCATGTGTACAATGCACGCTGAAAACTTGGATTCTGCAGTGAAACGTTTAACGCAAAAACCCATGGACATAGCGCCAGCCTACATTCCTTTAATGAACATTGTTCTATCTGTTCAGCGTGTTCACTTAATGAAAGGCGGTGAGAAAAAAGCCTACCGACGTGTGATGAACGTTAACGAAATAGCTGACTACGAGGATTACCGAACGGTTTTCAAATGGCACCCAGCCAAAGACGAACATATTCCAGCTTTAAACAAGAGCATAATGCTTGCCAACATTTCAGAACGCTTGGGCGTCAGCAAAAAGGACTTGCTTGAAGAAATCGAGAGACGCAAACAAATCCTCCGATGGATGAGAGAGCGCAATATAAGAAGCTACCGCGACGTAGCTGCAATAATTGCAGAATACTATGCAAGGCCAAAGCAGATTTACGAGAAAGTTCTCGCTGGAGGGGAGGTGAAGGCTATTGCCGTTGCTGGAAGCGCTTGAAGCCTGGTCCTTCCGCATTTTCGGACGGGTAGCTCCCTTTTTTCTCAAACATGTAGTTGAGTTTAAGGACTATTTGGAAAGAGCGAAAATCAAAATCTATCCCGAAACCTACGTTTCATTAATGCTTTTCCTAGCAGTTTTAACTGCTCCGGTCTCCATTCTTTCCATAATTCTGCTGTATTTTTACGGCTTTATACCGTTTGTTTTTCTGGTCCCCCTCCCAATCTACGTCATGATAGGCTTCTTCCTAATTCCGTTGTCGAGGGCTGGAGAAAGAGCCGCCAACCTTGAAAGGGAGATGCCATTTGCCGCCGCCTACATCAGCGTTATGGCTTCTGGAGGAATAGCCCCATACACAAGCTTCAAACGGCTGGCGGAAGTAGAGCTTATGCCAGCCATGCGGGCCGAGGCAAGAGAAATAATAAAAGACGTGGAGATTTTCGGCATAGACCCGCTTACAGCCATAGAAAATGCTGCTAAAAGAAATCCCCTAGACATTTTCCGGGATTTCCTTGCCGGCTATGCTTCAACAGTCATAATCGGCGGAGACATAGGCCACTTTTTGGAGAGGAAGGCTGAAGACATTTTTAAAACAAGGGCTTTGCGGGTTAAGGCTGCAGCGGAAAGGCTTGGCATGCTTCTTGAAACTTTCATAATAGTCATGGTTTTGATGTCGCTTTGCTTCTACATTTTGTTCAGTGTTGAATCCATATACAGTGTTGGCATTTCCATGTATTCAGGCATAATCTTATACACATATATTTTTACACCTATGCTTTCGTTAATGTTTGTTTATTTGGCTCACAGCATGCAGCCTAAAACACCCGTTGTAGAAATGCGGCCGTACAAAGCCTTTGGAATTTCAAGCGTTTTCGGCATAATGCTGCTGCTACTGCTGACAAACTTTTTTGGCTATATACCGCTGCCATTTTTCAGCCAACTTCAAAGCATAGTTGATTTGCCCGTAGCAATCGCTTTGGCGCTGTTCGTAGCCACTTTTCCAGCCGCCATTGTACACCAGAAAGTAAGCAGCAAAAAAGCCAGCTTGGAACAAGGCATAACCAGCTTCCTAAGAGACTTAACAGAAGTTAGAAAAACAGGTTTATCTCCGGAAAAATGTATTGAAAGCCTTGCAAACCGCGACTACGGCGAGTTCAGCAAGGAACTTCGCAAAATAAGCTCCGAAATTTCATGGGGCGTCCCGGTTAGAAAAGTGATCATGGACTTTGTTAAGCGGGTTAAAAGCTGGATGACTCAGCTTGTCATGTTCCTCCTTGTAGAAACGATAGACGTGGGCGGCGGCACCATAGCCATGATCGAGTCGCTTGCCAGATTCAACAACCTAACCCAAGAAGTTGAAAAAGAGAAGAAGATGGCTGTCCGCCCCTACATAATGATGCCGTACTTCGCTGCCATTCTTCTTGTGGCAACAACCGTGATGATGATCGGCTTCACCTCCGGCACGTTAGGCGTAGCTGAAACAGGACAAAAGAAGGATTTAGGTCCCATGATAACAACTTTTGTCACATCCGCCATTTTCCACAGCTACTTAATAGGCATAGTGGCTGGAAAAATAAGTGAGGAATCCATTGCAGCAGGCTTCAAACACGCTGCAATCCTCGTTATCATCGCTGTTTTAGCCGCCAAACTAGTGCCCATGTTCGTGAAGTTTGGCGCATAAAGGGGGTAAAATCTTGAAAATTAAAAATCCGGCATGTACAAAGTTGAAGAATAATAGCAAGGGTGTAAGCCCAGCAATATCTACAGTCATACTAACAGGTGCCATAGTAGTGCTTTTGCTTGTCACAATAGTCTTTGCAAATAACTTCCTAAGTGCAAGAATGACTGAAAACGAGTTCAGCGCCATGAAACAATTCATGCAAACAGTAGCCCTCCAAATAGACGACGTGGCATGGATACCTGGACGCACCCAAACAATTCGTTATGCAAGCAAGTATGGACACGTAAAGTTTGAAAATGACACATTAACTTATAGCGTTTACATTCATGATGGAACAAGCTACAGGTTTTTTGAAAACTTCACCACTGGCATCTTGTTGTTTAATGTGCCTATAAGCAGCTACACTATGGGCAATAACTATCACGAGAGGGTGTTTCCATCAAACGGTTGCTTCATGCAAAAAGGTACGTCAGCGCCAACATGCCATGTCTTTATTGTTGAAAAGTTGCCTATGGGTGATGGTAACTACATTAGAATTGTCGTTGCGCCATGTATAAGAGTCTTAAATTCAACTTTGGGCACGACAAAGTACTTCAGATTCTTTTTACCCATTCTTGTTTCAGGAAATCATCCTAGGCTTTCCCAGTCGGTAACTCTCGCTGGCACATCGGTTTCGGTTAAAACTCGAGTATGTAATGCTGTGAAGATAACTGTCAACTTTCCAAGGGAAAGCTTTCAAAAAGGAGGGTTCAGCGAGGATTTCTTTAGGTTTGAAAATATCACCGAAATTTTTGATGTCCCAGACGGCTCAATAATAGAGTTTTACACCGCAAGAGTGGTGGTTTCGCTTGGACTACATGGTTAGGAGGTGGTTGCTTTGGCGCATATAACCATTGAATATGTTATAATGCTTCCCATTCTAATAATGCAGATTATCCTATTCCCATTAACGGCAAGCTGGCTTATGAACGTATGGGTGGACTCGCGAAGAACCCTTACACTTCAGGAGGCCGCAAGCCACCTTGGGAGCGTCATCCAACAAGTCTACTTCACACTAAACCATAAGACTATAACGACTGGCAGCATGATCCAGAAACCTGACGTGCCGCCATTGATAGAGAACCTTCCCTACACTGGAAACGCGACGTTAAAAGCAGTTCTAGACTCATCAATAAACTCCAGCAAAATTCTAACCATAACACTTCGACTAAAAGAAACGGGAACAACCGTAACAACAACTGTTCTCTTGGGGCCAAACGTTGTCTGGCAAGAATCCACTTTCATAAGCAACTCTCCAGACGCTTGCATAATTGCCCAAAAACTTCAAAACAAAACAATCCTCCTACGCTTCGGGGCGTGATCTAGTCATGGCGGGCTCAACGATAGATCATTTAATCGCCATGACCGTTTTCTTGGGTGCAATGCTGATTTTTATAAGTCTTTTTAATCAAACTATTCAAACGGCTGTGCTCTACCAGCGTAACAGAGCCCTTGCAACAAAATGCAGCGATCTCCTTGACAATATATTGCTTAATCCTGGGTATCCATTAGAATATGAAGGAAATCGTCCAGTGGAATGGGGGAAGCTTGGCTACTCCCCAACAATCTTTGGCTTGCAAGATCCAGAATTCAGTCAATACCGGCTTAGCCCCTTCTCTTTAATGCGTTTAGAGTCATCAAGAGGGAAACAGTTTCTTTATGAAATTACCAGTCATTACTACAGCAATGTTACCGTCGGATTTGGCAGCTTCTTATTTGTATCTTCTGTTGAGACGTTAAATTATTCTTCTGTGGCAAAATTGCTTGGAATCAACAATACTTATGGCTTTCAACTTACCTTAACACCAGTTGTTGATGTTTCTATAAGTGAAGATAATGCTGGAAGCCCGCTCGTTATGAGTTTGAAGGTTACTGGAAATGGTATTCCCTTTGCAAATGCCACGGTAAGCAGTATGCTTATAATGGTTAGAACCACTGGAGACTTTCCATCATATCATACTTTAACTAATAGTTCACATACAGACAATAATGGCATATGTACTCTGAGTTTCCAGAATGTAGGCGTAAACGAATCGTATGCATTCATAGCGTATGCCCGTTTTGGCGGATTGGTGGGGGTAGGTTATTATCAGCGTATAAGAGCTGGCAGCCATGCTATTCCCCTTGTAGAAAGTATTTCAGAGAGGAGGATTGTTCTCGCTCACAGCTATGACATATACGGATTTGGAGCGTCCCATGTGTACTTTAACGCGACGTTTATGATGTTGAGCCAAGATTTTTCGCTTCGCCTGTTAACCATCGAAGATTCAGTTGGAGAGTTAAGTTTAGGTGAGTGCGCAAACTTGACGATTCCAACCTTTGAGGCTGGAATTTTAGTAGTAGCATATCAAGATGAAAGAAGTAACGCGGGCGTTGCTTTAATGCCTTGGGGGGTAAGTTCCATGGCGTTTCCAGTGGTTTTTGGCGAGGACCCCTTAAGTAAAGAATGGGTTGCCACCGATATTAGGCAGGTTATAGTGGGCAATGTTGCTTATCAAGCTAAGCTTGCTTTATGGAGCCTTGAAGGCTACGGGGTGATGGGCTAATGATGCGCACTATTGAAGTGTTTCTCGTAATAATCATAATCACCGGGGCATTCATCATAGCTTCTTTTTACGCTGTTCTACCCATACCACGTCGGGTTTCGCCCGTGAATCTTAAAAGATTAGCTTTAACAACATTACAATCTTTAGATGCTGATTATAATTTGAGTGTGACAGTGTTTAAGCCTAGAGACGACCCATCTTGGGCTATGCTTCAAACAGCGCTTTCTGCATTATTACCTCCAAACATCGTCTACAACTTAACGGTCTATGATGTACAAAGTGGAAGCGAAGGAACCATTTATGTACCATACAAATCGTTTTCGAACGCTGAAAGTTTAGGCATAAAGTCCGAAGCTGCTTCCTACCTAGTTGCTTCTTCAAACGTCACTTTCAAAGTTATTCCAGAAAAGATTGGTGAACGCAGCGGCAGCGGAATAACCTTATACATATTAAACTGCAGCGACGCCCGCGGATGGTGGATTACAGGTTACACAGCCCACAGCCTGGCAGAAGACTTATACAAGCTTCTCTCACCATACTTCACAAAAACAGTAATAGTGCAAAACACAGCACAGTTCGCTCAGATATTAAATAATCAATCTCTAAAAGATGAAACTGTCATGAATGCTGTGCTCATAAACACTTTCGGAGAGGCTGTACCTATCCCCTCACAGTATTGTACGGCGCCCTATTCCAATAATAATTATGCCTACTACTGTTACTTTTTAGGACAGCAAGTCCGCCGTTATAATTGGACTTGGGTCAGCATAGTGGGTTATCCGTTTTACTATGTTTCGAACACGATAGCCCTTAAAGACAGTAAAAATAACTGGGGAATCTATGGAATGAAGGATGTCAGACAGCCCGGGATGTACGCATTTCTCCAAGGATTAAACAATATAAGTTATGATGCAAGTTATTCCAGCGATATCTACAAGTCAGTTGGAGTTGTTAGCCTTTCACCGCAAGTTTTAGAACGTTGTAACTACTACGGGATATATCCTTCACCTTACCAAACTTCCACTAGAGCAATACAGAAATCTAAACTAGATGTATACCCTAATCTAGTCGTTGGCCTACTTATATTCAATGAAAAAGATGGATGTTATCCAGGCGCTATATACAACCATAAAAATGGTGCAAAGATTGAAGGATCGTTATTAGCTTTGGGTTTAACTCGAACTCCAGATATTCGATTGACTGCTATTGGGCTTCTTTCATATTATCAGCCTAGGCTTTACCGTTCCGAGTTTAATGTTGCTGGTGCTTCTAAGCTTGTGGTTTTGCAGCTTGGGCAAGTGGGAGGAACTTAAGATGGATAAGCGTGGGCAGTTCTCGCTTATTGCGGCTCTGCTTGTCGCTGTTGTGCTTATAGCCACGGTTATTGTTACTTACTCGACTATTCGCAACCTTCCTATGGAGGAGCAGCCCCAAGTTTTAAGCGCCATAGATGAAACAAACCTTGCTTTAAAACAGATTCTCGGGTTTACGGTAGGCTATTATGGCTCCATATTGCAGGTTACTGGTGATAGAGAGTACGCCTACAAGGCAGCTTACAAATATTTGATGAGCGGTTTAGAGTACATTGCAAGAATGCATCCTGAACGGGCTGCATCATTTAGTTTGAAAAATTTGAATTTACAGACTTTTTGGTTTGCACGTCAAAGCTACAGCGAAGGACACATCACGGTGCAATACGATTTGGCTGGTCTTGAAATATATGGAATAAACTACACATCATCATGCAAGCTAAACGTGGATGTCCTTGGAACCAATGAGGGTAAAGCATACATGCGCGTTACTGCTGATGAAAGTGCTGAACCAATCATAAATCTCGGAAAAAGCAGTTTCAAATTCTACCTCTACCAATTTTCAAATTTAACATGGGTGACAGTAAGCCCCAGCGCTGAACCTACAGTGTTTTCAGACGGCACATATGCGGTTGATATCCCCTTAGGAGTAGATGAATATTCATATGTGGTGCAAGTAGAAGATTCTAGAGGCATAGTTGTCGTAGCCTCATCCTTTAGCCGCTACACGCTAACTTTAACATGGAATTCCACAATCTATTCCTCAATTGGGGCAATAACAAGAACAGTAAACGAGTCGCTCATCGACCGCGAATCTTTTGAGGGCACTTGGCCCCCCTCTGGATGGACTGAAACTGGGAGGTGGGCAAAAGAAAACGATCAGGCACATGATGGTGGATGGTCGGCGGATTTTGATGGCCCAAACGGTGGAAGCGCTTCAGGGTATTTAACGACACCGGGACTTAATTGTTATGGCGTTAATATGATTTATGTGGATTTTTGGTATAGAGATGAGGGATGCGATGCGGGAGATTTTCTACTTCAATACTATAATGGCAGTGCATGGATAACCATTGCTGACTTGGGTGCAAGTTCCACAGAAAACCAGTGGCTCAATTATAAACAAACAATTACAGACAGCCAATATTTCAAGCCTAACTTTAGAATCCGCTGGTACGCTCATCTAGAAAGGGACGAGCACGCCTATGTTGACTACGTCACAGTTGTGGCAACTAAAACAATTATAATAAGTGCTGAAGATTTTTCGCCCATTACTGTTGAAGTGCTGCAAAATGGAACAATACGCTGGTTAGGCGAACATTTGCAACTGATAACGCAAGCTAAGCCTATACCACCGATCCCGGTTAAGGCAATACGCGTAAATCAAACCATAAATGGCGTAGACCAAGAAGTACCCTTCCAAGTGGAGGACTGGGCTTCAGATTACCGTGTTCCACTTGGCTTAACAAATAATGCAAGCATTTTCAGCAGCAGAAATATGCTAGTTTTCCTAGTAAACCCAAAAGTTTCGAAAGTTACCATATGGTGGAATGGAAGCGACGCAGCTAAACAGACACCATATGCTTATACTAATCGGTATTTCAAAGATAATCCTCCAACATTCAGCAACGGAATACTTACGTTACGTTTTGGTTCTTCAGGCTTCCACGTTGATGCAACCGTGGGAAGCATTACAAGCACCGCGGACTTAATGCGTATAAATGACGAGGAGGACACTACCAATCCAGAGTGGGGATGGACGCTGTATAACGGTGTTGTAAGAGATATTGTGCAGGGTGAGCCAGAATGGGGAACCACATACGGTTTTGGTGGTGCTGACAGAAACGGTACATGTTATAACATTTATGCGCATGTCGTTATTACATTGCCAGCTAACGCCACCTACTACACTTACCAACTACGCCTAATATTCCTGAACTCCACGGACCAACCAAGAACCATAACGCAAATTCGCCTAATCAGAATAACTGCCTCCGGCACGTTTTCTGCTTTAACTGAAAATGGCACGCTTCCAACAGGCTATCCAAGGGTGAGTGGAAGCGGATTCTTCTACAACTTTTCAGCTTCATGCTGGCAACACCGCTGGGCACAACTAGAATCTTCCCTAAAGGGTTTTGGAATAATGTTCACGGACGAAGCTAACAAAATGCTATACTCCTTCGATAACGAAACATTAAGAGGCGCACTCAAAGTAATAAATTCCACCACCGAAAGAACGATTGAACTTCTCCCAGTAAGTCACGAACGACCGCCAGTGATAAACCATGTTCATCCATTGGATATCTGCTGGTACGGCGCCGTGGTAACCTTCGATCGCACCTTGCCGATCTATACAACGTTAAACGGTGTCCCAAAGGGTTTGTGGGTTCTCGTGGAATATCCACCAGTTGTAAGCGTTACCCCTGGAGGCTGATTTCAAATGTGTATTTCAAGTTCATATGGGTTAAATAAGCGATCGCCAAATCTCCTAAACTGGCGTGAAAGGTGGCTGTCATGAACTCCAGAACTCTGTTAAAGTCTAGGAGTGGTATATCCCCGATACTTGCAACCCTCCTGTTAATTGTTATCGCCGTAGCAGCTATTGTCGTAACATATGCTTGGATAATGACATACATGAGTAGCGCCCAACAACAGGGAAGCGTACTGCTCACTCTCGACAGCGTGGGCTGGCCAAACAACAAAACCATAGTATTGTATGTTAGAAATGCTGGAACCGCGGACGCTAGGATAGATAAGGTGTATATTGGCGATTCGGCGAACAACCTCCAACCAGCAACTCATGACGCAGAAAACAGCGTTGTTCCTGCGAATGGTGGAACATTAACAATTAACGTAACCCAGGAGTGGACAAGTGGAACGACCTACTACTTCAAGGTTGTTCCAAAGACTGGTGCTCCATTGGAGTTCAGCAGAAAGGCTCCATAAGCCTTTAAGTAATGGTCTAGAACTTAGTCAATTTCTGTCTATCTGTTTTTATTTTTGCTTTAAAAGCGTGAATGGAATGACATTACTGTACGGGACCTAAGTGGTGATTTGGTGGTGCAAGTGTTCATTGAGGCTGCGAAGGTTTGCTTAACCCTTGGTGCTTTTCTCTACGCTTCTTGGAGCGACTATAAAACCCGTGAAGTCGCTAATAGCGTCTGGATTCTTCTCGCTCCACCTGCTTTCGCTTTAACCTTTGCTGAACTTTTCCTCTTTGATTTTCCCACTTTACCCCTTTTCGGTTTATGTTTCGGTTTAACCGCAGTCTTCGCCATAATTCTATTCTATGCAGGCGGTTTTGGCGGCGCAGACGCAAAGGCTCTGATGTGTTTGGCTCTGGCTTTTCCCTTCTATCCGCAAGGGCTTTTTTGGCCGTTTTCCTGCGAAATTTCGCCTTTTATGCAAATGTTTTTTCCGTTGACGGTTTTCAGCAATGCTGTAGTACTCGCTGCGTTAACAGCCATCTATATTCTCTTCCATAACCTGGTGTGGCGCTTGAGAACAGACAAAGCCTTATTTGAAGGCGGACAGAAAAGCGAATCCTTCGGCAAGAAAATTTTGGTGCTCTTAACAGGCTACAAAATTTCAATCTGGAAAGTTAAGGAGAAATGGCATATCTACCCTTTAGAGGACGTTGAGAAAACCGACGATGGCGTCAGAAGGAAACTTGTGATTTTTCCGAAGGATGAAAGCAGAAACGCCATAGTTGAAAGGCTGGAGGAAGCCTTTCAAAGTGGAGAAATCCAGGAAAAGGTTTGGGCTTCTCCAGGATTGCCCATGCTCATTTATATGACAGCTGGGCTTATAATCGCCATACTATACGGCGACATGGTTTGGAATATGGTTCGTTTTCTTCTTGGCTGAAAAGTTCCAAAATTTTAATTTGCCAACTTTTCTAGTCTGTTTAATGGAGGATGCGACGGGTTTGTTGGATGAATATCTGAACGAAGTCAAAGACTTTTTAAAAAGGCTGGACATCGAAAGGGAGATAGCTGTTGTTGTTATGCCTGACTTTTTCCTTGACCGATTTGTCAGTTTAAACTTCAATTTGGAAGCTTTCTCAAGGTCTGTTGCAAACGTCATAGAGCGTAAGGGCGGGAGTATAGATGGAATAATTCAAAAGGATTTTAGAGGCGGAAATGCTGTAAATGTTGCTTCAGCTCTGGCTCGTCTAGGAGTGAAAGTTACGCCAATAATATGTACTGACAAGTTAGGATTGCAACTCATAAAGTCTTACCTTAAATCGCCAAAAATCAGTCTATCCCATGTAAAGATCGTGGAAAAGCCGTCCATAACAACCGCTCTAGAATTCCAAGCAGCCGATGGAAAGACCAACGTTATGCTAAGAGATGTCGGCTCACTGGCAGATTTTGGGCCGCAGAATCTAGCTGGCGACGACTTTGAAGTAATTCAAAAAGCTGACTACGTATGTGTTTTCAATTGGGCTGGAACAAAAAATTTTGGAACAGAGCTTGCTCAAACAGTTTTCCAATATGCCAAGTCAAAGGGCAGGGGCAAAACCTATTTTGATTCAGCCGATCCGACTCCAAACAAGGAGAAAGCATTAAGCTTGATAAAGATGGTTTTGCAGGCGAATCTGGTGGACATTTTAAGCTTAAACGAGAACGAAGCAGTCTTTTATGCTTCATGTTTAAGCTCAAATGTAAAAAGCCTTGAACAAACGCTTAGCTTTGAAGAGTTGGCGTTGGAATCCGCCAAAATATTGGCTGACCATTTAAGTGCGAGGATAGACTTGCACACCACCAGCCTCTCAGCATCTTTCACGAGAAAAAGTTACACGATCGTTCCAGCTTTTAACGTGTTAGTTTCAAGGGCTACGGGAGCTGGTGACGCTTGGAACGCTGGAAACATCGTTGGTGATGCTTACAACCTTCCAGATGCTGTCAGGTTAACGTTGGCAAACGCTACAGCTGCTTACTACATTTCAAATTCGAAAGGAGAACATCCTACTCGTAAACAGCTTATAAGGTTCTGCGACAAGCTTAAAGGGAAATGGAAGACCAAAACAGATAAAAGTTAGCCTCCCCCTCTAGAAAAAGCGAAACAAAGTTTAGGGATGCGTCATGCCAACAGAAATCTTTGATTTAGACAAATTTGTGGAAATCAGTGAGAAAGCTGAGTACTGTGCAGTTAAACGACTAAAAGACATTGTGAAATTGAAACTTCGTACGCCAAAAATGCTGTACACGTTAAAAGTTGAGCCTTCGAAAGCTGAAGAAGTTATTAAAAGGCTTTTATGCGAAATCCGCGAAATATAATTGCTTCTTTAATTTAAAAGTTAAGTCGTTTTGACACTTTTGGTGAAATAGAAGAAAGGGGGTGAGCGTTTAGCTTCTAAACTTTTGTAGTTTTCTCAAAAGTTCTTTGTCGCCTTCATAGTCTCCGGCGCATGTGGCTATTACGCCATCCACTAATCCATCAAGTTTGCTGGCAACTTCTTCGACTTTTTCCATTGTGGCTGTGGTTGGCCAGCCTATCATTTTGACCATTTCAGCGTTTTTCGGCGTCCCAATGAGGAAGTATGTGTAAATTGGCTTGTTTAGTCGTTTACATTCTTTGGCTACTTGCTCCAGCATTTGGAAGGTTTTGTCTTCAAGTCGCATAAAGAAGACGAAGTCCCATGGCTCTTTGACGCGGGCTAATGTGTCTTCAACGGTTTTGCGGGCTGTGAGCAAACATCCCAGCTTAACGTTTTTCAAGCGTATTGTGTTACGCAGAAAGTCTCTGGCTTCCTCAGAGGACTTAAGCATTTTTATTGGTTCGCCATATTTTGGTATGTCTCCCATTGTTAGGACAAGTCCGTCGAGGCCAACAGCGTCTGCGGCTAGAGCTAAGCCTCCAACCTCCACGGGGCCCTTGTAATGTAATATAAAGATTGGTATCACTATCTTGTCTGGATATTTGCTTTTAAGTACACAACCTATTGCTGTTCCGCTGGGCGCTGGCATACCGGCGGCGCTGTCTGTTATGTTCCATCCGTCAACAAGGTCTTTAACTTCTTCAGCTAACTTCAAAAATTTGCGGGTTGGAACAAATTCATGCAATATTTTCATCAAACATCATCTCGCCTTAAGAGAGGCGTGTTGTTTAAAATAAAAGTTTTGCATACATATTGCGGAAAATCATGATTATTAATGCGTGTCGAAAGTTTTCAATAGCGAAATCGTTAGAAACCTCATATCTGCAATAATAGTCTTTAAAAGGTTTAAGACCATGGATATCATTCAAATAATTGGAATTAAAGGCATACCCATTGTTAAGGTTGGAGACAACATTGCCGAACTGGTGTGCAGGGCTGCAGAAAAACAAGGCACCCCCATACAGGACGGCGATATAATAGTGATTACTCATGTGGTTGTGTCTAGGGCTGAAGGACGAATCGTGAACTTGAACGAGGTTGTACCATCAGCTTTTGCGAGAAATATAGCTGAACCTTACGGCAAAGAACCAGCTTTGGTTGAAGTTGTTCTAAGAGAAGCCAAAAGCATCCGGCGGATGGCTGATGGCAAAATAATAACTGAAACACGACATGGTTTTGTTTGCGCCAATTCCGGTGTAGATAAATCAAACGTGCCAGGGGAAAACTATGTGGCGCTTTTGCCAGAAGACCCTGATGCTTCAGCCAAAAAAATTAGATTAGACATTAAAAGGTTAACTGGCTGCGATGTGGCTGTGATAATTTCTGACACACATGGCCGTCCTTTACGGGAAGGCGAAATAAATGTTGCGATAGGCGTTTCCGGCTTAAAGCCTATAAGAGACCGGAGAGGCGAAAAAGATTTGTTCGGTTATGTCTTGCGAGTTAAACAGACCGCTGTAGCGGACGAGTTGGCTTCAGCAGCTGAGCTCGTGATAGGCCAAGCGAATGAAGGAGTTCCGGCAGCGATAATACGCGGATACAAGTTCATAAAGTCGGAAGACGCTAGGGCAACGGAGCTAATTAGACCAAGAGAGAAAGATCTGTTCTTTTGAGGGAATGTCATGTGAGTGAGGATGTTGTTAAACTTGAAGGTGTTGACCGTTTAGAGATAATCTGTCTAATGGACAACTGTGTGGATCTCACGTCATCCATTGAAAGAGAAGAAGTTCAAAATGTAAGAAGCTGGATTGAAAAGCGCATGGGTAAAGAATGGGTTGACAAAAATTTACGTCTCCCAATAGCGGAGCATGGCTTGTCCATGCTTGTTAAAGTTTTCCGCAACGGCGATTCTTATACTGTTCTTTTTGACACTGGCGTAAGCCCTAGTGGCGCTATTTTAAACGCTGAAGGCATGGGCTTAAACCTCAAAGATGTTGAGACTATAGTTTTATCGCATGGCCACTATGATCACTGTGGCGGCTTGCTAAGCTTCATCAAAGCTGTTGGCAAGAAGTGTTTACCAATAATAGTACATGATGACATGTTTAAAACTCGCGGTGTAGTAAGCGAAGATGGCAGTATAAGGCAACACCCGGCTTTTCCATCTGAAAGTCAAGTGAAGCCAGCCGTTTTCGTAAAAACAAAACATCCCTATTTGTTGGCAGAAAATACAATACTAGTTACCGGCGAGATTCCCCGTAAGACAGAATTTGAAAAAGGCTTTATGCAGCAACGCGCTCTTGTAAACGGTGTCTGGCAGCCCGACCCATGGATTTGGGACGACCGTGCGCTGGCTGTAAATGTGAAAGGCAAAGGGCTTGTTGTAGTGTCCGGCTGCGCCCACGCTGGAATCATCAACACAATTTTATATGCGAAACAAATAACTAACGCGTCAAAAATTTATGCAATAATTGGCGGTTTCCACTTGTCTGGAAGGGGATGTGAAGATCGAATAGGCCAAACCGTTGAGGTGCTGAAACAGTTTGACCCTAGCATTGTTGTGCCAATGCACTGCACAGGCTGGAAGGCTGCCTTCGCCATCGCTAAAGCCATGCCGAAGGCCTTCGTATGGAACAGTGTTGGAAACCTCTACGTTCTCTAACTTTGATGTAAAATTCATTTGCGTCTTTCAAAAAACTAAAGATTTAAAAGTGAGGTTTTTGAAAATATGCATCCCAAAGTTGTGGAGTTGAAAGGCGGTGATTAGGGAGAAAAGGCAAACTCCTTTCTTTAAAAGGAAGCTTGAGCCAATAGAGGTTAAAACTCCTAAAAAAATTTCGGAGTTGCTTGCAGAAATGGCTAAAACAGGTTTTCAAGGCAGAAAACTTGGCGAAATTGTCGAAGTCTGGGAAGAAATGCTTAAAGATAATGTTGTAATCTTTTTCGGGTTTGCAGGCTCCATGAGCACCACTGGTCAATGGAAGATTGTTAACTGGCTTATTGAACACCGCTTTATAGACGCAATTGTTTCCACGGGCGCAAATATTTCAGAAGACATTTTAGAGGCTATGGGGGGCACGTACTGGCAAGGCCACCACATGGTCGACGATGATCAGCTTTTAAAGTACAAGATTGACAGGTTTTATGATGTTTTTGCCGACGAGCTTGAATACCGTCAAATGGAGCGCCTCATTGCCAATTTCATGAAAAAATTGAATCCAAACTGTAAATATTCCTCAGCTGAGTTCCTTCACCTATTTGGAAAAGAACTTTCCCAAATGGGGATTAAAAGCATAGTTGCAACAGCCTACGAGAACAAAGTGCCAGTCTTCTGTCCTGCAATAGTTGACAGCGGCTACGGTATAGCCTATCTGCTTAACAGGAAAAGTGAAGGCAATTTCGACATAACCATAGATCAAATGCGGGATTTTGAACAACTTGTGGATATAAAAGCCAAGGCGGCGCCTGAAAGCGGCGTGATATATATTGGCGGTGGTGTTCCAAAGGACTTTATCCAGCTTACAACTGTTGGCAGAAGCCTAACAGAATCCAGAAAATATGAAAGAGTCTACCCGCATAAGTACGCCATACAGATCACTACAGACGCACCGCATTGGGGCGGTTTGTCCGGATGTACTTTTGAAGAAGCCATCAGCTGGGGCAAAGAAGCCAAAGGAGGACGCAATGTGCAATGTTACTGTGACGCGACTATAGCTTTGCCAATAGTCGTTCATGCCTTGGCTGAGAAGGTTGAAAAAAGAGCGAAAGTTCCAGACCTCTCTTGGCTGTTTAAGGATTTAAAGTAAACTTCGGCGCAACAACATGGAAAAAGTAAAGGACTTCGAACTTTCGAAGAGTGTATCCGCCGATACACTTGTGCGGCAGATGCTTGAAAGCGGAGGCTTTACAGCCAAAAACCTCGCCATCGCCGTTGACATCGTTGAAAACATGCTGAAGGAAAAGAACATCCTTAACTTTCTTTCTTTCCCCGCGTGCATTGTTGCCACAGGCACTCGTGGCATAATTCGCGACATGGTTAAGCGTAAATGGTTTCATGTGGTAGTCACGACATGCGGCACTTTGGATCATGATTTGGCAAGATGTTACCGCGACTATTTTCAAGGCGACTTCTACATGAACGACGGAGAACTTCACAGACGAGGCGTAAGCCGAATAGGCAACGTACTGGTGCCGAACGAAAGTTACGGCGAAATAATCGAAGAAAAAATGATGAAATTTTTGAATAGCATCTATGCTGAGGGCAGGCAGGATCTTGCTACCTACGAACTTTGTTGGGAAATCGGAAAACGCTTAAACGAAAACTCAATCTTGTACTGGTGCTGGAAAAACAATATACCCGTCATAGTGCCTGGTATAACCGACGGCGCAGTAGGCTATCAGCTTTGGCTCTTCAGCCAAGACCATAAGGACTTGAAAATAAACGTGTTAAAAGACGAGCAGCTTCTAAACGACATGGTTTGGCAAGCCGAAAAATCCGGAGCCCTAATAATAGGCGGGGGTATATCAAAACATCACGTTCTGTGGTGGAACCTTTTCAAGAAAGGATTAGACTATGCAGTTTACATAACAACGGCCGTTGAATATGATGGAAGCC
This sequence comes from Candidatus Bathyarchaeota archaeon, assembly GCA_018396705.1. Classification (NCBI taxonomy): domain Archaea; kingdom Thermoproteati; phylum Candidatus Bathyarchaeota; species Candidatus Bathyarchaeota archaeon. The sequence goes on from JAGTQZ010000004.1 coordinate 226,678, forward strand.
TCTCTGGGGCTCGTCCAAGAGAAGCTATATCATGGGGTAAAATACGTGAAAAAGCAAAAACTGTAACTGTAGAGGCAGACGCTACCATTGCTTTGCCGTTATTGTTTGCAGCACTTCTTGAAAGACTTTGCAGTTAAAAACATGCCAGTTTTGGATAGCAACGTTTAATTCCGCAAAAGCCTCAAATTACTTTGGCGATGACTCTTTCATACGAGCCTTCTGTGAATCCCGCCGGGACAAATCCATGCCGACGGACCCAACCGAGCGGCAAGCAGTTCAAGTGCTTGTTGCTGTGAAGGCGGGTTTACCCAAGCATGGGACACCGGCGGGCGCGGGCGCCCAAAAACTTCCCACGCCGGAGAGAGCTTAACTAAGGGGAGCGCATGGCTCCACAATGAAGTTAAGTGATAGGTAACGTGGGAGACAAAAAGGGCGCCCGCGAAACAACCTTTAAGTTTTGCTTTTGCATAAAATAGACGGCTTGACCAGTCTTGGACGTAGAAACCAAAATTGAACTAATCAAACGTCCGCCGACAGAAGAGATTCTTGTCGAAAACGAGCTAAGGGAGCTTCTAGAAACCAACGAGCATCCTGGACACTATATAGGTTTTGAGATTTCCGGTTTGTTACATCTTGGAAATCTTGTCATGGCTGGTTTTAAGATAAACGATTTTCTAAAGGCTGGCGTCCGCTGTCAAGTTTATTTGGCAGACTGGCACAGCTTCATAAACAACAAGTTCGGCGGAGACTGGGATAAAATTCTTCAAGCCACAAAATATTATGCGAAAGCTTTCCAGTTCTTCTGTCCAGGTGTAAAGATTGTTGTTGGCTCGGAACTTTATCATAACAACGATGAGTATTGGCGGAACCTGCTAAAGTTTGCAAAACATATGACTCTAAGCCGCACCTTGCGTTGTCTCACAATAATGGGGCGAAGCGAAACTGAGAAGCTTGACTTGTCGCAGTATTTTTACCCGCCTATGCAAGCCGTGGACATAAAAATCATAGGTGCTGACATTCCCCACGGTGGTATGGACCAACGCAAAGCCCATGTGTTGGCACGTGAAATCTTTCCAAAAATGGGCTGGAAAAAACCAGTGGCGGTGCATCATCATCTGCTAATGGGCTTAACGGAACCAGTTAAACTCTCAACAAAAGACAAGCTTGAGCAAGTTATTGCTAGCAAAATGAGCAAATCCAAACCATGGACGGCTATATTCATCCATGACACTGAGGAACAAATCCGAGCCAAACTAAAAAAGGCGTGGTGTCCGGAAAGACAGACGGAAATGAACCCTGTTTTAGAAATAGCCAAATACATTATTTTCCATGAGACAAAAACCTTTACTGTAGAACGTCCATCCAAATTTGGTGGCACGATAACCTTTGAAAATTATGACGCGCTTGAAAAAGCCTATGAGGCTGGTCAACTTCATCCGCAAGACTTGAAAAACGCTGTAGCTACAGAACTAGCCCGCATACTGGAACCCGTAAGGCGATACTTTGAAACGGATAAGGAAGCCCGCGAAAGCCTAGAGGTTGTTAAAAAGGCAGAATTAACAAGGTAAAAGTCTTGTCCACTCATCTAAGAGATAAAGCTGAACAAATCCAACAAATTCTAGAGCAGTTGGCAGAAGAAAACAAAAACGGGAAACCCATCCTCGTAGAAGGGAAAAAGGATGCTGAAGCTCTAAAAATCTTAGGAATAGGCGGCAAAATAATATTCGCTAAGAGAGGCCTAAAAACCCTCATGAATGTAGTTTCGGAAATCGAAAACTTGAACGCTGATGAAATCCTGCTGATGTTAGATTTCGACAGAGAAGGCAAACGACTAACAGAACAATTGAAAAACCACATAGAAAAAACTGGCGTAAAAGTAAACGTCCATTATTGGCTTAAACTTTTAAGTTTGACGGGCAGAGAAGTCAAGGATGTTGAAGGCTTAGCCACCTACATGAGAACATTAAAAGGCAAAGCCGGCATTCCTTAAAAAGATCTTGCCCACAATTCAGGAAACAAAATAGATACAGAATTGGAATAACCTATATGAGTGCAAACCAACGCCAGTTTTTAGTGAGAAAGGAGAAAGCTGGCATGCAAGCTACAGTAGCCACCTTACTGTTAGTAGTATCAGCCACCGTGCTTGCATGTGTGGTGGTGGAATATGCAATTTCAATTTTCGAGCAAACTCTGCAAACTTCTAACCTACCCTACACAGACAGGATAAGAAAAATAGAAAGCTTCATACTGAACCAAACTGACACGCTGCTTAATCAAACTCAGCGAGAGATAACTTCGCCGCTGCATCCATAATACAAAGCCTAAACCCAAGCCAGAATGGGTTTCGGTAATAAAACTAATTTCATAAAGGTAATATATATCGACAGCGTTTTAGTATTCTGAGCGTTGAGAGTACGGTTCTCTCATCACACAATCAAACTAACCTAATACAATAAAAACTGGATGTAAAGGAGGTGACGCTTACGGGATCATCACAAACCCTCACCGTAAAGTATGTAATCCGTGCAAAATTCGAAATTGAAGGGGTAGTTGAAAAACCAGACGTTATAGGTGCAGTTTTCGGCCAGACAGAAGGCCTATTCGGACCAGAATTAGACCTAAGGGAACTTCAAAAGTCTGGACGTATCGGTAGAATAGAAATTGAACTTCAGTCCAAAAATGACCGGACGACAGGCACGATAATCATTCCAACGAGTTTAGATCGCGTTTCAACCGCTCTTTTGGCGGCAAGCATAGAAAGCATAAACCGGGTGGGCCCATGCTCCGCAAAGGTGACGCTTGAAAAAATTGAGGATGTACGTGAAGCCAGACGAAAAGCCATAATTGACAGGGCTAAGGAGATTCTTCACCAGTGGACTATTGAATCAATGCCGACCGTGGATGAAATCTTTAAAGAGTTAGCTGAAACTTTGAAAGTGGCAAAAGTGGAAAAATACGGGCCGGAAGAGCTTTCGGCCGGTCCAGAGGTGGGCAGTGCAAAAGAAATAATTATTGTTGAAGGCAGAGCTGACGTTATCAATCTAATGCGATGTGGAATCCACAATGTAATAGCTCTTGAAGGCGCCAAAGTTCCCGAAACCATAAAAAAGCTATGCCGGGAAAAAGAGGCGACAGCTTTCCTTGATGGCGATCGAGGCGGAGATTTGATTCTCAAAGAACTGTTGCAAGTAACTGATGTAAAATATGTTGCACGTGCGCCCAGAGGAAAAGAGGTTGAAGAGCTTAATTGCAAAGAAATTTTCGAAGCCCTTGCTGCAAAGGTTCCCGTAGAAGAGCTTTTCAAACCGTCCAGAAGAGAAAAACGCCGAATAGAGGTTCCAAGGGAAATAGTTCAGTTGGCAAAAAGTTTGGAAGGCACTTTGGAAGCTGTCCTCTTAAACGAGAAACTGGAGCCGATAGAGCGGTTACCAGTAAGTCAATTAGCTGAAAAACTTCAACATGTCAGTGGTGTGGACACCGTTGTCTTTGACGGCATAATAACCCAGCGAATAGTAGATATAGCCGGTGAGAAAAACATAAAAACCATAATAGCCTCCCGCATTTCAGAGGCCGTAAAACCGCCGTTAAACGTGCAGTTGACTACATTCTCAGAAATTATAGAAGATTAGCCTCCAAAAAAGTCTGTAAGCTTTCTTTCTCCCTCCTCTTCTTCGCTTGCCTTAGCTTTCAATAAATCTTCCTCTGTTATGCCAAAGCACTCAAGAACTCTAGCGGCAGCTGGTACAACTTGGTTAGTTACATAATATTCCACGTCCACTTCGTCGTAGCTGGCGAACATGTATGGCTTAACCCGCTCATAAAGCCGTCCAGTTCCAGCGACCACGACATAGCCGACTTTGTCACCCATGGCGAGCTCCCAACCTTTCTCTATTAACATCTTCGCAGCCGCCACGTGAGGTGCTCTTACCTCATATTCCCCAATAGGCTTGGTTAAGGTTTTCCATATTATTAGGTCTCGGTATGGAACACGCTTCTGTCTAAGCTCTTGAATAAACTGTCGGGCAACCCGCGCAGCCTTCTTGGGCGACTGTTCCTTCAAAATAACCTCTAAAACCTTTTCTTGAACTTTCTTGGCAACGGCAGCCCAATCGCCCCTTATAACCTCCAAACCAACAATGTCTAACCGGCCATCTGGAAGAAGCCCAGCATAGCGCTTTTTTGCCTCTGTGAAGAATATGCGCTTGTAGATTTTGTCTGGTTTGATTTCTAAGCCGAGCCTTTCGTAAATTTTCTCCACAAGCCTCTTTGCTTTTTCCTGTTCATACTTTATGAATATGCTGTCTGTGTCGCCGTAAACAACCGTTAATCCCTCCTCTTCAGCCATTTTAATAGCCGTTTGAATTGTCTGCCTGCCAAATGCGGTGGCTGCCTCTGCAACGGGTTTCATGTACCATCTGGCGCCAATCCAACCAGCATAGCCATAAGAAGCATTTGTTATAACTTTAACAGCTTTCTGTCTAGCATCCAAAACACGGTACTCAACACTGTCCGGCAGACAGCACTTCATTTTGGTGCGAATTTCATTTCTTATGGATATAAGATGGGATAATACTTCCTTATAAAATCCAGGAGGCTCTTTCCTAAATTTATGCTTAACTTCAGGAGCTTCATAAACTCCGCAGGATGGCGTCTGCTCTTTCGGAGCTACGTAAGTGTCTGGGGAAAGGTTGTAAGCTATCATAAGATTTGGATACATGGACGCGAAGTCTAAAACAGCAATGTTCTCATGCAGTCCAGGCTTTGGACTAAGCACAATGGCGCCAGCATACGGTCTATAGGGTTGTTCAACTCTTTTGGGAACAAGCTCCCCAATCTTATAGGCATGTTTTATCAAGAACCATTCTACACGAAAGCCAACAGCCGCCGTTCCAATATGGTCTAGGGGTAAGCCTACAAGGCTTGAAAGTTGCATGGCAAAGTCCAGAATAGCGTTAGCTACTCCCATGATACAGCGTGCGTTCTCCATGGAAAATCGTTTTAGAATTTCACGTTTACCCTTATCATCCCAGTACTCGGCAAAATCTACATCCTCAATTAAGACGCGATCTTCAAGCTTCATAACGCCCAGATAATCCGCCAGATTTTCCAAAGTTTTAACTTTAACATCTGGAAACTCGTCGGCAAAATCAAAAAGGTCCACATTAGCCCGTCCGGTAATCGAAACATGTCCGTAAACACTTGTATGCGGCTCTGTTCCAACCCTGTCAATGGACAGACGTATTTCAAGTTGCCTACATCGTTCGTTCAAATAAGCCCAATCCTGTCGGTTAACACCGAAACCAACAATAATGTCAGGGTCGAAACTGCGTACATACTTCATAAAAGCCTCTAAGACAGGTTTGTCATTTTTTCCTTCTCCAGCCAAAAACTGTCTTTCTTCGCCATTATTGGTCACCGTTGAAATTATTACTACAGGGTTTCTCTCAGGCTTCGGCGTCCCCTCTCTACTATAACATATTATCGAAAAACCTAAAATCCTAAAGTTTGGTATGTCCGTTTTTTCCACAAACCTTGGAGGAGACTTAGCCACATAAACACGGTCAACTTTGACGTTCCGCTTTTCAACATCCTCATTAACTTCAACTTCATGCCAGCCGCAAGGAACAACCCCGTTATCAATTAAGTAGCGCATGGAATACCGAATATCATCCTCAAAGCAATCCTTTACACCGTCCAACTTCCGCAAAGCCCTAGCATATTTCGCCACCAAGTCCGGATCCTGGCAATAAATCTTTAAAGCCTTGACAGACTTGCCGAAAAACCGCTTTTCGGCAGCTTCAACTCTAACAATAAATGGATACTCCACCTTCCTTGACATAATCTCCGCAGCAAGCTTAGCGGGGTCAAAACCGTCCTCGACGACAGCGTAAAAATACATAAGAAAGTTTCTATCAATAACTAAAACCCTGTCTCCAGCGTTGTCGATTCCCCAAAGCCAAATCTCAGGCTCGTGGCCTCTGACTTCATAATTTACATCCAGCAGCCAAAACGTGATTCTCATACATTTTCCCTTCAAACAATTTTAGTTGTCGGCTTTCCTTTAAACTTTAAGAAGAGAAAATTTGGATGGCGGGTCCGCCGGGATTTGAACCCGGGATCTCCGGCTTAGAAGGCCGACGCGCTTTTTGGATTAAACGCATCGCGCCTGATAGTCCAAGCTGCGCCACGGACCCTTTTTATTATCAAACACCTTTCTGAAAAAAGCTGAATATAGCTTTACCTAATAAATTTTGAGACGTGAAAAACAAAATGCGAGAAGGCGCCAATCGAGCAGTTAAGCCGTTTTGCTTGAACGTACTGGTAAGCTCTGTAAAGCATAGCTCGCGCTGCGCCTAATCATTCTATATAGATTGCCGGCCTCAGCGGTTTAGCCAAACGAGCCTTATTTTGAGGATCATATCGTTCAACAGCGTTTTCCTCAAAAATGGATATTTCTGCGTTTATCTCGCTTCGAAGGAATTCCTCTGCTTCTTTCAAAACTTGGGCTTCATTTATCTGTCCAACTGCCATTAGCCTTTGTTTTCTTTCTTGAGACATCTGATTAACTTCAACCAATATTTTATTGGCGAAATCTGCCATCTCTTTGACTTTATCTTTAAGGTCTGGGTCATTTAACAACTCCTTTATTAAAGTGTTTAGAGTGATCTTCCCTTCCATGGATTTTTCCAGAGCCCTTAGGTATATTTTCCATTTCCATGGAGCCGCTGTATAACAGAACACTTTTTTCGGCGTTACTTTCGTTGCCTTTAATATGTTGCGTATATCTTCTAAAAGTCTCATTATCAAGGCTTCGCTTTCCTCTGCTTTTGTATCCACTTTTGTCTTGTCCGGTTTAGGCCATGGCGCCAGAGATGCAAACCCCTTTCCACCCATGATCTCCCATAACTCTTCGCCTATGTGTGGAGCGAACGGTGTCAGCATCAGCGCTTGAACTTTCAATGCTGTGTTAATAATGCTTACCTTCGTTTTCCCTCCAATTTTTGTGCGTCTCTGATACCATTGTAAGTCTTGGTCTAATTCAAAAAGAATCGTTTGAATCGCCTTACGTACTTCTAGTTTTTCCATAGCCTCTGTTGCCTTTTCTATATGTTCTTGAAGACGGCTTAGCATCCACCTATCAGCCATCGTTAAGTCTCCATTGACGCTTTCTTCCTCGGTGTTCTTGGCTAATTGGACCGTTTGCACAACAAGTTTGTAAAGGCGTTCCAGTTTTTCACGCATGGCCCTTGCTACGGCTTGACTGAAGTCTGCATCTTGAAGTAGCTCGGCAGTGGCTAACACGCTTAACCTTATCGGGTCCGCTCCATAACTAGCGAGGCCTTCTCTTAAGGGTATTATGTTGCCAAATGACTTACTCATCTTCGCGCCTTCCATTGTGACAACACCATTTGTCACTATTTGCTTAGGCCAAAGTTCTCTTGGAAATATGGCTGTATGGTTGAATATCATGAAAGTTAAATGGTTTGGAATTAACTCGTGAGCTGAGTGTCTGCTGTCAAGCGGATAGAAATACAGAAACTCTCGCCGCATGCCTTCAAGGACCACTGTGCTTATGCCGGTTTTCTCTGCTATTTTCTCGACGTTTCCGACGCCCAAGAAAACATAATCAAAAACATCGTCTGTAAGCTGGCTTGGCTGGATGTTATGCTCTCTTATGTGCCGGGCAATAGTGTAATAAGCCATGTAAATCGTTGAATCCGATAATGATTCAATGATCCACTCTGGATCCCATGGAAGCTTTGTGCCTAAACCGGATTTTCGGGCACAAGCCTTTTCGCGGAGCCAGTCTATCACATATTTATATTCAGCACGCAGTTCCTCCGGGTAAACCTTCATTTTTTCTAAGCATTTGTGAGCCAAGGCTTTCCATTCTGGATTGCCATAGTCGATGAACCATTGGTTTTCAAAAATTTTCACAATACATTCTGTTCCACATCGACATAGCACCGGCCTATTCAGAAGCTCGTACATGATTGTGGCCTTCGCATTAGCTATCAAGTCCTGTTTCACTCTTTCTTTAGCCTCTGACACAGGTAAACCGGCGTATCTTCCAGTGTTGGCTTTCATTCTACCGTTGTGAAATTCGTGTCTATAAACTTCTCTTGTAGCTTCTTCAAGTTTGGGATCTGTCTGCTCTTTTATACCCATCCGTTTTACAACATCCGCTGCTGGAACTTCGGAGTATTTGGGAACTTCAATTATCGAAACAGCCTCTATGGACTTTATTGCGTCTGCTGCTAATCCATATTCTTCGAGCCGTTGCGGTTCTTTTTTGATGTTCTCTAAGGCTACATAATCGTAGGGTGCATGTCCAGGTACAGACATTACCACACCTGTTGCATTTTTGGGGTCAACGAAATCCGCGGGCAGAATATAGACTTCATCTTCAGTAGCTGGATTTTTGACTTTTTTGCCCACAAACTCTTTTCCGAATAAACTTTCAAGAACCTTTACTTGGCGGTTCTGGTATGTTAGTTTTTCAGCGCATTCCCGGCTTATTATCCATTTTTCATCGTCAATTATGGCTTTCACGTATACTGCTTTCGGGTTGATCCATATGTTCGTCACACCAAAAACTGTTTCGGGGCGCAGAGTTGCCGTTGGAAGGATCCATTCGTCACACTTGAACTTTATTAGGGTGAATTCACCTATTTCAGGTTCCACATCACCTTTGGTGTCATGTTGCCCAACCGGGTTTCCGTCTTTTGGACACCAGCCTACCGGATGGCTTCCACGTTTTATATATCCCTTTTCATGGAGTTTGCGGAACTGCCACTCTATAAAACGGTTATATTGAGGGTCTACAGTTGTGAATTCCCGTCTCCAGTCTATGGAATAGCCTATCCGCTTCATGCCCTCCTTAATTTCTTCATGGAAATAGCGCGCCATGCTAAGGGGATCCGTTAACTCCTTCAGCTTTTCTTTCGGAACCTTGTAAATATTAACAAAATCGTTTATCAACTCCTGATCGTTTTCAGCTAGACGCTTCGCCATCGCCAAGACAGGCGTTCCCGTGTAATGAAACGCCATCGGTAAAAGAACATTATAGCCTTTCATGCGCATATACCTGGCATACGCGTCTGCCAGCGTATAAGTTCTAGCATGGCCTATATGCTGTGGAGAATTCGGATACGGGTAGGCCACCGTTATGTAAAACTTGGGCCTTAATGGGTCAGGGTTTGCCTCGAAAATCTTTGCTTCTTCCCAACGTTTCTGCCATTTTTCCTCGATTTTCTTTAAAAACTCCATAAAATCTTCTGAGCTATTCCGGTGGATATTAAAGGTTTTGTTTTCAGAGGGTGAGAACACGACCCCCCATTTTCGCACCGCTCCTTAAATATTGCTGTCCCCTCATTAAGCCTTTACTCTTTTGCTAAATGGCGCCAAAGCCAAAGGGAACTAAACCAGCTGGCTGGTTTCAAACCCAAAAATATATGGACTTAAAAAAGAAAAAGGAGCTAAATTTGCAGTTTTTCCTTTACGTTTTTGCGTTTCTCTTCAGCCAGCGGTCCAAACTTTTTAATTCTATCAGTGAACATAGTGAATAGTTCTGCAGCCTTTTTGTAGACTGGCAGTGGCACGTAGCTGTATCTTAAGCGCATGGTTTCTATTCCAAAGGCTGCTAGTTCCTTGCTCATATCTATCATGCGTTTCTTAGTGAACTTCTCATCTACTTCCTCGCTTCCCTCGATGACCAGCACTCCGTCCGCTCCATGAGCAAAGGCTGTTAAGATATGTTTCTTTCCAAGGATCGCTGTGGTTGGAACAGCCACTATACGAATGTTTTCCGGATAGTTAGCTCGATCAAGCCCCAGGAAGTCCATACCTGTATATCCCACATTCTTATCGACAAAGGCTACAATTCGAATTTCTTGCGGTGCTTTATCTGCTAATATGCCTCTAATAGTGGCAATTATCTGCTTTGACGTTGAGTTTTTGAAGTCTATGGCTTCCCGCGGGCATATGGGTATGCATGCACCACAGCCCGTGCACTGGAACGGATCGATTTTGGCTTTACCTTCCTGCATTGCTATGGCAGTAACGGGACAGATTTTTACACATTCACCGCAACCGTTACAAAGATCCACTATGACAAAGGCTTTCTCGGGACTTGTGGTTACATACTCGCTTTTGAGGAATAAAGCTGCTCTCGCCGCTGCGCCCAAAGCATCTGAAACAGTGTCCCGTACGTCTTTGGGGCTTAAGGCACAGCCACACGCAAATATTCCAGTAACAAGCGAGTCCACCGGGTCCAGTTTTGGATGCTTTTCAGTTATGAAACCGTCCTCGCCTAGAGAAACCTTCATTTTTTCAGCTAACTCCTTTAAGCCGTCCGGTGGAACCATGGGTGTTGCCAATGCTACCATGTCATATTCATCCTCGCGAACTTCGCCAGTCAAGGTGTCTTCGGCTTGCACGACGAGTTTACCATTGTTGTTTTTCCAGACCTCTGCCACTTTACCTCGAATGAAGACTACACCTGCTTCTTGATCTCGCCAGTACAAATCTTCATAACCCTTTCCAGTAGCCCTAATATCCGTGTAATAAACCGTAACGTCTACTCCAAGCATTTTCTTAAGCACAAAAGCCTGCTTTAAAGCGTACATGCAACATATTCGACTACAGTATGGAATGTGGTTTTTGTCCCTTGACCCCGCGCAAAGTACTATGGCGATTTTGCGGACATCGCTTCCGTCTGCCCGTTTAACATAGCCGCCAGTTGGTCCGGTGGCAGATGTCAGCCTTTCCAAGTCCATCATCGTAATAACGTCTTTGTATATGCCGTAGCCAAAGTTTTCCAGTTTTCGCGCATCGTAAAGCCTGTAGCCTGTGGCCAAAATTATGGCGCCAACGTTTAATTCAACAATTTTGCCGGTGTCATTCAGGTTTATGGCCTTCGCTGGACAGAGTTTTTCACATTTTCCACATTTTGTACACGCATTAAAGTCAATGACGTATGCGGATGGGACTGCCTGTGGAAACTCTATATAAGCGGCTTTCCGTTGAGACAAACCTTCATTAAACTCGTCTGGAACAGTCACCGGGCAGACTTTAGCGCAGACACCGCAGCTTCGACACTTTTCAACATCCACGCCACGAGGCTTCATGAAAACTTGCACAAGATAATTGCCCGGCCTCCCGCTAACGTCTTGTACTTCAGCATACGTCAACAAGTTAACGTTTGGGTTTCTGCCAACCTCAGCCATTCTAGGTGTCAAAATACACTGGGCGCAGTCCAGAGTGGGGAAAACCTTCGTGAGTTTCGCCATGTTCCCGCCTATGCTAGGCTTACGTTCCACGAGATGAACTTTATAGCCCAAGTATCCAAGCTGTAGAGCAGCCATAATACCGGCTATGCCGCCGCCAACAATAAGTATCTCCCGCGAACCCTTTTCACTAATCACTTGGAGAGGTTCAAGTTCTAAGCTGCGTTCATATCCACCCCTTATAAGGCTTACAGCCTTCTTAGTTGCTTCAGGATTCAGCTTTGGCCCGTGAACCCATGAGTCTTGTTCTCTTATGTTTACAAATTCAAGCATATAGGGATTCAGCCCAGACCTTTCTAAAACGCTTTGGAACGTGGCAAGATGCATCCTAGGCGTACAAGAAGCCACCACAACCCTGTCAAGATTCTCCTTTTTAATAGCCTCTGCAATCATTTCCTGCGCTGGTTTTGAGCACAGATACTTATGATATTTGGCTACAACCACGTTTTCCCAGTTTTTAACAGCGTCAACAACAGCCTTAACATCCACAACATCTCCAATGTTACCACCGCACTCACACACAAAAATGCCTATTCGAGGTTTTTTAGACACTTCCCCATTTGTCATTTGTGGATATCCCCAGTTTGCATGAATTTTAGCCTTTATAAAACTCGAAATGCTTTTAAAACCTTGCGCCTATCCTTCATCAAAAGTGATGTAAAATGAACCTTCAAGAACTTGTTCAAAAACACAAGCTTTTGGAATGCATTCAATGTGGCACGTGCACTGGAAGCTGTCCGGTTGCTAAAAAGGCAAACCTCAACATTAGGCGGTATATGCGGGAGGTTTCTGCTCTTGGCAGATTATCCATCCATCCGCCAAATGAGTTGTGGAGTTGTACAACATGCTCCACCTGTGGTGTGCGTTGTCCCAAAGACTTGAATCCTTACGAGTTTTTAATAGACATTAGAAGCATGGCTGTCGAGGAAGGACAAATAGCCCCAACGATCAGAGACGCCCTTGAAAGCATTTTCAAAAATGGGAACCCTTGGGGTAGAATCCGCAGTAAACGCTTAGAATGGAGCCAAGGACTAAATGTTAAACATTTCTCCCAAGGAGTGGAAATTCTATACTATGTAGGTTGCACGCCAGCATATGACCCACGAGTGCAAAATGTTGCAAAAAGCCTTGTAAAATGCTTTGAGGCGGCTAAACTGAACTTTGGAATTTTAGGCGAAGAGGAAAACTGTTGTGGAAGCGAGGTCTACGGTATGGGCGAGAAGGGACTCTTCGACTTCCTAGTTGAAGAGAACATGAAAATATTTAACAAATATGGCGTTAAACAACTGGTTACTAGTTGTCCTCACGGTTTTCACGCCTTTAAGAACCGATATAATCAAACAAATTTCGAACCTCAACATCATACTCAACTTTTGGCAGAACTCATTGAAGCTGGAAGACTAACTCCACCAAAAGAATTGAATAAGAAGGTTATCTATCATGATCCATGCTATCTTGGCAAACAAAACAACATCTATGACGAGCCACGCAAGATTATCGAAAGCATAAAAGGCGTCACTCTCTTGGAGTTTGACCGTTCAAGAAGCAGAAGCATATGCTGTGAAGGCGGCGGAGGCAGAATGTGGGTTGATATTCCAGGACCACGCTTAGCTGAAATTCGAGTAAAGGAAGCCATCGAAGTTGGAGCTGACGTTTTAGCCGTAGCTTGCCCCTTCTGCATGTTAACAATGGAAGACGCCGTCAAAACCACTGGAAACGAAGGAAAAATCCAAGTTTTAGATGTGGCTGAACTGCTAGCACTAGCTTTATAAAACAACCCCTTCTACACCGTTTTTGAGGCATTTGCAAATGGATGATTTTTACGAGGAGGAAGACGAAAGAGTTTATTATTGCCTACTCCGTGGACGGCAAATTTCAAGAGAGAAGTACGAGACATTTGCTGGTATGTGTCAAGAATGCTTTGAAATAGAAATAGACGATATTATTACGAAGATGGCTGAAGGGGGGTGAGGAGCTTGGAGACATGGGATCTGATAATTATAGGTGCTGGACCAGCTGGCTTAACTGCGGGGATATACGCTGTCCGGAGCGGACTTAAGGCCCTAATAATCGAGGAGAAAATTGCTGGTGGAACCGTTGGAGACGCTCCAATTATTGAAAATTATCCGGGTTTTGAAAAAATAAGCGGAGCGGAATTAGCGCAGAAAATTGTGGGTCAATGTAGAAAGTTAGGCGCAGTTATCCATGAATTTGAAAGAGTTGTAGCTCTAGACCTGCAAAGTGGGGAGAAAACAGTCAAAACGGACAAAAGCGTCTATAGAGCTAAAGCGGTAATTATCGCTTCTGGTTCAAGTTACAGTGAGTTAGGTGTTCTCGGTGAGAGTGAGTTTAGAGGAAGAGGTGTGAGCTACTGTGGAATCTGTGACGGACCCCTATTTAAGGGTAGGCGTGTACTGGTTGTTGGTGGTGGAAACTCAGCTGTAGCTACAGCTCTTTATCTAGCGGAACTCGCCTCGGAAGTTAGAATTGTTCATAGACGAGAAGCTTTCCGCGCTGAAGAAGCCCGTGTAAAAGCTTTGTTGGAAAAAAGCAACGTCCAAGTCTTATGGAATACTGAAGTAAAGGAAATTAAAGGCTCGAAGACTGTTGAAAAAGTTGTTTTATTCAACAATAAAACCGGAGAAACCCGAGAACTATCTGTTGACGGAATTTTCATTCAAGTTGGCGAGGTTCCAAACAGCAAGATCGCCAAAGACGCAGGCGTGAATGTAGACGAGCACGGCTACATAATTGTTGATGTTCGCCAAAGAACAAACATTCCGGGCGTTTATGCTGCTGGTGACGTTACAAACCATCCGGTGAAACAGGTCGGAACGGCTGTGGGGCAGGGAATAACCGCGGCTTTAGAAGCTTATGGCTATGTTAAGCGGCCATACTATTATGGGCAATAATAAATGCGTTAATTTTGCTCCAAAAATATTATATTCCTATAACGTTATCTTTCAAAACTTCTAGCGCTGGTGGGCGCTTAAAAGGGTAAAGCGTTCGGAGAAATGTTAAATGAATGGTGAACGAACCATCGTTGTTAACATAAATCAAGACTATTGTAGTCGCTGTTCAATTTGCTATTCAGTCTGCCCCTATGAGGCTATCACGCGTGATATGGAAACCGGTAAGGTGGAAATAGACTTACGAAAGTGCCAAGTTTGTGGGATATGTTATAGTGCTTGTCCAGTATTCGCCATAGAAATCCTGTACTACGACTATAACAGTTTGGTGAAATATATTGAAGAAATGAAAGAAAAAGTCGGTACTGAGTCCCTTGTGCTAATGTGTCGCGGGAACTCTCCATCAACACGCGAAGTTGAGGAAATTTTAATTGAGCAAGGCTTAAGCTTAAAGAATTATATCTCATTGCGCCTGCCATGTTCCGGTAGGGTTCCAACAGAGTTTATTTTCAAAGTTTTGGGTCTAGGCATTAAAAATGTTGTTTCAATACAGTGTGAAGATTCGTTTTGCCGCTTCAAGGAAGGCACAAAAATCAACACTAGACGCATGTTTTTGGGCAGAAAAGTTCTAGAGGAATTGGGTTTTGACAAAGACACCATTAGAGTTGTCAAGTATTCACGGAAAGTGGTTTATGATACATTGAAGTGTGTTGGCTGTGACAAATGTGTTTTCATATGTCCTTACTCCGCCATAGAAGCAGAACACTTTGCAACGCCGAAAATCCTTTATGACCACTGTATGGGATGTGGCGCTTGCGCCTTGGTTTGTCCACATCACGCCATTCAGCTCAAGGGCTTTGAATTTGAAAACGTTTTGAAACGTTATTGCGATTCTGCAGATAAGCTTAAAGCCGAGGGCAAATCTCCGGTAATTCTTGTTTTCTGCTGTCAATGGTCAGAGTTTTCAGCCCTTGATAACCCAGAGACTGTATTGTTTAAGCGAAACGCCGTTACGCTTGAGATACCATGTTTTAAAGCTCTCGATCCAGTGCATATTGTCAATGCTTTAATGAACGGTTTTGACGGAGTTATTGCCGTTGTATGCTCTGCGGAGGACTGCAAGCTTCACGAGGGGCGGGATACTGCTGAAAGAAATATGTCAGTTTTAAGGAACTTTTTAAGAAAAGCTGGGTTGCTGGAACGTTTTGAACTTTTTGAAGCTTCTCCAAGAAATTTTGGCAGTTTCGAGAAAAAACTTGATGAGTTCATGCTGAAAATTTCAGCTTTGCCGCCTATTAAGCCCTTGAAAAAGGAGGCATAAAGCATGAAAATGTATGAGATTGTTAAAGTCGAAGAGCTCGCTCCAAAAATTAAGCTTTTTGAGGTTTATGCCCCAGACATTGCTGAAAAGTCCCGTCCAGGACAATTTATAATCATAATTACAGGTGAAAAGGGCGAAAGAGTGCCTTTAACCATCGCCGGCTACGATGTTAAAAAGGGAACTATAACATTTGTTTTCAACGAAGTTGGCAAAACAACAAGGCAGCTTGGAATGATGAAAAAGGGCGAATGCATATGGAATATCACTGGGCCTCTTGGAAACCCATCGGAGATTAGAAACTTTGGGAAGGTTTTATGCGTGGCTGGCGGCGTAATGATTGCACCGATGCTTTTGCAAGTCAAAGCTTTGCGGGAGGCTGGAAACACGGTTGTAACGGTTATGGGTGCCCGTATAAAGGAGCTTTTATTCTTTAAAGAGGAGATGAAAGCTTTAAGTCACAGGTTTTATGTGGCGACAGATGATGGTTCCGAGGGCTACAAGGGTTTAAGCTTCCTAAAGGATGTTTTAGCTTCTGAAAAGTTTGATCGCTGTATCGCCATGGGTCCGGTTGCAATGCTTCAAACGGTATGCGGGCTAACAAAGCCATACAAGATTCCAACCATTGTGGCGCTTATGCCAATCATGGTTGATGGCATGGGAATGTGCGGGGTCTGCCGTGTAAGTGTCGGCGGACAAATGAAGTTTGGATGTGTGGACGGCCCAGAGTTTGACGGGCACCTTGTAGATTTTGAGGAGTTAATCAAGCGTCAACGCATGTTTCTCCCGGAGGAGCGTTTAAGCGCTCTTTTGTGGGAGCTTGGAGGTTGCGGTTGTGGCGCAAGCTGAATCTAAACCTAAAGTTAAGAAAAAGGCTGTTCCAATGCCTAAACAGCCACCTGAGGTGCGAAGGCACAACTTTAACGAAGTGGCTTTGGGCTACACGGAGGAGCAAGCCCTTGAAGAGGCAGACCGCTGCCTGCAGTGCCCAAAACCCCAATGTGTTAAGGGCTGCCCTGTGGAAGTTGACATTCCAGCATTCATCAAACTACTAAGGGAGGGCAAATATGAGGAGGGCATAAGGAAGATTAAGGAGAAAAACAGCCTACCCGCCATCTGCGGTCGGGTTTGCCCCCAGGAGGAACAATGCCAGAAAATGTGTGTTCTTGGAAAAGTTGGCGACTCTGTTAGTATTGGAAGGCTTGAGAGATTTTTGGCGGACTGGGAGAGAGCTAAAGGGTTCACAATTCCGGAGAGGGCTCCACCAACTGGCAAGAGGGTTGCTGTCATTGGTGCTGGACCTGCCGGTTTAACTGCTGCAGCTGACTTAGCAAAGCTTGGGCATGAAGTGGTGATTTTTGAGGCATTGCATCTTCCCGGCGGTGTGCTTGTTTACGGCATCCCCGAGTTTCGTTTACCAAAAAGCATTGTACAGGCAGAGGTTGACTATATTAAGAAGCTTGGTGTGGAGCTTAAGCTTGGTTATCTCATTGGCAGAACCTATACCATTCCGGAATTGCTTAAAGAGGAAGGTTTTGACGCAGTATTTATCGGAACAGGTGCTGGTTTGCCTCAGTTCTTGGGCGTGCCTGGCGAAAACCTTGGAGGAATTTACTCAGCTAACGAGTTTCTTATCAGAGTTAACTTAATGAAGTCTTATGCGTTTCCGGAATATGACACGCCGATAAGGGTTGGAAGACATGTTGCGGTTATTGGTGGCGGAAACGTTGCTATGGATGCTGCCCGCTCGGCTCTACGCCTCGGTGCAGAACAAGTTTACATAGTCTACCGCCGCTCTAGAGATGAAATGCCAGCCCGCAAAGAAGAAATTGAAAACGCTGAGGAAGAAGGAGTTATCTTCAAGCTTTTGACAAATCCAACCAGATTCATTGGAGACGAGAAGGGCTGGGTTAAACAGATGGAATGTATACGTATGGAGCTTGGACCGCCTGATGAGTCTGGAAGACGACGCCCAGTGCCGGTTAAGGACTCAGAATTTTTGATGGACGTGGACACCGTTATAATTGCTATTGGAAGAACACCAAATCCAATAATTCAACGTACAACAGAGGGTTTAGCTGTGACCAAATGGGGTACAATCATGGCTGACGAGAACGGTAAAACAAGTCTTGAAGGCGTCTACGCTGGCGGCGATATAGTCACCGGCGAAGCCACAGTCATAAGCGCCATGGGAGCCGGAAAAAGAGCCGCGAGGGCTATCCATGAGTACTTAATGAGTAAGAGGTAATGTCACTTTTTGATGCTTGCCAAATTTCCTAGAACAGAACTCTCTGCGTTTTCTTTTTGAATTAGTCGAAGTCTATTACCCATTAGTTTGTAATGTTCAATTTTCTCGAAAGGACACTGAGTGCAAGAATTGAAATTTCATCTTTGCAACGTTTTCTAAATTAACGAGAATGAATTAAGCTTAATGAAGATATTATTTCTATTTACTTGAATAAGCTAAATTTAAATTATAGAAACTGTAATAATGTAGCTTCATTAGAGTGCGACAAATGGTGAGCGAGCATGGGGAAACCTCAAAAGTTAAAGTTTGCCTTCTACTGGGCAGCTAGCTGTGGCGGTTGTGAAATCGCTGTTTTAGACATTAACGAGAAGATATTAGATGTCATAGCCAAGGCGGACATCGTGTTCTGGCCTGTTGCTATGGATATAAAATATAAAGATGTCGAAGCCATGCCTGATAAGAGCATAGACGTGTGCTTCTTCAACGGTGCCATTCGAAACAGCGAACAAGAATACATGGCGAAACTTCTGAGGAAGAAGTCAAAAGTGCTTGTGGCTTTCGGCTCTTGCGCCTGCGACGGAAGCGTTGTCGGCTTGGGTAACCTTTGGAACCGCGAGAAAATCTTTGAGAGAGCCTACTTTGAAACACCTTCAACAAAAAACCCGGAGCGTATAACGCCTCAAACCAGCTTTAAAGCGCTGCAAGGCGAGCTTGAACTTCCCGAGTTCTATGACACCGTAAAAACATTGGCGCAAACCGTGGACGTGGACTACTTTATTTCTGGCTGTCCACCCCCAGTCCCGAGAATTATCGATGCTTTAGAAGCCATTTTAAGCGGAAAACTCCCGCCAAAAGGCGCAAACCTACTATTTAACAAGTCTATCTGTGATGAGTGCCCGAGAGAAAAGAAGGACCGCAAAATCACTCAAGTAAAGCGGATCTATGAAATAGAAGACGATTTCAAAACATGCCTCTTGGAGCAGGGCGTAATATGTATGGGACCCGCCACCCGCGGTGGATGCGGTGCTCAATGTTTGAAGGCGAATATACCGTGCACCGGGTGTGGTGGACCAGCGCCTCGTGTAACAGATCAAGGCGCAGCCATGATAAGCGCTTTCGCCTCTATAGCCACAGACCCCAAGGTAATTGAACAAGTTGTTGATCCCGTTGGAACTTTCTACAAGTATTCTTTGGCTAACTCAATCTTGCGGAGGAGGGTGATGCGTCCATGAAGGAAATAGTTATAAATCCAATAACGAGGCTTGAAGGCCACGGAAAAATAACCATATTCCTAAATGAAGAAGGTGAAGTGGACGAAGCTTACTTCCAAGTTCCAGAGCTCAGAGGCTTCGAAAAGTTCTGTGAAGGCCGCAGAGCCGAGGACTTGCCCATAATAACACCCCGCATATGCGGTGTATGTCCAGTCGCCCATCACATGGCAAGCGCCAAAGCCCTAGACGCAGCTTTTAACGTGGAGCCACCAGAACCAGCTAAAAAACTACGCGAACTCATGTACTGTGGCTATTACCTCTATGACCACACATTACATTTCTACTATCTGGGCGGACCAGACTTTGTTGTAGGACCGGACGCACCGCCAGAAAAGCGTAACGTTATAGGCGTTATTGAAAAGGCTGGCTTGGAAATTGGCAAGGAGGTAATAAAGCATAGAGCTTATGGTCAAAAGATAACCGAAATCTTGGGTGGAAAGGCAACTCATCCGGTAAGTGCATGTATTCCAGGTGGTTTTGCAAGACCAATATCCGAAGAAGAGCGTCGAGAAATTGAGCGTATGGTGCGAAGTTTCCTTGATTTTGCCAAATTCTCACTGAAACTTTTTGACGACATAGTGCTGAAAAACAAAGCTTACGTGGACTTAATTAAGAGTGAAGCGTACACGCTTAAAACCTACTATATGGGTTTAGTGGATAAAAACAACAAGGTAAACTTCTACGATGGGAAGGTACGTGTGGTAGATCCAAACGGACGGGAATTCGTCAAATTCACGCCTAAAGAATACTTGGACGTTATAGAGGAACGTGTGGAGCCATGGACTTATGTGAAGCTTCCATACCTTAAGAAGGTTGGATGGAAAGGCTTTGTGGACGGACCTGAAAGTGGCATCTACCGTGTCGGCCCCCTTGGAAGACTCAATGCTGCAGACGGCATGGCAACACCCCTAGCCCAAGCAGAATATGAACGAATGTATGCTACTTTAGGCGGAAAACCGGTCCATAACACATTGGCTTACCACTGGGCTAGATTAATTGAGTTGTTATACGCTGCTGAACGCGCTTTGGAGTTGGTAACGGATCCGGAGATAACAAGCAAAAACGTCCGCAACAAACCAGACAAACCTGGAGAAGGCGTAGGCATAGTTGAAGCTGCTCGCGGAACGCTTATCCACCATTACCAGTTAGACGAGAAAGCTTTGGCCAAGAAAGTCAACTTGATCGTGGCTACTACGCATAACGTGCCGGGCATATGCATGTCAATTAGAGACGCAGCTAAAGGCCTAATTAAGAGAGGCAAGGTTACAGACGGCATATTAAACATGATTGAGATGGCCTTTAGGGCTTATGATCCATGTTTTGCATGTGCAACGCACTTCGCCTTGGGTCAAATGCCCTTGGAGGTGGAGATTTATGGTAGCGATAAAAAGCTCGTCCGAACAATCAAAAGGTAAAAGTGGAGGGAGAAAAAAGAAGGTGAAAATTATGGAAGAAGCCAAAGTTGGAGTCTTTCTATCTGACTGTGGTGGGCAAATTCCCAAAATCCTAGACTTCGAGGCTCTGACAAATTTTGTGAAGAGCGTCCCAGGGGTTGCATTAGTCGCTAGAGGGAGCGAGTTCTGGAGAGGTCAAGGCCTCCAAACGATAGTGGACGCTGTTAAAACTAAGAAGATAAACCGAGTGGTCGTTGCGGAAACTGTTCCAAAAATAAGCGAGGTAGCCATTTCAAAAGCCGTTGAAAGAGCTGGACTCAACTCACACCTAGTGGAGGTTGTAGACATTAAAGACCATTGTGCATGGCCGCACAGAGACATGCCTAAAGAGGCTACGGAGAAGGCTAAGGCAATGATTCTGGCAGCTATTGAAAAAGCTAAGCTGATGGAGCCGATAGATAAGGCTGAGTTTCCATCCGTAAAATCCGTCCTTGTAATAGGCGGTGGAGTCGCTGGAATGCAGGCAGCTGAAGACTTGGCTGAAATGGGGTTCCAAGTTTACCTTGTTGAGAAAGAGCCATTTTTGGGTGGTTTAGCAGCCAAAGCCGTGCGTTTCTTCCCAACAGACGATTGCGCCATATGCATCCAGTCTCCGGCAAGCCTTACCGCTGTGACTCAAACTTCAAGAAAGTGTGTTTACCGTTCAGGCTTGTCGGAAATCCCAAATCTAAACATTTTAACAAACGCTAAAGTCGTGAAAGTCGAGGGCGGTCCGGGCAACTTTAAGGTGACTGTTGAACGTAGGCCTCGCTACGTGGATGAAAAGAAATGCGTGGCGTGTGACCTCTGCACAAGCGTCTGCCCGGTTGAATCGCCAGACGAGTATAACGCTAGACTTTCGAAGCGTAAAGCCATCTACATAAACAAACCGCTTGTATACCCACCGGTCTACGTTATAGACGCTAAAGCATGCAAATTCCACGCGTGCGCCAAATGCGTTGAAGTTTGTCCAACGAAAGCCATAAACCTCGACAAGAAACCCGAACACTTGACGCTTAACGTCGGCAGCATCATTGTGGCCACAGGTTTCCGTGAATACGATCCAAGCGTCATCAAAGAATATCATTATGGCGAATACCCAGACGTGGTAACCCATCTAGAATTGGCGAGAATGTTAGATGCCTTCGGTCCAACTGGCGGCGTACCCGTTAGGCCTTCAGATGGAAAACCAGCTAAACGCGTAGTGTTCGTGCAGTGCGTTGGCTCAAGAGATCGCCGCTGGAATCCATACTGTTCGAGCATCTGCTGCATGATTTCATTGAAGCATGCCACCATGATTAAAGAGGCTTTTCCAGACACAGATTTAACCATATGCTACATAGACATCCGTGCGACAGGCCGGGAACACGAATACTATTATGAAAAAGCCAGGGAAATGGGCGTCAAATTTGTCAAGGGGAGGCCTTCTGAAATAATTCATGATCCAGCCACAAACACGTTAATTGTTGAGGTAGAAGACGAACTTTTACGAAGGCTTTTGGAACTTGAAGCCGACCTAGTGGTTTTAGCCACGGCCATGGTTCCATCCGAAGATGCGAAAGAGCTGGCTCAAATCTTAGGCATCGAGCTTGACCAAGACGGCTTCTTTAAGGAGTACAATGCCAAGCTTAGGCCCACAGAAACAAAGCGGAGAGGGATCTTCATCTGCGGAGGCTCGGTCTTCCCGAAAGACGTGCCGACGGCTTCACTCCATGCCCACTCGGCGGCTGTGAAGGCTGCTAAGTTTCTTATGAACGGCAAAATTGTTAAAGATTTGAGGGTGGCAGTTGTTAATCAAGACTATTGTGGAAACTGCCAATTCTGTCCGGTAACATGCCCATACGGCGCCATAACCTTAGAGCCTAAGGGAGAAGGGCACTTCGCTGCGAAGGTTTCAGAGCTTCTCTGCGAGGGCTGCGGTGTATGTGTTGGCACATGCCCAGTTGGCGCCATAGAGCTTCGCCACCTCAAGCCAAGCCAAATATCCGCCCAGATAAGAGCGCTGTTAGCCGTTAATGGCACTTCAAAGCCGCTTGTGTTGGCCTTCAGCTGTTCCGAATGTGGCCATGCAGCTGTGGATTCTTCTGGAATGGCTATGATGAGTTACCCAGCTAACGTTAGGGTGCTGCGGGTTCCATGCACAGGCATAATCCAAGTCCATCACATACTTGAAGCTTTCAAGGCTGGGGCCCAAGGCGTTATGGTGGTTGGCTGTAAGCCTGATGGATGCCACTATGAGGTTGGAAGCCAAAAGGCCAAACAAAAAGTGGAAATGGCGAAGATGCTGCTCCAAGCCTATGGTATAGAACCTGAAAGACTTGAAATGTTCAATTTGGTCTTCGTCGAGGGCGACAAATTCGCTGAAGCAGCCAAAGCTATGACTGAAAGAGTGGAGAAACTAGGTCCACTGCAGTTTGCCTAGGAACGTCGCAAAACCTTAAGGAGAGAAGCAAAGTGGCTGAAGAAAAACTTCTCGACTTTGCAAGGGAAATAACTGGTAGACTCGGGGGAGAGACAATAACCAATTGCTATCAATGTGGCACATGTGCCAGCACTTGCCCAGTAGCGAGGACAACAGAACGCTATAACCCCCGTCAAATACTTAGACTTGCCCTTCTTGGGCAGAGAGACGAGATCCTTAAAGGCGATGCCATTTGGCTTTGTGCCTCATGCTATAACTGCCAAGAGCGATGTCCTCAAAAAGTTGAAATTGCAGACGTAATATATGCCTTAAGAAACATAGCCATTCAAGAAGGCAATACACCAGCAATATACACGGATTTTGCAACAGCCCTAATAAGCGAAGGCCGTCTAGCCCCAATCTCAAAATTCTTGGAAAAGAAGAGAGCAGAATACGGATTACCAGCAATAAAACCAACAGGCCTAGAAGCTCTCAAAAAGATTCTGGCGGCAACAGGCTTTGATAAAATCGTATTCAAAAAGGAGGGTGCAACTAAATGACAAGTTACGCCCTGTTTTTAGGCTGCACAATACCTGCCCGTCAACCTCACTATGAATTGGCGGCAAGGAAAGCTCTAACAAAACTTGGAATACAACTTGTGGATTTAGATGGCATGACGTGCTGTGCGCCACCACCAATTCAATCCATAGACTTGGAAACAAGCCTTGCGGTAGCCGCTTACAACATTTGCCTAGCAGAAGAAGCGGACCTAAACATTGTCACATTATGCACTGGATGCTTCGAATCCCTAACTATAGCAAACCGCCTCTTGAAAGAAAAGCCGAAACTCCGCGAAAAAATAAACAAAGTTTTGTCTAATGCCGGGAAAGAGTTCAAAGGCACGAAAGAGGTTAAGCATTACCTACAAGTGCTCATGGGCGACGTAGGCGTAGACCGCTTAAAACAAAATGTTGTCAAACCTCTAAAAAACCTTAAGGTGGCTGCGTTCTCTGGGTGTCACTTACTGAGGCCAAGCGAAATATTGCGATTTGACGATCCAGAGCGTCCACGCATATTTGACACTCTAATTGAAGCCTTAGGCGCTAAAAGCATACCATATAAGAACAAACTGCGTTGCTGCGGCGGTCTCCTAAGAGGATATGCGGATGATGTAGCCTTGGCCATAGCGAGAGACAAAATTGTAAATGCCTATAACGCTGGAGCCGACTGCATATCAACTCTATGTCCATTCTGCTTCTTAACTCTAGACCTTGGACAAACACTAATAAAAGCTACATACAAGGAAGAATACAATCTGCCAATAATTCATTACGCTGAACTTTTAAGCCTAAGCTTAGGAGTGGAACCAAAAGAGCTGGCCCTAGATTTTCATAAAGTGAAAATTGACAAAGTTTTAGAGAAAATACGCTAAAAATTTACACATCATGATCTTTTTCTTTTTCATATTTGAGTTGGCAGAGGTTATTAACTTAGTTTTCTCATTTTCTGCAAGAAAGTGTTAAAAGCCGATATGCACATTAGCTTTTGAGGATGAACTATGAAGATTACCGCTCTCAAAGAACATAAGTGCTTCTGTTGTGGTGGAACCATTGTGAAGGGAGATGAATGTTTTGTATTCATCGTCAACCCTGAAAATCCAAATAAAAGTGAATTTGACGTCATTTATACTTGTATAAAGTGTGCCGAAGAAGAGGCTTGCCGAAGGAGGATTAGACAGAAAGGCGTATCAGTTTAGTTTCTGTAGTTAATTGTTGTTTTTATCTTTGGGATTTCAACCTCTAAAGCTTCATTGTTGTTGCATCGCATAATCATGTTTTCAACTTGTAATTCTTCAACGGGGAGATCAACCTTCCAGCACATGTTCTCCACACATATTTGCAAGCCCTCGTCAGCTTTGTTAACAGTTATTCTATGGCTCTTGCAGCGGCATTGCATTAAAACCTTAATGTAATTTTCATCTTCAAAAACATCTATCAATGGTTCTTCAATGTGGGGAAGCGGGATGAAATGCTTAACTGATGGGCCACTTTCAAATTTTTCCTCAAACACATATTTTCTCTTCAAAAGCTTTTCAATAGGTTCCAGTGGGTTTTCTTTGCCAAGGTCTTCCTCCTCTTTGAGGCTTTTCACTAGTTTTTTAGCTAAAACTTTGCAGAAGATGTCTATATTTCTTAAAGCCTCATCAAAATCATCGCTCATGGAGCTTCCCTAAATAAAGTATTTACCTAATCCTATTTAACTTTGTTTGTTTTAAGTTTAACTGAAGACTAGTTTAGCTTTAGAGAAACTTTTGAGGCAGAGGTCAAGTGCTTGTTGCTTTCTATTCTTGCGCCTGCGATGGAATAGTCGTTGACTTAGGTAACCATTGGAAAGCTTACTTCTTTCCTATGGTTAAGGGCAAAGTTCTAAAATGTTTCACTGCCCGAACAACGTTGCCAATGAACTTGTTAGGATCCTCTAAGGCTCTGTTTACGGCTATTTCAGCAATTGTTGCGCCTTTATCAGCGATTTTGCTCAAACATGAAATAATCGACCTTATATAGGGAATCTCCGGGGCCTCCCGCATAAGCCTGTTTGAGTCGACTTCAAGTACTTTAAGCATTTCTAAAAGTTGATTTGCTACTTTCAAGTCGCGCGTGAAAACGCATTCAACTGACTTTTGAAAGATTGTTTGAGCCATGTCACTTATATGAAATATTTGGTCAACAATGTTTTCTTGTAGCATGTTTCTGTAAATCTCCATTTCTAGGACTTCCTTCGCTAAATCTTCGGAGTAATCTGCCACCAACTCTAGGTACTGCAATATAAGCCTTGCTGCCGGTATGAAAATGACATCTGACATGCCGACTTCTTCGGCTATAACCGGCTTGGCTTGAGCCAAAAGGAGCAGTCGCACCGCTAAATAGTATATTTTATCTGCTTCATCTTCTCTGGCTATGGCTTCTTCTACAAGACTATATTTCTTTTCTTTGAAGCCCTGCATGGCTTCAGAAAGTATCGTTGATGCTATTAGGGCGAGTCGTCGGATGAGCATGTCAAGTTTGAATTTCGTGGTGTCTATGGAACATTGGAGTAGGATGCTTTTTGGAGTTTCCTCTAGGATACCGAGACCTATGAGCTTTTGAACTATCCTTCGCACTTCGTCCACATGGTTCTTTTCTATACGGTTTGCGGAGATCACGCGAATAACATCACGTCCAAGAATGTAGCTTCCAACAATTATCCTCTCGAGCATGCCGGGTTCGTCGCATGCATCAGCATTAACCACATACTCGTCGGCTTCTTCCCGTTGAGCCACATGTCTCGGCATTATTTTTAGTGAACCGTCCCTCTCAGGAAGTATGAATAGTATGTCTTTTGGTTTTATACCCTGTTCCTTAACCCAGTCGTTTGGTAGGGAAACGGTCATTGTTGAATGCCCCACTCTTTGAACTTTTCTAATTTCCAAGTTATTCCCTCTATTTACGGTATTTATTTTTGCGAATTTATTTATTCTATATTTTCTATTTACGCTAGATATATATTTTTCGCTTTATTCTATATATCACGCAGATGTGAAGGAGGTTGATAATAAATGTCTGAATGGAAAACCGTAAGCATAAGACAAGAACTAATAAAGGAAATCGAGAGAATCCTTAGAACAGGACGCTACCGAAGCGTTTCAGAGTTCGTCTCAGAAGCCATAAGACTCCGCTTAGAGGAGCTCATGCGGGCTGAAGGAATTCCAGCCGCCAAACGTGAAGAGCTCCTGGCAATACCGGAACAACTATTATACACGCCAAAACATACATGGGCACAAATAACACCTGAAGGAAACATCCGTGTGGGTGTTTCAGACTACGCTCAGAGACACCTTAAAGGCATAGCAAATATTATGACTGAACCTGTGGGGAAAGAAATTGCCAAAATGGAACCCTTCGGTGTGGCTGAAACCTGGATGTTTATGTTTGACTTATATGCGCCAGTAAGTGGCAAGATTGTTAAGGTTAATGAAAAATTGAAGGATAAGCCATACTTAGTTAACGAGGATCCATACGGTGAAGGCTGGATCATTGAAATTAAACCCAAAAACTCGCTTACGCTTGAAGAAGAACTCAAGAGTCTTCTAAGCTCTAGAGAATACAACAAGTGGGTTAGCAAACTTGAGGGAAGATTACGTGAATAAAATCCCTCCAATTCCCCCTCTTTTTCTGTGTCAAAATTTTAAGCTACATTTATGCCAGGCTTGATTTGAATGCCTTAATATATTGGAATCAAACTTTAAATTAGCTTCTAAGAAGGCTGATAGCCTTGATGGAGAAATCTTCACAACAAGAAATTAGAAAATTACCACCTTGCAGAGCAGCATGTCCAGCGCATGTCAATGTTCAAGCCTATGTAGCCCTTATTCAAAGAGGCAAATTCAAAGAGGCCGTTGAAGTCATAAGGCGTGACATGCCCTTTCCAGCAATCTGCGGAAGGGTTTGCTTCAGCCCATGTGAAGATGCTTGTGCACGAGTTAACCTTGACCAAGCAGTAGCCATACGCGCCTTGAAAAGACTTGTAGCTGACATAGAACGCGAACAAGGAAGGGTGATCGCCGAACCAGTTCCCAAAAAATACAGTGAAAAGGTC
Source organism: Candidatus Bathyarchaeota archaeon (assembly GCA_018396705.1). Classification (NCBI taxonomy): domain Archaea; kingdom Thermoproteati; phylum Candidatus Bathyarchaeota; species Candidatus Bathyarchaeota archaeon. Next base: position 254,181 of record JAGTQZ010000004.1, read on the forward strand.
GCCATAGTCGGCGCTGGTCCAGCGGGTTTAGCCGCAGCCTATGAACTCGCAAAGTTGGGCTATTATGTCACTGTTTTTGAGAGGATGTCTGAGCCTGGTGGCATGATGCGTCACTGCATACCAGACTTTCGCCTCGAAAAATTTGTTGTGGCAAACGAAATTGCTTACATAAAAGATATAGGTGTCGAAATCAAAACTGGAGTGGAATTCGGCAAAGACATAACCATTGAAAGTCTGAAAAGGAACGGGTATAAGGCTATTTTTTTAGCTATTGGGACACAGCTTGGGATGAAGTTAAACGTGCCCGGCGAAGACTTAGAAGGTGTAATAAATGCCGTGGACTTTTTGAGGGCCATTGCCCTCGGAAAGGAAATAGTCGTAGGCGAAAGGGTGGCAGTCATAGGCGGAGGCAACACGGCCATCGACGCTGCAAGAACGGCCAAAAAGCTAGGCGCAAAAGAGGTTATGATTCTTTATAGGCGATCTCGCGAGGAGATGCCGGCGCTTCCTCATGAAGTGGAGTTGGCTGAAAAAGATGGAATAAAATTCTACTTCTTAGTAGCGCCTAAACAGATTATAGGCGAGAATGGAAAGGTTAAGGCTGTTGAATGTTTGAGGATGCGCTTGGGCGAGCCTGACGAAAGTGGAAGGAGACGTCCTATTCCCATAGCCTTCTCGGAACACCGATATGAGGTAGACATGGTCGTCCCAGCACTGGGTCAAATAGTTGAAACATCAGTTTTGCCGCCTGAGCTTTTAAGCAAAGATAAACGTGGTCCACCGTTGCAAGTTGACCCGTTAACATTGGAAACAAATATTCCTGGAGTTTTTGCTGGCGGGGACGTTGCTACAGGCCCAGCAAGCATCATTGAGGCTGTGGGCGCTGGGAAACGCGCAGCCGTTTCCATACATCGTTATCTACGGGGTGAAGACTTGCGAAAAAATAGGGATGAAAAGAAAATCGAGGAGACAACATGGGTTAAAGATTGGCGTCTGCTCGATAAGAAGGAACGCAGATACTACGCCCCAATAGAGAAGCCTCACCTAAGCTTTGAAGAGGCAAAATTGTATCTTGAAAAATTAAAGCGCCAAGCAAGATTTGAGGCGTATCGTTGTCTAGGATGCGGGCCGTGTGCCGAGTGTCTTGCGGGCATGGAGCTTTGTGAGGGTGACAAGGCTGTTGTCGACGAGGGCAAGTGTGTAGGCTGTAACGTTTGTGCCGTTGTTTGTCCAGTAGGAGCTGTCAAAAAGAACGTGAAAGGCGTAGCCCAAGTAAATGAGGAGCTTTGCAAGGGCTGCGGGCTATGCGCGGCGCGCTGCCCAGAAAGAGCTATATCCATGCAGAAGCTTTCCAACGAGCAGATTCTAAGCATGGTTTTAACAGCCTTGGAGAGGTGATGATGAATGAACCCTAACTCCAATCCACCTAAAATTGTTTGTTTCATGTGCAACTGGGCTTTCTGTGAGGAGGAAATGCGAATACCCTACAACGTTAACATCATAAGAGTCATGTGTGTCGGAAGAATAGATCCAGCGCTTGTTCTGGAGACTTTTGCTAATGGAGCTGAAGGCGTAATGCTTGTGGGATGTAAGCCTCCCGACTGCCACTTTGTTGATGGAAACCTTCATGCGAAGCTAGCGGTTAAACTATTGAGTAAGCTTTTGTCTCTGGCTGGGCTGGAACCTGAAAGGTTGAAGCTTCTTCTTGTCTCACCATTGGAGGATAAAGACTTCAGCTATTATGCTAAAGAATTCTCTGAAGAAGTTTGGAAGCTTGGGAGCTCACCACTGAACAAGGAGGAAATTGCAGCCAATCTTACGGCGGCGAAAGAGGCTGCTTCAGCCTTTAGACTGCGCGTTTTACTAGGAAGGGAGGAGGAGCTCACGGATTTTGCCAACGCTTATGGCGAGAAAATATTGAAGGGAGAGTTTGACGCTTTAATGGACGACGTTATCAAGGCGGAGTTCATCCGCTACAAAATTCACTACTTGACGAGAATTAAACCCCGCTCTGTTAAGGAGCTTGCCCAAATCCTCGGATTAAAGCCATCCACTGTTTTGAGGCATATAACAAACATGAGGCGTAAGGGCATGATCGCCCTTGACAGGGTTGAAGGTTACACACCCTTATACAAGGCTTTGGAGGTGCGTTGAAAATGGTGAATGAAAAGGTTGGTGCAGTTCTTGTTGTCGGCGGCGGCGTAGCTGGGATACAAGCTGCTCTGGACTTAGCTGATTCAGGCTTTAAAGTGTACATGGTGGATCAGTCGCCGAGCATTGGTGGCGTTATGGCTCAGCTTGACAAAACTTTTCCGACAAATGATTGTTCCATGTGTATTTTGGCGCCTAAGCTTGTGGCTGCTGGAAGGCACCCTAACATTTCGCTTATTACGAACAGCGAAGTACTTGGCTTAAGAGGTGAAGCTGGAAATTTCGAAGTAAAAATTCGAAAGAGAAGCCGCTACATAAATGAGAATAAATGCAACGGCTGCGGACTATGCGCACAAAAATGTCCGGTTGAAGCCATAGACACCTACAACAAGGGATTAACGGACAGAAGCGCCGTCTATGTTGAATTTCCACAAGCGGTTCCACTACGATATAAGATAGACCGCGAAAAATGCATAGGCTGCAGAACATGCCAAGAGGTTTGTAAGGCAAATGCCGTCGAATACGACCAAAAGGACAGCGAAATAACCCTGAAAGTCGGCGCAGTGATCTTGGCGCCAGGCTTTGAACCCTTCGACGCAAGACTCAAAAGCGAGTATGGTTATGGCAGGTATGCAAACGTCGTCACAAGCATAGAGTTTGAACGCATACTGAGTGCTTCCGGTCCTTATGGCGGAATTGTTTTAAGGCCCTCGGATGGCGAGATTCCGCGTAGACTTGCCTTCGTCCAGTGTGTGGGTTCTCGTGATGCCCAGCTTGGAAACCTTTATTGTTCGGCTGCTTGCTGCATGTACAGCATTAAGGAGGCAATAATAGCTAAAGAACATGTTCCAACAAAGTTAGACTGTACAATATTCTATATGGACATAAGGGCTTACGGCAAGGAATTTGACGCTTATTATAAGCGCGCTCAAGAGGAGTATGGCATACGCTTTGTGCGTTCGAGGGTTGCAAGCATAACCGAGGATCCTGCAACAGGAAACCTATTCGTCCACTATGTAGGCGAGGATGAAACTCCGAGGATTGAAGAATTCGACATGATTGTGCTTTCCACGGGAATGCAGTCTCCCAAAAACGTGGAGAAATTGGCTGAAGCTTTGGGAATAAAACTTAACAAGTACCGGTTCTGTGAAACAAACACATTTACCCCATTGGAAACTTCAAAGCCCGGGGTTTTCGTTTGCGGAGCTTTCAGCTCACCCAAAGACATTCCGGAAAGCGTTGCCCAAGCAAGCGGCGCAGCGGCAAAAGCCATGGCGATAATCGCTACGGAAAGGGGCAAGCTTGTCGCCGTTAAGGAGTATCCTCCTGAACGGGACGTGAGCCAAGAAGAACCACGCATAGGCGTTTTTATTTGCCACTGCGGCATAAACATCGGCGGCATAGTTCGGGTTCCAGAGGTTGTGGAATACGCTAAAACTCTTCCAAATGTTGTCTATGCTGAAGACAACCTTTACACCTGCTCGGATGACACCCAAAAGCGGATCAAGGAGAAGATTAAGGAGTACAACCTGAACCGTGTTGTGGTAGCTTCATGCACGCCCAGAACACATGAGCCGCTTTTCCGCGAAACTGTCCGCGAGGCAGGCTTAAATCCATATCTATTCGAGATGGCTAACATCCGGGACCAGTGCAGCTGGGTGCACATGCATGAGCCAGACAAGGCGACGGAGAAAGCCAAAGACCTTGTCCGCTCGGTTGTTGCTAAGGCTAGACTACTTAAGCCTCTGAAGAACCCTACGGTAAACGTTACACCGGTAGCTCTTGTTATAGGTGGCGGCGTAGCCGGAATGACTGCAGCATTGGAGTTGGCAAATCAAGGGTTTGAAATTCACCTTGTTGAACGCGAGAAAGAGCTTGGTGGACACTTGCGGAAAATCTATTACTTGTTGGAGGGTGAAGATCCGCAGGAGCACTTGCGGAGACTTGTTAGGGCTGTTATGGAAAACAAGCTTATTCACGTTTACCTAGGCGCTGAGGTTGTTGATGTAAGCGGGTTCGTAGGCAACTTCAAATCAAGGATTAGGCTAGGCAGCGGTGAAGAAAAACAGATCGAGCACGGTGTGGTTATCGTTGCCACGGGTGCTGTTGAATACAAGCCCAAAGAATACTTGTATGGCCTGGATCCCCGCGTCTTAACCCAACATGAGTTGGAGGAGAAAATAGCCAAAGGCGAGTTTAACGCTAAAAAAGTAGTTATGATCCAATGTGTAGGCGCAAGAAACGAGGAACACCCCAACTGTGCACGGATATGCTGTGGACAAGCCATCAAAAACGCTTTGAAAATCAAAGAGTTAAACCCTGACGCTGAAGTTTATGTCCTCTACAAGGATGTTAGGAGCTACGGATTCAAAGAGGAGTATTACCGGGAAGCCACTGCCAAAGGCGTGCTCTTCATAAACTATTCGGATGAGAGAAAACCAAAAGTATCTAATGATGGTGGCGAACTGAAAGTTTCCTTCTATGAACCGGTGTTAAAGCAGGAAATCCAAATCGAACCGGACATTGTTGTTTTAAGTGTTGCAACCATTCCGAACCCAGATAACAAGCGCGTAGCCGAAATGCTCAAAGTACCATTGACAAAGGACGGCTTCTTCCTAGAAGCTCACATGAAACTTCGCCCAGTTGACTTCCAGACGGACGGTGTTTTCCTATGCGGAATGGCACACTCACCAAAATATATTGAAGAAAGCATTTCTCAAGCGTGTGCTGCAGCGGCACGGGCAGCTACCATATTGTCAAAGAAAGCTCTTGAAATGGAAGGAATCGTGGCAAATGTGAATGAAGATTTATGTAGTGGATGTAGAATCTGTGAATTTCTATGTCCCTACGGAGCGATTGAAATGCTAGAAAAGGAAGAAAAGGTAGTCGCACACGTGATTGAAGCTCTTTGTAAGGGCTGCGGCGCATGTGGCACCGCGTGCCCAACAAAGGCAATAGTTCTCGGTCACTTTACAACGGAGGAAATCCTCGCCCAGGTTAGGGCAGTCCTGCGAGAGGTGGAGGTGGCGGCTAAATGAGCGAAGTCCAAAAGGATTTCGAACCGAAAATTGTCGGTTTCCTCTGCAACTGGTGTTCTTATGCAGGCGCGGACCTAGCTGGCGTAAGTCGAATTCAGTATCCTCCGAACATCCGTATTATCCGTGTCATGTGCAGCGGTAGAGTCGATCCAGCGTTTATCCTTGAAGCCTTAAAAAACGGCGCCGATGGTGTTCTGGTGGCTGGTTGCCACCTACCGTCCGATTGTCACTATCTTAGTGGTAATTTTAAGGCTTTGCGAAGGGTAACGCTATTAAAGAAGGTGCTTAAAGATTTTGGGATAGAACCCGAACGTGTGCGGTTGGAGTGGGTCTCCGCTAGTGAGGGAGACAAATTCGCGGCCGTAGTTCGGGACATGGTTGAACAAATCAAGAAGCTTGGTCCAAACCCGTTGAAAATGGAGGCGAAGAAATGAGCGAAAAAAGTGTGGTTCGCGAATATACACCACCAGTGATTAAAGCTGAAGAGCTTGATCCCAAATTCAAGTATAAAATGAGCAGGATGCATGGCGCAGAAAAAATTATGGCGTGTTTCCAGTGTGGCACGTGCACAGCTGACTGCCCCATTGCCAGATTCAGTGAATTTTATCGGCCGCGTCGCATAGCCCGCATGGTTCAGCTAGGCTTGAAGGATAGGCTTCTGTTAGATAAGGCTTTGTGGCTTTGCTCCTCATGCTTCACATGTGTAGATCATTGCCCTCAAGGCGTGGAAATAGCTGGCATAGTTCGCGTTCTACGGAATATGGCAGTAGCAGAAAAGAATATTCTGCCACTTGTTTATAAGGAGTTGGCAACGAATTTGATGAAGAGCGGCTTTGTCTATGAAATTCCAGAATCAAGACTTCAAAAGCGTGTTGAGCAGGGATTGCCGCCGTTGCCCAAGCCTAACGTAAGCGAGGTTATGAAAATTTTCGAGGTTACTGGTTCCGCAAGCTTGATTGAAAAGGTTCAAACCATTGCAAGGGTGGAGAGTAAATGAGCAACCCCAAATATTTGCTGTTTCCGGGTTGTGTGATCCCGTATAGGCTTTCAAGCTACGAGATTTCAGCAAGAAAAGTGCTTGCAAAACTTGGCGTTGAAATTGTGGAGATGCCCGAATACAACTGTTGCGGCTATCCCATGGATGTTATAAACCATGATTTAATGTTGACTTTGGCTGCGAGAAACCTTTGCATAGCTGAGAAAGCAGGCTTACCGATAATGACGCTTTGCAATGGCTGCTTCTGTAGTCTAAACGAAACCAACAAACTATTGAAGGAGGACAAGAAGCTTCGGGAAAAAATTAACGGATACTTGAAAGAAATAGGTATGGAATTTAAAGGCACAACTGAGGTTAAGCATATACTCTACGTGCTTTCTGAGGACGTTGGTTTCGAGAAAATAAAGAATTCTGTCGTTAAACCCTTAACTGGTATTCGTGTAGCCCAGCACAGTGGATGCCACGTTTTAAGACCCCGCAGATATGTAGGGCGAGACGACCCTGAAAATCCAACAACTCTCAAAGAGCTGATTAGACTGACTGGGGCTGAATGCTTAGACTATATGGATGAAACTGAATGCTGTGGAAACCCGGTTATAGGCGTTAACGAAGACGTACCTTTCCAGATGGCTAAGGAGAAGCTTGAACATGTACGGGCGGTTGGTGCCCAAGCGCTTATAACTATCTGCCCCTTCTGCCACATCATGTTCGACCTAAACCAGCCCAGAATTGAAAGAGCCTTTAACGAAAAATTCAATCTGCCAGTCCTCCATTACCCGCAGCTTCTAGGGTTAGCCATGGGCTTTTCGCCGGATGAGCTAGCCCTAGGCGAGCTTAGAGTCAAGCCTACCGAATTGTTAGGCTTAATCAAGTAGGTGAGAGATATGGCAAAACAGAAGTTAAAGTTCGCCTTTTACTGGGCGGCAAGCTGTGGTGGATGTGAAATCGCTGTTCTAGACATAAACGAGAAAATCTTGGACGTGGTGCAAATTGCCGATATAGTATTCTGGCCTGTTGCCATAGACATCAAATATAAGGATGTGGAAAGTATGCCCGACAAGTACATTGACGTGTGCTTCTTTAACGGTGGAATCCGTAACAGCGAACAAGAACACATGGCAAAGCTTCTTAGACAAAAATCAAAGATTCTAGTTGCCTATGGCGCATGTGCTCACCTCGGTGGCGTGCCTGGGCTGGCCAACCTCCATAATAAGAAGGAAATCTTCGAAAAAGTCTATACTCAAACCTTTTCAACGCATAATCCAAATGGGGTTTTTCCCCAGCCTAAAGTGCAAGTGAAAGAAGGTGTGCTGGAAATCCCAGAGTTTTACGACACTGTGCGAACTCTTGACCAGACGGTGAACGTTGACTATTATGTTCCAGGTTGTCCCCCAGCAGTTGAACGAACAATATTCGCATTGGAAGCTATAGCCAAAGGAGACCTGCCGCCTAAAGGCTCGGTACTAGCACCGTTAAAGTCTGTGTGCGATGATTGCCCCAAAAAGAAGGAAAATAAGAAAATCTCACGTATATACCGCGTCTACGAAAAGATTCCGGATCCGGAAAGATGCCTATTGGAACAGGGAATAATTTGCATGGGACCTGCTACAAGAGGTGGATGTGGCGCCAGATGCTTGAAGGCTGATATGCCTTGCACTGGTTGCGGTGGGCCTTGTCCAAACGCTCCGGAGCAAGGTGCTGCCATGATTAGCGCTTTAGCGTCCATTCTTGGCCTAGAAGAGGAGAAGGAGAAGTACACAGAGGAAGAGGTTGAAAAGCTGATTGACCAGATAAAAGATCCCGTTGGAACCTTCTACATGTATGCTTTACCAGCCTCAATTTTGAGGAGGAAGGTGATCCGCGAATGAAGGAAATTATCATAGACCCAATCACGAGACTTGAAGGTCATGGCAAAATAGCCATATTCCTAAACGATGCGGGCGAAGTTGAAAACGCCTATTTGCAGATTCCAGAGCTCCGCGGCTTCGAAAAGTTCTGCATTGGACGCAAAGCCGAAGATTTGCCTATCATAACGCCACGTATATGCGGTGTGTGTCCTGTTGCACACCACATGGCTAGCGCCAAAGCATTGGATGCTGCTTTCAATGTTGAACCACCTTCCGCTGCCAAGAAACTAAGGGAACTCATGTATTGTGGCTACTATATTTATGACCACACTTTGCACTTCTATTATCTAGGTGGACCAGACTTCGTTGTCGGACCGGATGCACCACCAGAGAAACGCAACATTTTAGGCGTTATTGAGAAGGCTGGATTAGAGATTGCTAAAGAAGTTATTAAGCATAGGGCTTACGGCCAACGGATAACTGAACTCATTGGTGGAAAGGCAACACACCCTGTCTGCGGACTGCCGGGTGGGGTTTCTAAACCTCTAAACGAAGAGAATAGACAAGAAATTGAGAAGATGGTGAAATCCTCTATCGAGTTTGCAAAGCTTTCGTTGAAACTTCTCCATAATATTGTCTTGGAAAACAGCAAATACGTGGAGTTGATTAAAAGCGACGTTTACGCGCTGCGCACCTATTACATGGGCTTGGTGGACGAACACAACAAGGTGAACTTTTACGACGGTAAAATCCGCGTCGTAGATCCCAACGGCAAAGAGTTCGTGAAGTTTGAGGCTAAAAACTATTTAGAGCATATTGTTGAGCATGTGGAGCCATGGACTTATGTGAAGCTTCCATACCTTAAGAAGGTTGGATGGAAAGGCTTTGTGGACGGACCTGAAAGTGGCATCTACCGTGTCGGCCCCCTTGGAAGACTCAATGCTGCAGACGGCATGGCAACACCCCTAGCCCAAGCAGAATATGAACGAATGTACAAGACTTTGGGCGGCAAGCCAGTGCACTCCACTCTGGCTTATCACTGGGCTAGGCTTATTGAGCTTCTGTACGCAGCTGAGAGGGCTTTAGAGCTTGTTAAGGATCCAGAGATTACAAGTGCTAATGTGAGGAGCAAGCCTGGCAAACCCGGCGAGGGCGTTGGCGTGGTGGAAGCATGCAGGGGCACTTTGATTCACCACTATGTTTTGGACGAGAATGCGCTGGTTAAGGACGTCAACTTGATTGTGGCCACAGTTAACAATGCACCCTCAATTAATATGTCTGTGCGGAATGCTGCCAAGGGTTTGATTCACGGAGGTAAAGTTGACCAAGGCTTGCTTAACATGGTGGAGATGGCTTTTAGGGCTTACGATCCATGTTTCGGTTGCGCAACCCACTTCGCTTTTGGACAAATGCCACTAACCATAGAAATCTACGACAGAGAAGGAAAGCTCATCAAAAAAGTGCAAAGATAAACACTTCATTTTCCCAGTTTCTTTCTTTTGGAGTTTGCCACTTGACAATGAAATACTCAATTAAGAAAAAGTTGAAGGAATGGCTTTCAAACGCCGAAAAAGTTGTTGTAGCAGGTGTTGGAAATCCTATTCGTATGGACGATTTTATCGGAGTGAAAATTGTTCGCGATCTTTATGGAAGGGTCTCCAAAGAAGTTCTTTTGATCGAGTGTGAAACCGTTCCGGAGAGTTATATCCAGCAAATAGTGGACTTTAATCCAACTCATATCTTGCTTATAGACGCCGCTGTTATGGGTTTGAAGCCTGGCGAATGTCGCCTCGTTAGACCGGAACATCTTAAAGTTTTTTCGGCTATTTCAACTCATGCACTTCCATTACGGGTGTTCTGCGATTATCTTGCAAAAACAACAAAAGCTAAGATAGCTCTCCTTCTAATAGAACCAAAGCAAACAGACTTCGGTGAAGAACTTTCCACGGAAATTGCAACTTCAGAAGAAGAAATAGTGAACCTCTTGCTCAGCATTCTTCCCTAGAACTTCATTATGTATTTAAAATCCGGAAAAATAAGAATGGGTAGAGGAAGGTGATGTTTATGGTGTCGTCGAAGTTTTTAATGCTTCTTGGAAGAGCTTCTTTGTGGCTGTTATTCGGGCCTTCTGGGCCAGCACGTCCGCCGTAACCAAGTCCAAAGCTTCTTCTGGACACCACTTGACACATTGAGGACCATCGGGCTTATCTTTGCAGAGGTCGCAGACGAAAACTACTTTCTTTTCTGGATGAAGCATGATTGCTCCATAATCACATGCTTCTATACACCATCCGCAGCCGTTGCATTTGTCCTCATCCACCAGTATTGTGCCATTCTCCTCAGACTGAGTTAACGCGTCTCTAGGGCAAGCAGCTACACATGGCGGGTCCTCGCAAAGCCTACATGTAATAGAAACATTGACAAGCGGGTTAAGCCTAACAACCCTTATACGGGATTTTAATGGATTGAAAGCTTTCTCCTTGTTCCAAGCGCAAATGTATTCGCAGACTTGGCAGCCAACACACTTGTCCGGGTCAACTGAAACAAACTTTCTTTCATGAATCTTGACCATTCATAATGCCTCCTAGGCTTTCTGGATCTTTGCCTCCACAATTGGGATTAGGTCGTCCATGCCCAAGGCTTTGAGTTTTTCGGGTGTTGGTACACCATCCCTAGTCCAACCTCGTGCCTCGTAGTAATCGTCTAACATTAATTCAAGTTCTTCTTGGGTGACGTAGGCGCCCTTTGATGGGCCTTCGTCTGGAATCGGTACATTCATGACTTTCCATGGAAGTGTGTCGTCCTTTCTGCCCAAGCCTTCCCGCACGTTGATGACTCTGGCAAGGTTGTTTATCCGCTCGCCTTTCAAACGCATTTCTTCAGGTGTTGTTTCCCAACCGGTTACAAGCGTGTAGAGCTTGGCTAGGTCTTCGAACTCCTTGTAGTAGGTGCCTCTTGAGAACTTGCAAATAATCATTGAGTCAATAACTGTGTAAACATCTTCAATGTCCTTAACGGCTTTAGCCCTGCCCTTCTCGTACTTTAACCTGTTAAATTTGCCCTTCACGTCGAAGGCGTAAGACCCATGTCTGTTGTGGTCTGCGCCTCGGAAAGACACAGCGAAACCTAAAGCAGCAGTCTTCAAACAGCGCAGGTCATAACCGGTAACTTCAACGCCCTTAATGTGTTGGGCAAGTTTCTCGGCGCCCTTGCCAATTTTCTCAGCGGCAAACTTTACGCCTTCCGCTAAAATGTCGCCTATACCCTCTCTTTTACCGATTTTTTCAATAAGCTTCACCAAGGCTTCATGGTTGCCGAAACTGGCTTCAATACCATCTGTATCTTTAATTGTTAAGATGCCGTTCTCAAAGCAGTCCATGGCGAAGCCAACAATTACGCCGGCGCTGATAGAGTCTATACCATAATAGTTGCAAAGTTCGCTGCCCTTGATGATAGCATCGAGGCGGTCAACTCCACAGTAGGGTCCCATAGCCCATAATGGTTCATACTCAACCCTTGCCATGGCACCTTTATATGGGCCCTCATTGACAACGCAGACGTGCTCACACCTCATGGCGCACGAACTGCAACCTATGATCTTTGCTACATATCTATCGTTTAAGTATTCGCCGCTCACTTTCTCTGCAGCCTCAAAATGTGCATTGTTGTAGTTGCGTGTTGGCATGCAATGCAGGGCGTTGTGTACCAAAACATTTTCCGGAGTGCCCAAAGTCCTATACTTCTTTGTAGCGGGTCCCTTCATTCTTTCGTGAAATTCTTTGACAAATTCTAGAAACTCATCAGGCTTTGCGACTGTCACGTCTTTTGTCCCGCGGATAGCAATAGCCTTCAAATTCTTCGAGCCCATAACTGCGCCTAAGCCGCATCTACCAGCAGCCCTAGACTTTTCGTTGATTATACATGCTATCCTTACAAGTTTTTCTCCGGCCGGTCCAATGGCGGCCACCCGAATATAGTAGTCGCCTAATTCTTCCTTAATTATGTCTTCCGTTTCGGCTGGCGATTTACCCCATAGATGAGCAGCATCTAAAATTTGGATGGAATCATCGTCAATCCAAACATAAACGGGCCTTTCAGCTTTCCCATGGAAAATAACGGCATCATATCCAGCCCGTTTGAGCTCGGTGCCAAAACTGCCATGAGACTTGGCTTCAGCTATACCGTAGCTTTGCGGGGACTTAGATACAAAAGCATGGCCGTTACCGCCCGTAGGCCAAACAGTGCCGGAAGTCGGCCCGGTTGTCAAGACCAGTGGGTTTTCTGGACTGAAGGGGTCGACGCCCGCCTTTGAATGATCAAGCCATAATCGCATTCCAAGGCCTATGCCGCCAATGTATTTTTTAGCATAATCCTCGTTTAGTGGTTCAATGCGTGTTTTTCCTGTTGTCAAATCTACGTGGAGAACTCTGCCAGCATAGCCATACAATCCAATTTTCCTCCATTTGTTTCAACGAGAATAAAATAACTCTATGCAGTTAATATATTAATGTATCTATTAGCTTTCAAAATCTCGAAACATTAAACTAACAATAGTTAGAGGCGACGCTTGAATGGAACGGAAAAGTTTATCTATGATGGTTATTAGCTTCTTGGTTGAGCGGAATAAACTATGAAGGAAACAATTGAGGCCTTTAAAGCCAAATATAAACGGTTCCTGGAAGGCTGGGATGAAGACCCCTCGGCCTTAAAAGCGGAAGCGGAAAAGCTTCTTGCCGAGGTGAAGGCTAAAGGCGAACAAAGCTTTGCAAGAGAGCTCGAAGAAATCTTGATAGACTTAACTCTTTCAATCGAAGAAACAAAGTGCCATTGCCACATGGCTAACAGGTGTAGATGTTAAAAAGAGGGAGAGAGAGAAAGGAAACTTCTACAGAGTTTCTTTTAAGATTTCAAGAATGTCTTTGATGATTATTTTGCCTTCTACTTCCAGAACTTTTACAGCATCTTCAAGAGTTGTTATGCAGAATGGGCATGCCACCGCTAAGACTTCTGCGCCAAGCTCTAAGGCTTCTTTGACACGGTTCACACATGGTCTTTTTTCCGGTTCAGCTTCCTCTGTCCACACTCTGCCCGCTCCACCGCCGCAGCAGAAGCTTGCTTCTCTTGTACGTTTCATTTCGACAAGTTCTAGGCCGCTTATCGACTGGAGTATGTGCCTTGGTTCTTCGTAGATTTGGTTGCGTTTTCCAAGGAAGCATGGGTCATGATAGGCAACCCGCTTTGGATACGGTTTTGATGGTTTAAGCTTGCCTTTGTCTATGGCTTCAGCCAAAAACTGTGTGTAATGTTGGACGTTTAATCCCAAGTCCTTGTAGGGCTTGTCGTTTTTGAATGTGTTGTAGCAGTGGGGTGAAACTGTTAAAATGGTGTTCGCGTTAAACTTCTGGAAAATAGCTGCGTTATGCTCTGCGAGCATTTCAAATAAGCCTTTCTCGCCCATGCGTAGGATGTGGTCTCCACAGCACCATTCTTCTTCGCCTAAAGTTGCATAGTCGATGCTTAGCTTGTCAAGCATTGTTGCCATGGCTCTGGCGACTTCACGGTTTCGTATATCATAGGCTGTTGAGCAGCAGACGAAGTAGAGTATATCAGCCTTAGTCACATTTGGGTACACTTTAACGTTTAAGCCTTCAGCCCATGCCATTCTTTTGCTCTGGTGAGTTCCCATAGGGTTATAGTATTTCATAACGCTTTCTAGAACATCCTTAACCGTTCTCGGAAGAGTTCCCGTTTCAATAAGGAGGCTGCGATCTTCAATCACAGAGTTTGCGCAATTGACAAGTTTTGGACAGAAAAGTGTGCATGAATTGCATGAAGTACAGAGCCAAACGTTGTCAGCCATAACCTTAAGCCTCTCATCCAAGCCTTCATCTCTTGAATCGGCGATAAACCTGTAGTTGGCCGTTAACGCCGAGGGGCCGAGGAACTTTTCATCTATGGCTGCTGGGCAAGCAGAATAGCAAGCTGAACATTTAGTGCAGAGCGTTAAATCCCAGTATTTTTTAAGGTCTTCCGGAGACTGGAAGAACTCTTCTGGTTTTTTGAAGGCTTCTGGTGGCTTAATAAGTGTTGTTTTGATTTTTCTAAGTTTTTGGAAGAAGGGCTGAATATCCACAACTAAGTCTCTTATAACTGGAAGGTTTGACAGTGGTTCAACAGTCACGGTATCAACGTTTAAGTCCAATACTTGCGTGTAGCATGCCAGCATGGGCTTACCGTTGACGTTTACGGCGCAGCTTCCGCAAATTCCCATTCTGCACGAGTGTCTAAAAGTTAAAGTTTCATCCAAATTCTCCTTGATATAGTTGAGCGCGTCAAGGACTGTTGTTCCACGGTAGATTGGCACTTTATAGGTGGAAATGTAGCTTCTTTTGGCGTCTGGATCATAGCGGCGAATTCGGAATTCAACAACTTTTTCAACTCCACTGTTCATAGTGTGTCCCCTCCTAATCTAATATTTCCGGGCGGCGGGTTGCCACTTCGTAATGGTCACTGGGATATATTCAAGCCTCGGGCCGTCCACTGTGTAATATGCTAATGTGTGGGCAAGCCATTTTTCATCGTCTCTTTTCGGATAGTCAAGCCTTGTATGAGCACCGCGGGATTCCGTTCTTGCCAAAGCACTTATTACCGTTACCTCAGCTAGGTCTAACATAAAGTCAAGTTGAAGGGCTGCTGTAAAACCGGTATTAAAGATTTTCCCTTTATCCTCAACTTTTATGTGTTTAAATCGTTCCTTAAGCATTTTAACCTCCTTAAGAGCGCTTTTAAGCTCTTCGCCCGTGCGGAAAATCCAAACCTTGTTGTTCATAAGCCTCCGCAATTCATCCCTCAATTGTGGGACTCTTTCACTGCCCTCGCTTCCAAGGATCCCATCGTAAACTCGTTTCTCCTCGGCAAGAGCCTTCTCCATTGGAAATTCACGGAAACTCGCGGACGCAGCATATTTTGCTGCTCCTTCACCAGCAACCGCTCCAAAAACGAGACATTCAGCTGTTGAGTTGGATCCAAGCCTATTCGCGCCATGCAGACTTAAACATGAGCATTCCCCAGCCGTGTACAATCCTCTAATTGGAGTTTCTGTTCTAATGTTGGCCTTTATTCCACCCATGGAGTAGTGAGCTGCTGGACGAATTGGGATAAGCTCTTTAACGGGGTCAACTCCTCCAAGTTTTATAGCTACCTCACGTATCAAAGGCAGCTTCTCGTTGATTTTTTCCTCACCTAAATGTCTGAGGTCCAAAGCGATATATGGTCCGTGAGGCCCTTGAAAGCCTCTTCCCTCAAGGATTTCCGTCTGTTCAGCCCTTGCAACCACATCCCGAGGAGCCACCTCCATCATTGCTGGCGCATATCGCTTCATGAAACGCTCACCTTGAGCGTTTATCAAGTAGCCGCCTTCGCCTCGGGCGCCCTCTGTTATTAAGACACCTGAAGGTACAAGTCCCGTTGGGTGGAACTGGACGAACTCCATGTCCTCCAGCGGTGCACCAACACGGTAGGCCATAGCCATCCCATCACCTGTTGTGGTGTGGGAGAATGTTGTAAACTCGTAAATGCGTTCATGACCGCCTGTCGCCATAATAACAGCTTTTGCTTGAAAAGCATGCATTTCCCCAGTTTTAAGCTCTATTGCCGTTAAGCCAACCACAGTGTAATCTTCAACTATGAGGGACGTTGCAAACCATTCGTCGTAAAACTTTACGTTTGGATAAGTTACAGCCTTACCGTAAAGTGCATGCATTTCATGAAAGCCTGTCATATCAGCTGCGTAACAAGCTCTTGGATAAGAGTGGCCGCCGAAAGGCCGTTGGTCTATTTTGCCGTCAGGCGTGCGACTCCATGGGCATCCCCAATGCTCCATGAGGATTAGTTCTTTTGGCGCTTGTCTAACAAAGAATTCAACAACGTCTTGGTCAGCTAAGTAGTCAGCACCCTTCACCGTGTCAAAAGCATGTAAATCAAATGAATCCTTCTCCCGCATTACGGCAGCAGTCCCGCCTTGAGCGCAGACAGAATGTGACCTTAATGGGTGAAGCTTAGAAATGACCGCAATGTCTAGTTTGTCACTGTATTCTGCAGCTGCCACCGCAGCCCTCATACCAGCTAAGCCCGCACCAACGATGACTATATCATGAGAGTGTTTTTCCAATTCACATCAACCCTCAAAGAAGTAGCAAGATTCCTCATTCTAACCTTTATATTTTTCTGAGAGCAACCCTGCATTAAATGTTTCAACGCCTACTTGAATATAGGCGGGGAACTCAGTGTTATACTGATTATCGGTGCATCAGAATTCAATAAACTAAAGCTTGGAAAATTCTTTTAACTCTTCCATCTATCTGAAAATTTACATCATAAGTTGGAGGGGCAACTATCTGCTCTTCTGCTGTGCGCTTAAGTATTTTTCAAACTGTTCTGCATATTTATATCCGCTGTCTGGGAAAACTAAGACATATACTCCTTTTTCTTCGGCTATTTTTTCGAAGGCGTGAGCAACTGCGCCTGAGCTTAGTCCTATTAAAAGGCCTTCTTTTCTTGCGATTTTTATCGCAGCCTCTATGGCTTCTGACTTTTTTACGTCTATTATCTCGTCGAAGCGTGTCCAATGTATCCATTTCATGCCTGTTTCCACCCTTCTTATTCCAGGAATTACTTCGTTTGGTGCTGGTTGTACACCGACTATCTTGATGTTGTCTCCATATTTGGCTCTGAAGTAGATGGATATGGCGCTCATATGGCCAGAGGTTCCTACACCTCCGATAATGCACGAGGGCTTTAGGCCTAGGCTTATTAATTGCTGGTCTATTTCTCTTGCCGTGTGTTTGAGGTGCGCCTTAAGATTAGCGTCGTTTTCAAACTGATTTAAGTGTGCAGCTCCATGAACTTTTGCCTCTGAATCTACTTGCCCTATAGCCTCTACGGTTAATCCAACCGGTAGTCTGACAACCTCGGCTCCTAGGACTTTTAGGTAGATGTCGCTTACCTTTTGTACTGTCATTGGGATGTAAAGTCTTGCTTTAGCTCCGAGAATATTTGCTATTGAGGTTAGGGCTATTCCGGTATTTGTTGATGTTGCTTCATACAAAAATTGTTTAAGCTCTCCTCTCTCTATAGATTCCTTAATCATGTACCAAGCTATCCTATCTTTAACGCTGTTGCTGAAAGGGTTGAAGCATTCAAGTTTTGCCCAAACGTTTCTATCGCTGGTTGAAAGGGAATTTAGCTTGACTAACGGTGTTGGCCAACTTTCATAAAGCAGTTCTAAGCTGCCATTATAAACATTAAAGACTTTTTTGTTCGGCTTTTCCGCTTTAAGCAGTTTTTTCAAGGGAACATTTATTTTGACTTGCTCAGTTAAAAGAGTAAAACTTTTAGATGGCAGTTTTTTTCCTTTAAGACCTGCCTCTAAAATCGCCTCTTTTGTTATGGTTTCAAGTTGCGGGTTTAAAGTTTTTACTTCTACTTTGTTGATGTCAACGCTTAATGCTGGCGCTTTTTCAGCTGAGAGTAAGTCTAATGCTTGGAAAGTTTCATAACCGTAGAGCAAGACTTTTGTTTTTTTGTCTAGGATCAGTGGCGTGTCAACGTTTTCTGTTGTCAAGAATTTTGTGTAAAGCTGCAAAACATCCTTTAAATCGGTATGCATGGCTGTTTTTACGGTTCCTAGCGGGATAAATTTAAGTTCGCTTTTCAAGATTTCTAGTGGAACGTTTACTCTTTTTCCGATGGATGATATATGTACTGAAACGCCTTCGTTTTTTATCATGTGTCGTGTTGTTTTTGGTGGAAATCTTTTACCTGCTAAGGCAGCTTCTATTATATCGCGCTTTGTTAAGTTATAATTATTCTTCCATGTTTCAACTTCAATGTCTGGCGATTCATAATCTACGTAAACTACAGGCACCATTTTACATCCAAGGTTTTTTAAAGCATTATAGCGGTGCTCACCGTCAAGGATAACGTTTGTTTTTTCGTCAGCGACTATTGCGTATTCTAAGACTGCTTTTGAAGCTATGTGTTTGATTAATTCCTTAAGATATTCCGGGTCTATTTCTTCATGTTGGTGTAGTTTTTCCAGTTCTACTAAGTGTATTTCGTTGGGCTTTCCAGACATTTTAACACCGTTAAACAAAATTTAACACCGTTAAAAATATATAAACTTACCGCTAAAAATAAGTGGGGAACAAAATGAAACCTCCATGTGTCGTGGTCGTAAAATACCTTTTACCAGCAATAAGAGTGCTTGTAACTAAAGAACTCATAGAAAAGCATAACATGCGCAAGATAGATGCTTCTGAAAAGATGGAGTTAACCCCCGCCGCCATAACTCAATATTTTAAAGGTGAGAGGGGCGCAACGTTAACCCGCGAAATAGAACAATCGCCAGAAGCAATGAAAATGATCTCAGGTCTTGCTGAAGCCATCGCAAGAGAAGAAGCCACGCCAGAAAGCATTATAGAAAAACTATGTGAGATATGCGCCACGATAAGATATGAAAAGGTCATTTGCAGACTTCATCAGGAAGACCTTCCAACGCTTGACGCTTGTAAATGCGTCACATGCTATTCACAACTCAAAACAGAAGCTAGATAGCTCTTCAAAAGGCGAAGATACACACGTAAATCATTATTGTTTCACCATAACCACGGCTCTCATTGATTTACGTTTACTGTTAACTTTAACTATTTTCACTTTAAGCGTCTTAAGAAATTCCTTTGCAGCTTTTCGGGCTTCCCTTCTCGACTGGTATGTGCCCTTTAACTCAATCCAAGGCAATGTTTCGTCAACTTTTATCCAAACAGCGTACACCTTCACCACAACACTTCAGTGTTTATTAAAAATTTGAGTTTCAGTAATTAAAACGGTTATGAATCTTGAATATGAATGAAAAATTAATTAAGGTGTTCCGCAACCATTTCATGGTTTAGGAGCGATAAAAAGGTGAAGTTTAAAGACGGGCTTGGAAACGCTCCTCTGAAGGAGTGCCTATGGAACATGGAAGAAAGCCTACAAGGCCTGGAAGGCGAAAATGATGAAGTCAGCCAATGCCATGCAAAAATACGGAAACAACACTACTTTACTAATGTTCCACACCAAACCGCCCTATCCAACCATCAAGTTTTGTAGAATTTTGCTTCTTAAACTGGTTTTATTAGCGTTGAATCCTTCTTTTGATTTTTCAACGCTTTAATGGAGGATTTTAGGCTTATGGCTCCGGACATTAGGCTGGGGTTTGCCAAAACCTTGAAGCAGTCGCTGATGGCTTACGCATTCAATGTCTTCGGTATAGTGGCTGGAACCCTTGTCGCATATTATTCTGGGCTTTTTCAGCGGCTTCCTTGGGCCGTGGTGATTTACCCTCCAATATTAAGTGCAAGGGGGGTCATAGGTGGATTGTTTTGCGGAAGGTTAAGCACAGCCCTTCATCTTGGCACTGTTCAGCCTCGCTTTTTTGGAAACACCAAAAGTTTCTATCTGCTTTTTCAAGCAATAGTCTTCCTAACTTTCGAAGCAAGTTTATTAATGGGCTTGGTGGCGGTGCTCTTTAGAGCTATATATTTTGGTATGTTTACAAGTGAGTTATGGGACATGGTTAACGTGCTTATGGCAACAATGGCTCTTGCTTTGGTTGTTATTTCTCCGCTGACCTTAACTGTCTCCTTCTTATCCTTCAAGCATGGGTTAGATCCAGACATAATTTTGTATCCCGTGGAATCCACCATTTCAGATCTCTTAATCACTGTCATTTACGTTTCTGTACTCAATCTACATGTTATGCGCAGCTCATTTTTATACTTCCTTTTTGCGTCGAGCTTAGCTTTACTCTTTACGTCACTCTATATTCTTGCTAGAAACATACAAGAACCAGAATTCACCAAAACTTTGAAGGAATCCCTACTAACCCTCCTAATAGTTTCATTTATAATCAACGTTGCTGGAACAGTTTTAGGAAGAGTTGACGAGCTTATACGCGAAAAACACGAGGTTTATGAGGCTTATCCAGTCTACGTGGTTTATCCAGCCTTAATAGATACTATAGGAGATGTAGGCTCTGTCGTAGGTTCAACTGCCACTACAAAACTTGCTCTTGGTACTTTGAAGGCGTCGTTCTCCTCAATAAAGAATCATTTGACAGAGGTATCCGGTGCTTGGGCAGCCTCTCTAGTAATGTATTTTGCCTACTCCATTTTAGCCCTAGCTATAAGGGGGACGCTCTCACTCGTGAAAATTGCAAAGTTTTCTCTACTTTTGTTTACAGTTAATGTATTGGCTGCTGCACTAATAATTTTAGTTTCTTATTCTGTGGCAATCATAACATACCAGAAGGGTTTAGATCCAGATAATTTTGAAATCCCAATTGAAAGCTCTTTGGCCGACACCTTGACAACGATCTCCCTGTTTGTCGCCTTAACTTTCTGGACTTGGGTGTGGATCCAGCCCTTCTAGGATAAGGGTTAAAATATTTTGATGTCTAATATTTTGTTGGAGCGCTTCAAAGGCTATGCAATCATTCGAAAAAATAGAGTACAAACCAATACCAGTTAGAGAACTTCTCCGAGAGATGAAAGACTTATCTGAACTAATGATTGACTTGGCATATTCCGCAGCCCTCTTTAACGACAAGGAGCTTGCCGAGGACGTTTTAGAGCTTGAGAAACGTATAGACACTTTAGCCTATCAACTGGAAATGACGACGATGATAGCTGCCCGAGACGCTGAAGATGCTGAAGCACTAGTGGGCGTTTCGAAAGTAGCGTCCGCAACGGACAAGATTTCAGATGCTGCCGCTGACATAGCTGCCATAGTGACCCAAAATATAGGCGTCCATCCTATTGTAAGCGAGATCTTCGAAAGAGTTGAAGAGCGTCTCATAAAAGTTAAGGTACAAGAAAGGTCCGTCCTCGCTGGGAAAGAAATAGGTGAACTTGAACTCGCCCCAAGAATGGGTGTAGATATAATCGCCATTTACAGAGAAAAAGACTGGATAATCAACCCGAAGAAAGAAGAGAAAATCCGCACGGGTGATGTTTTAATTGCCAGAGGAACCTCTGAAGGATTAAAAGAGCTTAAGGGACTCTGCGAAGGGAAACTTGACAAAGTTGAGGGCTAGGAACATGTCTGGAAAAAGTCTTAAAAAGTTTGAGGAAATAGTCAAACGTTTCGTAGAGCTTAAAGACACGTCGGAACTCATGATCGACTTAGCTTACTCGGCGCTTCTTTTAAACAGCAGGGAGCTTGCTGAAGAAGTGCAAAAACTTGAGGAATACATGGACAAACTGCATACGGAATTTGAGCTACAAGTTCTCACAAGCGGATTCAGAAAAGAAGAAGCAAAAGGCTTCCTAGGCTTAGTAAGGCTTGGGGTTGCAACAGAAAAAATAGCTGATGCTGCTGCACAAATAGCCGAGGTGGTTCTAAGAGGATTAGAACCTCATCCAGTTTTAAAACTGGCCATAGAAGAAGCTGAAGAAACCATAACACACGTGCAGGTGACAGAAAACTCTCCATTAACGAACAAGGCGTTGAAGGACGCCAAAATTCCCGAAGAAACCGGCATATGGATTCTCGTCATAAAAAGAGGTGACAGATGCATCAGACCGAAACCTGAAACCAAAATCCAAGCGGGAGACATCCTCATTGCTTCCGGCTATGCTGAAGGAATTGAAGACTTCAAAAAGCTAGCCGCTCCTTAATGTTTTTCAAGCGACTATATTCTTAATAAAGATTTTAGATTCATCAATACTATAAACTTTGGAATTTAATCTAATTTTTGGGGGAAAACTACGAGACAGAAAAAGGAATATTCTCTTGAAATCCAAAGACATATTTGCCAAAATTTGATGTGTGGAAAAACATTCTCAAAGCCGTTAAAAGTTGAAAATTTAAGCTCTGGAACCCCAGTGTTTTACGAGGCTTGCCCATACTGCCTTACAGAAATAACCATGGAGAAAAGTGGTTCTCCGGCAACTTTCTTTGAATCGAAGCCTTTGCCAATTGAAGAAAAAGATGTTAGAAAACCTGCGTCTAAACCAGAATTGGAAACTGTAAAAGAGATTCAACAAACTTCTTTGGAAACGCCCAACTGCAAACATCACTTTGGATATTTAAGCGAACGCTCCTCAAGAGAGTGGATTCCAGAAGAGTGTATAATTTGCCCTAAAATAGTCCAGTGCATGCTTAAAGGCGTAACTGCATAGGTCGGTTGCTCATGATACACGCATCTCCTTTTAAAGTGTTTATACACCTCTTAAAAATTGTAGGGAGAACAAACTGTTGGAAACGGCTCTACAGAAAAAGTCTCCAGGAGTAGTCGCTTCAGCCGCAACCCAATTTAGGAGATTGAACGCTGAATCTGTTACATCAGTAGCCGCGGGCTTCCTTAAGCGGATAGGCTACAAAGGAAGCTTGAAACCAAAAAAAGCGTCGCTGGAGGAGGGAATCTACACCGTTGAAGTAGAATTGAACAAATTCACAGCAATAATCCACATAGACACTGAAACTCAGGAGATAAAATCATATGAAATTCAGCCTAAAGGGGAGGAAGCTTCCCTTATTCCAGCTTCCCTAAAAGCAATAATAGTGGTAGTGGCTATAGCAATGGCCGTGAACATTGCGTTACATTTTATCTTCAGATTATTAGGCTTATAGGAGCTTATTTTTCTTTTTTAGCCTTTTTTTCGGTTTTTTTCTCTTCTTCTTTCGTTTCTGCGGCGGCTGTATCTGTTTTTTCCACTTCTTTTACCTCTGCTTCAGCGGTTTCCTCCTTCTTCTCTTCAAGTTCGCTTGTAATTTCCTCTATTGGTTTTGGTGGGGGTGTTGTTGCCATAGTCCAGCCGATCCAAGCACCGATGGCCATAACTGCAATGAACGCAATGAACACTGGTATCGCAATTAGCGTGAATGATAGCTTCCATTCAAAGGGATTTCCGCCCACATAAAATAATCCGACGGTGTATAATATACCTATGATGACACAGACCGCAAATATTACACCACCAATCGCCTGATCTTTACTAACCAACTTTACATCACCTTTTAATTTTTCAAGCCTAATGTTTTATCATTTGTATATTTAAAAACTTTACCATGTTTTTCGTTATATTGTTCCTAACTCCCATGTGGATAGGTATTTTTTCTGCTCTTCCGTCAACGTGTCTATTTTTACACCCATGGCTTCAAGTTTAAGTTTAGCAACTGTTTCGTCGATTTCTTTTGGCACTTGGTAGACTTTCGGCGGCATCTTTTCAGACTTTATCAAGTATTCAACACATAAAGCTTGGTTTGCAAAAGACATGTCCATAACTTCTGATGGATGTCCCTCTGCAGCAGCGAGGTTTACAAGTCTACCCTCTGCCAGAAGGTAGAGTTTTCTTCCGTCTTTTAATCTATATTCCTCAAGGTTCTGCCTTATGAGCCGTTTTGATGCCGCAAATTCTTCAAGGTCTTTTAGGTTTATTTCCACGTTAAAGTGGCCGCTGTTGGCGAGAATGGCTCCGTCTCGCATTTTCTGCATGTGCTCTTTTCGAATAACGTTTATATCACCTGTTGCCGTGACGAAGATTTCGCCTACTTTTGCAGCTTCGCCCATGGGCATGACTTGGAAACCATCCATGACAGCTTCAAGCGCCCTTAACGGGTTGGTTTCCGTGACAATTACGTTGGCACCCATGCCTCTGGCTCTGTGTGCTATGCCTCTTCCACACCAGCCATAACCGCACACAACAAAGTTTTTCCCAGCTAGCAGGATGTTTGTAGCTCTTAAGATGCCGTCTATGGTGCTTTGGCCTGTTCCATAACGGTTGTCAAAAAGATATTTCGTGTACGCGTCATTAACCGCTATTATGGCATATTTAAGGGCACCGTTTCTCTCCATGGCTTTAAGCCTTAAAACCCCAGTTGTTGTCTCTTCAGTGCCTCCTTTCACGTTTGGTAGGGCGTCTGTTCTTTTGCTGTGTATTGTGCTTACAAGATCTGCTCCATCATCCAAGGTTATTAGGGGCTTATGATCTATAACTCTTTCAATGCACCAGTAATATTCTTCCGTGGTTTGTCCACGCCAGGCAAAAACGTGGACGCCAAGCTGGGCTAAGGCTGCTGCAACCTCGTCTTGTGTTGAAAGAGGATTAGAGCCGCATAATGCGACGTTTGCTCCACCGGCAAGGAAAGCGTCCACTAGGACAGCAGTTTCCTTTGTAACGTGGAGACATGCGCCAAGCGTCACGTTCTCAAAGGTTTTTTCTCGGCTGAACTTTTTCTTGATTCGGTTTAATACAGGCATGTGCTTTGAAGCCCATTCTATCTGCAAAAAGCCCTTTTGAGCCAAGCTTTCATCCTTAACTTTGGAACACACCAAAGTGACACACTTCCACATGCAATTCTTTGACTTGACTATTTAATATTGCGCTTGAGGCGTTCTAAGAGGCTGGTTTTGGCTTTCTCAGCCATCTCCATGACTTCCTCCAAACTCACGGTTGTTGGCCACCTATTCTCAACAATTATTTTTCCGTTCACCATAACTGTTTCAACATCTGCGGCTTTCGCTGCATATACCATGTGGCTTACCTCGTTGTGGACTGGGCATAGGTGCGGTCTGGCGAAATCTATTATGGTTAGGTCTGCCTTTTTGCCCGCTTCTATTGAGCCTATCTCTGAATCCCATGAAAGAGCCTTTGCCCCTTCAATGGTTGCTAAGCTTAAAACTTGTGGCGCTGACATCAAAGTTGGATTTTTATTTACTCCTTTGTGAAGCAAAGCTGCAATTTTCATGACCTCAAACATGTCCGCCGAATTATTGGAGCATGGGCTATCAGTGCCAAGCGAAACTGTCACGCCTTGTTCAAGCATTTTAGGAACCGGACTTATGCCTGAAGCAAGCTTAAGATTTGAAATTGGGTTGTGGGAAGCTTTAACGCCTCTCTGTTTCATGATGGCTATGTCTTTGTCTGTTAAAGCCACACAATGCGCTGCAATAACTCGTTCGTCTAAAACATCTAACGAATCCAAGTACTCTATTACGCCGCCTTTAAAGTTTACGTTAAAGGTTTTGCGAGTTTTCTCCAGTTCGTCGCCGGTTTCGGCCGCGTGAATATGCCAGATTATTGGTGCCTTTTCTGAACCATACTTTTCGTTCAGCTCGCTGCATAAAGCTTTGAGCTCCCGCATGTATTCTGGGTCAACAGTGTATGGTGCATGGGGATCTACGCTTACTCGTATCAGTCCATCAGCCTTGCTATGCCATTTCTTAGCTAAGTCTTCTAAGGCTTTCTTGTCATCTTTTTTCCGCCATGAAAAACATACGTGTCCTACAACAGCTCTTAAACCTACATCAGCAAAAGCCTTTGCCTCGTTTTCATCTGGCGTATAATGGTACATAGTGTTAACGGTTGTCGTGCCGCCGAGAATAGACTCTACAGCTGTCAATAGTGCGCCAACATAAATGTCATGTGCGGTCATATATCCTTCTATTGGCCAAATCCATTCTTCGAGCCACTCTTGCAAGGGCAAGTCGTCCGCGTAGCCCCTTAACAAGCTCATTGCAGCGTGTTGGTGCGTGTTTATAAGTCCGGGAATCACCACCTTGCCTCTAGCGTCTATTCGTTCGTAACCTCTTGGATATTTCCTCAATAGCTCGCTAGTTTTTCCAACGTCAACTATTGTTCGATCTTCGACAACTATGGCTCCGTCTCTGATCACTTGGTTATCTTTCATGGTAATTATTGTTCCACCATAAATTACAAACTCCATTTACTGGATTCCTCACTTCTTGAAAGCGTGTTTAGCAATAAGGAGCGTCAAGCCCGCGGTAAAGAATATAGCCTCGAAGAATTCATGGTGCATTATATCAGCCAAGTCGAATGGTCTTTGCCAAAAAACTAGGTGATGCACGACTAACAAAACGCCCAGGGCTATTAAGAAAAAGCTTAGGGCGTGCGCCTTATCCATAGTCTACCACACATAGCTAATTCTGTCTAGGGCGTAGCGTCTTTAACTTTTCCGCTTAAATTTTATAGCATGTTCTTCTCTTATGTCTGTGTGCTGTAAGAGGGTAAGTTTTGACATACAAAAAGTTCCGAATAATCAAGCCAGAAATCCGCGTTTTAGGAGTTGATGATGGAATCTTTAAACCTAAAACACGGGGCTTTGTGCTTGTTGTGGGTGTTGTTTTCCGTGGAGGATACTGGCTTGACGGAGTAATGCATACAAAAATTAAGGTTGACGGCACAGATGCCACAAGAAAAATTGCCTCAATGATAATAGGCTCACCTCACTATAAACAGTTAAGGGTTATAATGTTGGACGGGATAACCTTCGCAGGTTTCAATGTAGTGGACATAAAGGAACTAAACGCCAAAACGGGGCTTCCAGTTATAACGGTAACACGTGAAAAACCAAACCTTGAGGAAATACGAAAAGCATTAACAAACCTTCCAAAAAGCGAAGAGCGTTGGAAAGCTATACTAAACGCTGGCGAACCCATCGAGATACCTGTTAAAGACGGAAAAGAGAAGATTTACATGCAGGCAGTCGGAATAAGCTTAGAAGACGCCGTAAAAATTTTGAAGTTAACTTCCACTCGAAGCAATATACCTGAGGCTCTTCGTGTAGCCCATTTGATCGCCTCGGGCATAAGCGCACCTTTTAGCCTCAATCTTAATTAGGGACAAGAAAAGTTTAAAAGACACCGTGAACATGGGAAAACAACTGAAGACTGGAGCTATAAACAATGGAATTTTGTCCGAAATGCGGGACTCGCCTCGTGCCTAAAAAGGGCAAAACCGAGAAAAAGGAATCCCTAACTCTTACTTGTCCCAAATGTGGTTACAAGAAGCAAATGGTGAGTGAGGAAGTAACGCCTAAAGTGGCAAAAGTTATACAACATAATCCACAACAAAAAGTTGCAGTAATTAGCAAGGAAGAGCAAAAGCTTCGGACGTTGCCAACTGTGAGGATTGAGTGTCCAAAGTGTGGAAGCAACACAGCATATGTTTGGCAGGTGCAAACACGCGGAGCAGATGAATCCTCAACCCAGTTCCTACGCTGTACAAAATGCGGTTACACGTTCAGGGAATACAGCTAACATGTTTTTCTCAATGTTCATTACTTCTCTTCTAAAACTTGCTGTGCATATGCTATAGCAATCCCCTTTATGGTTTTATAGTCTTTAAAGGGGGTTGAGCGTTATGCAAATCTTTTATAGCTCTGCATGTTATAACCAGAAGATAAAAGGTGACGCAAGTGTTCAAGCTTAAGGTTGCAGATGCTAAACTTTTAAGGGATATGGCGAACTCCATATCCATTCTTGTGGACGAGGCGACTTTTCAAATAGCACCAGATGCTTTGAGGCTTAGAGCGATGGATCCATCCCGTGTGGCTATGGTGGATTTTGAGTGGCCGAAAACAGTTTTCGAAGAATATGTCTGCACAGAACCGTCAAAGATATGCATAAACATAAGTGAACTTTTAAAACTTTTAAAAAGAGCCGGAAAGGATGAAGTTATTGAGCTTGCTCTCGACGAGAGAACAGGCAGGCTGCAGGTAAAGATAACTGGAAAGTATACGCGAAGCTTCACCATGCCGACTCTTGAAGCTTCAGAGGAGGAGGTGCCAACACCGAAAATAACCTTTAATGTTAGAGCTAAAACCACAACGGAAGGACTACGCCAAGCTATAGAGGATGCTGAACTCGTAAGCGATCACGTCCGCATAGAAGCAGACAGCGAAAAACTCGTTTTCCAAGCAACTGGCGACCTCATGGGAGCTACAATAGAACTCAAAAAGGGAAGCGATGCGCTATTAGACCTGGAAGCAAAAGAACCCTCAAAGGCTACCTTCAGCCTAAGCTACCTATCAGAAATAATTAAGGCAGCGTCCGCCACCTCCGATATTGCAACTCTTGAATTCTCCACGGACATGCCAATAAAACTCGACTTCCAGCAAGCAAAAGAAGGAAAACTAGTCTTCTATTTAGCACCAAGGATCGAAACAGCTTAGTGGAAAAATGCAGACTACAACCATAAAATTCACGAAAAATGATTTAGCTAAATACCCCTTTTTAAAAGAGGCAGCGGAGTACGTAAAAACCCTAGATTTAAACATTGAGGATCTCGTGAGTCCAGATTTTTCCCAGATCCTTAACCGTGCCAAAGAAAGAGTTGAAGAAGCTATATTATATGCTATTGTAACCAGAAAACTCCAAAACGAAGAAATCGAAATTTTATCCTTCCCAACAGCTATAATGCTTGCTGCAGCAACAGAAAACTCGTTCATCAAAAGGCGGTACGCCCTCGCGGAGGCAAAACAAGCCTATGGTGACCTAAAATTCGAGTCGAGAGAAAAAATAGTGGCTGTGGCTAAAAACTTCCAGTGGAACATCACCTTGGCAGATTCTGAAGAAGCTATGGCGCCATACGAGTTTAAACTTCACTTTACAGACTATCTAAAAAACACGGCAAATCTCCATGAGAAAAAATGGAAGCTTGTCAACCGCCTCTTAGCTAACGGATACGTTTACCTAACAAAAACAGAAACTGCAAGACTCCTCAGCGAAGAGGTTAGACGACATATAGAAAAACGTCTAGAAATAGGAGAACTTCCAAAACTACCGCAAAAAATAGTCGGAATAGCAGAAACACTAAAAACCTTAACCTTAGAGAAGGTAAGCAAAACCGAAATAGAAGGCATACCGAAAACGATAAATGTAGATGCGTTTCCGCCATGTGTGGCTATCCTATATGATGCTGCTCAAAAAGGGCGCCATCTCTCCCATATAGCTAGGTTTACCTTAACAACTTTCCTGGTAAACATAGGAATGCCCATAGAAAACATAATAGGTTTATTCAGGGCTTCATCAGACTTCAATGAACGCCTAACCCGATACCAGGTAGAACATATAGCGGGCGAAAGAGGTTCAAGAACGCGATATAAACCACCGAATTGTGAAACTCTTAAGACCCACGGGATATGCGTCAACCCTGTCGAATCGTGCAAAGCAGTTAGACACCCGCTGGGATTCTACAAAAAGCATAGCGCCCAAATGGGAAGTTCTACACGCAACCATGAAAAGTAGCCCTTTAATTATTCAAAAAGAAAAAACCCGGAATGAAAGATTTGATTTAGTTATTCTGTTCTAGAACCTAGACTTAAATTAGACTAGAACATATTAGTCTAAGGTTAATGTACCTGTAAGATATACTTACGTGGTACTAATGATGACCGCTGGGATGTTCTTATCAACGATGCTTACACACTACCGGATGAAGGACAGGAAAAATCCAAAGGAAATCTTCAATGGAACTGTTGAAGGTAACTTAGATTTGGTTTCGGAAGTTGGAATAATTCTTCCAACATATTGCGAGGCAAAAAACATTGGGGAAATTCTACAAAAAATTGAGGAGTTAAACCTAAACGCTTCCATTCTCGTTGTAGATGACTCCAGCCCAGATGGGACAGCGGATATCGTGCGGAGGATTCAAGGAAAATATGAAAACATTCTACTTTTGGAAAGACCTAGAAAGTCAGGCCTCGGGTCAGCAATAGTTAATGGCTTTAAATTCTTCCTATCCCTCAAGCATCCACCTAGGTTCATCATAACAATGGATGCAGACCATTCTCACAATCCTGCAGAGATACCAAGGATATTGGCCCCCGTTAAAGATGGTGAGTATGACTTATGCGTTGGGAGCCGTTACTGTCCAGGAGGCGTTGTTAAAAACTGGAGTCTCCTTAGGAAAATTCTAAGTAAAATGGCGAACCTCGCTGCAAAACTAGTTGTAGGTGGAGGAATCTCTGACTACACAAGCGGAATGCGCTGTTACTCAACAAAACTCGTCAAAAGCATAATTCATGAGTTACATAGTCAAACGTATGAGATACAAATAGAAACAATAAGGCAAGCGTATATGCGAGGTTTCAGGATAACAGAAAAACCTATAACTTTCATTAATCGGAAAAAGGGAAAATCAAAACTTTCAATAAACGAAGTGCTTGATTTTATCTCTTACATGATCTCCGCAGTGTAAATCAAACACTAAAAATTCTTAAACCACATGGGTTGATAGACTATGAGGACAATGTTATCAAGGTTTCTTGAAAAGATTAAAAAAGTGAAGGAAATTGAAAGAATACTGGCATATAAGATATTTTGGGTAGATTTAAGTGCGTTGATTGTAGCTTTGATGATTTGTTTGTATACAATCTTTTTTTCATGTTTCACAATTTTGAAACACTATTCTTTCAGGACTTACGCTTGGGATCTGGGAATATTCAACCAAGCTTTTTGGTTCACTGTGAAGTATGGTAAACTATTTTATAATACACCTGAGTTGCTTATTAATCCCTCTGGAAATTTTTTAGGTATACATTTTAGCCCAATTCTTTTCCTCATACTACCTGCGTATGCTTTTTATCCATCTCCAGAAACTCTTCTCATCCTTCAATCTTTTATATTAGCTTTAGGCGCCGTTCCGCTTTACAAGTTAAGCATGCACGTTTTAAAAAGCAGAGTTGCATCTATAGCTTTTGTTTTCGTCTACTTGCTATATCCTCCGCTTCACGGAGTGAATTGGTTTGATTTTCATGTTCAAGCGTTTCTGCCGCTTTTCTTTTTATCAAATATTTACTTTCTAGAGAAGCAAAACTGGAAGTGCTACTTTGTTTTTACGTTGCTATCTTTGTTGTGTGAGGAGCATGTTTCTTTTGCTGTCGCCTTTATTGGTCTTCTTATAGCGTTACGATATAGAAGACAGCTAAAAGTAGCGTTAAAAACTAGAAACTTTAGAGATCCGATTTTTTCAAGCGCCGCATTCACGGTTTTTCTTGCAATATTTTGGTATCCAATGACCTTATGGATACGGAACACTTTCTTCCCCATTAATCCGTCGTTTCTTTCCACGTTCAAAGCATCTGCGAACTGGGACGTTCTAGGTGCTTCCGACCCAATCCTAATTCCAATATACATTATCTTTTACCCTCAGAGAGCTATCAACGCTCTCCAATACGATTTTCTGGTGAAAATCGTGTATCTCCTTATATTATTTGGTCCTCTTGCTTTCTTTTCATTCCACAAAGCAGAATACCTTCTTCCCACTTTACCATGGTTCGTTTACTCTCTCTTCTCAAATTATCAGCCATATTATACAATTTATGACCAGTACCCAGCCTATGTTATAGCATTCATTTTTGTTTCTGCACTATATTCAATGTCTGCCTTGCAGTCATCACGTGGTAAAACGCGCAAGCTGTCAATGATTGTCTTATTTAGCCTAGTAGCATATTTTATTGCTTCTCCCACAAGCTTTATTGTAAACCAATATTATGATGCAGGCTTGAGACCAGCATCGCAACATGAACTTTTCATACATGAGATTCTGTCCTACGTGCCGGTTAACGCTTCAATAATAACGCAGAACAATCTCTTTGCCCATGTTTCCAGTAGGCTCCATGCTTACGTTGTTCCAGTTGAAGGGATATGGCGCCAAAACGAACTTGAATGCAAAAAATTTGTTAGCACAATTTTAGACAACGTTGATTATGTTTTGGTAGACATAAAAACCGATTATTTCGCATCTGCTAAAATTTTTAGCATCCTGAGTAAACGAACAGATTTTAAAGTTTTAGTTTCAGCAGATGGTATTGTTCTCTTTAAAAGAGACTATGACGGAAAAGCGCTGATACTCGCATCCTACACGCTCATTTATTCTTACAATAACCTAAACGTTTACGCAGGAGAAATTGTAATAAACTCAGACGCGACGAGCGCTAACGTGCTACATTTTAACGGTTCAATGGGACCAGCGCCACTTTTCTGGAGCAGTCCGCGCACCCTTCTTCCACCGGGCAACTATACGGTATCTTTGAGGATGAAAATTAATGGGACTGGCGAATTATTCAAAGTAGAGTTATGCTGCAACGGGGGTCAAAACGTTTTGGAATCAAAACAATTTTACGATTTTAATGTCGCCCTTAACTCCTGGAAAATCTATGATGTCTATTTCAGCGTCACACACCCTCTCACCGATTTTGAAATCAGAGCGGTAGACATGACTAAAAATGTCGACGTATACCTTGATTGTATTGAAATAACCCAGTCAGCTTGAAATGTATATAACTTCGTAATTTTGGATTTTTAAGTGTCCAGTTCTTCAAGGAACTTAAGCCACTGCTTAGCGATTTTTTTCAAATCAAATTCTAATGCCCTTTGTCTACATTTGCTTCTCGTAATTTGCGGGTAGCCTTTTCTCCATATTTCACAAGCAACTTTTACTAACTCCTCATCACTGTTTGCAACCCATCCTGTTTGTCCATTAATCACAGTTTCGCATGGCCCCTGTCTGTTATAAGTTAGAACTGGTGTTCCGCATGCCATGCTTTCCGTGGGTACGTAGCCAAAGGGCTCATGAGTGAATGTAAAAAGCGTATAAAGAGCATTTGAATATAACTCAACAAGCTCCTCATTGGTTAACTTTCCCAATATTTCAATGTTTGGATGTCTAAGAATGTAAGCCGGTACATAATGCATTTTTGAACCAAAGGCCTTAATTTTTACACCTCTATCAGCCACTTTTTTGATCGCTTGGAATTTTGCTTCCTTACCGTATATTCCAAAATATGTTAAAACGTAACTGCCCGAGGGGCTTGAAGTTGTAGGCCTGAAAAAGCTACAGTCCAGCGGAGGATAAATAACACTATCTACGTTAACACCCAAGTCTTCATACATTGACTTACAAAACTTTGAGTTGGCTACAAAGAAATTCGATATTTTGCGGCATCTCCATATCATCCTCTTTTCTAAACTTTTCAAAAACCATAATACTGGTCCATAGAAATAGCGATACCGGTTTGGCATTTCTGAACGCATATCCTCAAGTGCTCGAGTCATAGGACCTTGAGCGTAGTAAACATGAGACTTCACCATTACAGATGACGAGAAATTAATTGTTAAAGAATCCTCGGGGAGACATAGTGCGTCAGAGGTCTTTAAAAGACAACGTAACCATGCTTCAAAAGTTGGCAATTGCGGTGTAATAAAAAAGTTCATGTTTAACTCCGCTACTTCGACGCGTTCCCCAATGAGCCTTCTCACATCCTCGCTAACTTTTGGGGATACTATTACAACATCGAATCCACATCCACTGAATTCCATGGATAGCAAAAGTGGGGGCCTTACAGACCCATAGCTTGTTACAAGGGGGTCTGTAACTAGGAACACTTTTTTCATGATCTAAACATCTCAATAACAGTGTTGCCCGGGTCAATTATCTGGATGATGGATAAGTGAATAATATAAAAATTCTTTCTCTAGAGCCTATTTTAGAACACAAAATCGGTGAATGTTCTTCGGTGAGATTTTTAGGTTTAGGTTATATTTAGTTTATGTTTATGTAATAGGTAATTAATAGGAGAGAAGTAAAAGGATTGAATCAAAGGTCTTACAACTTTGTTCGAAGCTTGTTTAGCGAATACTACAAGCAGGAATATCTTTCAGAGGGGCCATCAAGGATAGAAAAGCGTGAATTCGGCTTCACTCTTTTTGAGGGCTTCATGCTTCGTCACAAGAGTTTCAATAATCCTGAAGAGCTTAGGGACTTTCTGAAAGCTTCCACCCCTATGGACGCCTATTACTCTTGTGCATACTATGAAAATCCAACCGCAGAGATGGACCAGAAGGGGTGGCTGGGTGCAGACTTAATCTTCGACGTTGACGCCGATCATATACCGACAAATTGTGACAAGGTTCATGATGAATGGGTTTGCGGCACATGTGGTTTTATCGGGAAAGGAATAACACCGGAAAAATGTCCAATATGCAACGGCGAAAAATTTAATGTGACCACATGGCCTTGCGAGATATGCCTTGAATCTGCAAAATTGGAAACAATGAAACTTCTAGATATGTTAATGGACGATTTCGGTCTGTCTGACAGAGAGATCAAAGTGTTTTTCTCGGGGCACCGTGGCTATCACATACATGTTGAAAATGAAACTATTTTAACCTTAGATGTCCATGCGCGAAAGGAGATTGTTGATTATGTGACAGGCTTGGGCTTAAAGGCTTCTCCGTTTGGTATGAATAAATACTTTTTGCGAGGATGGAACAAGCGTCTTAAAGATGGAATTTCGGAATTTATCAAAAACGCGGAAGAGGATAGCCTCAAAAAAATTGGCATAAAAGGAAACGTGGCCAAAGTAATAGTGGAGAATAAAAGTATTCTCCTAAAAAACTTGTCTTCTGGAGCATGGGGAAGTATTAAAGGTGTTGGGCTTCAGACAATAAAGAGAATAGAGGAGCATGTTTCAAAGGTGCAGTCTGCAAAAATTGACACAGTCGTGACCAGCGACATACACCGATTAATTCGACTGCCTGAAACGTTACATGGCAAAACCGGCCTTAAAAAAACATGGCTTCCTACAAACGAAATTGAAAGGTTTGATCCTTTCGATAAAGCCACGGCCTTCCCAAAAGGCACGGTGACAGTTTTTGTAATAGACGCGCCGAAATTTAGGCTTAAGAACGAAACATTTGGCCCGTACAAAAACCAGAGACTAAATTTGCCAATACATGCTGCTATGTTGCTTATCTGCAAGAATAAAGCCGAGGTGGTGGGATAGGTGTATGGCGATCTGCTTGAAATTTGGAAAAATGAGTTAAAAACTAATGAGCTCACAAAACTTCCTAAAGACTTTGTTCAAAAAGTCGCAGAATACCTTAAAGAAATAGATAAAGAAAGTAAAATGCTTGATAAAAAGACAGTGAAAGCGAGTCTTCTAAATATAGAGGCACTTAACATTAAACGCATGCTAAATGAAATAATGCGCATCCGTCGACATAAGTTAATTAAAAAGGCTTTAAGAGGTGAGAAAATTTCTGAGCTTCTATCTTTTGAAGAAGAGTTTTACTCAAAACTTGCGCCATTATTGGAGCTCCATCAGGAATCCGTGAGAAATGTATTAATGGGACGTGGTGCGGCAACCAAAATTGAACACAAGTACTTTGTCTTGCGCTTTTTGGCTGAAATCCCCGAAATAATCGGGTCTGATATGAAAGTTTACGGTCCCTTTAAGGCTGAAGATGTTGCTGT
Source organism: Candidatus Bathyarchaeota archaeon (assembly GCA_018396705.1). NCBI lineage: Archaea > Thermoproteati > Candidatus Bathyarchaeota > Candidatus Bathyarchaeota archaeon. The sequence continues at coordinate 289,312 of JAGTQZ010000004.1, forward strand.
ATTACCTGTTGAGAACGCCAAGATATTTGTTAAACAAGGTCTCGCTGTAAGTGTTGAGATCTGCTGAGATGCTTTCTTAACCTCCATGACTCTCGCAGAGATTGAGTTCCGAGGATTATTAATGGATAGATCGTAATCCATATAATAGAATATAATGGTCCATAATAGTCGTGGAACTTTATCCAGTCTCCTCCATTGATAGCTATAATAAAGATTGAGACTATCCTTATTATATTGATGAAGTATGTGACTACTGCACCTACCAAAAAGCAAGCGATGGAAGCTTTCAGTGAGAACGAACTTTTTTTTAAAAATAATACAACTATCGTTGAGTATAGTAGTAAGCTATCTACTCCAGCGCAGGGCCAACCGACACCGAATCCGACCAAAGGGTTCCCTTGAAGATTATACACGCTTAAAACCGTTAGTGAGCCATATTTTGGATTTACCATCATTGTGATCGACGTTCTGAATCCCATAGCGTTAAGGATATTTGCCGCTAATTGAGTTGTTGTTGGTACGACTATCTGAAAAGGAGTAAATTTGCCATAAGGATATAAATCATCTACAAGATATACCAATCCAATGATCCCAAGGAAAAAAGTTGAAACCGAATATTTAGAAAGTTTTTCGATGCCATATTCAGAGAGAATTATTAAACTTAATGAAACAGTGAAAACTAGATATTCTATAGCTAATGGCATCCTGACGGCAGAATCGCGATCTATCCCACGTTGAAGTGCAAAGTCTATGATAGATGTATTTAAGCCAATGTAACTTGTTACAACCGCATAAATTGTTGGAATGGCACAAGATATCAGCAGGAGTAACGCTTTCATGATGTTCTTCTTGAATTTATCTCCCTCTAATTCCTCCCAACTAATTATGGTTTCCAGCACCATAAGCCACGTAAAGAATAGGTAGTACGTCCGTCCCTTCCACGTCATATCAAAAGAGGCTGGATAAAAGTAATATAAGATTAAGAAGGGTGAGATGAAGGCAAACACTGGTATAAGTTTTTTAACCGCCAATCTCATTGCTTTAAATTGTAGTCTCATGCCAGTTAAACCTAAATTTTCTTTTGTTCCCTGCATCACGTTTTTATTTTGCCTACTAAGATTTAAACTTTGAAACTTAAATAAGAGAAGAGCATTTTAGTGTATGGTCAGGAGATTATGAAATTTAGGGAGGGCTTTGTCGAAAGTTTCTTGGTTTTGGGCTTCGCAATTTTTATTGCTGGTTTATTAACCGGTATTTTGGCAGTCGCCCTTGTGAATTTAAATTTGGATTCTGCTGCGCTTGTTATGATGTTTTCGCTTGGTTTTTTGCTGGGTATACTCACTATTGCTCTTGTGCTTGTCTCCGTGAAACTTTTAGGGCTGGAAAAAACTTCAAGCAATCTTCCGTAACATGGCCTAAACTAGAAAAAGGTATAAGTGTATGTGTGTTTTCCTCTCTAGAGAAAGGGGTTCATATGAACGTGCCCAAGGAAATCAGAACCTATTGTCCAAGGTGTAGGACACATCAAGTTCACGCTGTTTCGCTCTATAAAGCTGGTAAGCGTAGAGCTCTTGCTAAGGGTGAGCGCCATCACGAACGCGAAAAAAGGGGCTATGGTGGACAAAAGTACCCTCTTCAGCGGAGATTTGCCAAAACCACCAAGAAACAGACCTTAAAGTTAAAGTGCAAAGCTTGCGGTTATACACGACATAAAGAGGGGATCCGCTTAAGGAAGCTTGTAATAGCCTAAATTGTAGAGTGATCCTTATGGCAGAGTGGGAGAAACTTATTCCAAAACCCAAAAGCAGCTTTTTGAGGGTAAAATGTTTAAAGTGCGGTAATGAGCAGATGGTTTTCAGTCACACCGTGAACAAGGTTAACTGTAACGTTTGCGGAGCCGAATTGGCAGAACCATCTGGCGGAAAAGCTGTTATTAAAGGAGAGGTTGCTGCGGTTTTTGAGTAAAAGACGGTGAAGTCATGGTTTTAAGAAAACAAGAATGGCCTGAAGTCGGCGACTTGGTTATCTGCACCGTTGAATCCGTCATGGATTACGGAGCTTATGTAAGACTTGATGAATTTGATAAAAAGGGTCTTTTGCACATTTCTGAGGTTGCGTCCTCCTGGATTAGGAATATACGGGATTATGTGCGTGAAGGGCAAAAAGTGGTTTTGAAGGTTTTGCGGGTTGATCAGGAAAAAGGGCACATAGACCTGTCCTTAAGAAGAGTTACTAAACGGGAAAAAATTGAGAAGATGCTTTCTTGGAAGAGAGAGCGGAAAGCCGAGGGGCTACTCCGCAGCGTTGCCGAAAAAGTCAACATGTCTGTTGAAGAACTTTACGAAAAAGCCGGAGCGCTTATCGACGCGAAATACGGTTTATATGAGGGCTTTGAAAAAGCTGCAATGGAAGGCGTAGAAGTTTTGACGAAGATAGGTGTACCTGAAAACCTTGCAGAAGTCTTCGTTGAAGTAGCGAGGGAAAAAATCCGTGTACCCATGGTAAAAATTAAGGGCATTGTGGAACTTCGCTGTTTAAGACCTGATGGTGTTAAAGTCATTAAGGAAGCCTTCTTGAGCGCTAAGAAAGCTGAAAAAGTACGAAATGCAAAAATTAGGTTTTACGTTATGGCTGCGCCAAAATATTGTATCGAGGTTTCAGCCGACAACTACAAACATGCAGAAACCATCCTACAAAAAGTTGCGGAAAACGTTGTCTTAAACGTTGTTAAGGCTGGCGGACAGGGAGCATTTAGAAGGGAGAAATAGTGGTTTGGCTTTTAAGAAAATGTGAGAAGTGTGGAAAATACACGCTTAAAAGGGATAAATGTCCTTATTGTGGAGGGGTAGTTCGGATACCGCATCCTCCAAAGTTTTCGCCAGAGGACAAATACTTAAAATATAGAATGGCCGTGAAGGAGGCTTCAGGTTGAAGGAAACCTTCATCAAAGAATTAACAAAAGTTGATTTGAAAAATCCTGTAATGATTGAAGGGCTTCCTGGTCTCGGGCTTGTCGGAAAAATAGCCATCCGATACTTAGTTAAACAATTAAAAGCCCAAAAACTTGCGCACCTTTATTCTCCTCACTTCCCATACTTTGTACTTGTAAGCAAAAGAGGGAATGTTAGACTTTTGCGGGGCGCTTTCTACTTTTGGAAAAATGAAGCAGAAAAAAACGATTTAATTCTATTCACTGGTGACAGTCAAGCCCAAACAATTGAGGGACAGTATGAAATTTCAAACGCTATATTGGACTTTGCCAAAAGGCAAAACGTGAAGTTAATTGTTACTATCGGCGGCTACAGGGTAGAAGCAAAAGACAAGCCAAAAGTTATAGCTGCAGCTACCAGCCAAGACCTTCTTGAGCGCGCCATTAAGGCTGGTGCCCTAATAAGTTCCGTTGGAAGTCCTATTGTTGGAACCGCCGGCCTTATTTTGGGTTTGGCACCTTTTAAGAAAATTGACGCCCTTTGCCTTTTAGGCGAAACGAGAGGATACCTTCCCGATCCCAAAGCGGCTAAAAGCGTTTTGGAGGTTTTGATTAATTTCCTAGGGATAAACGTTGATTTGGCTGGTTTAGACGAGGAAATAGCAAAGGCTGAGAGCATGGTTGCCCGCTTACAGAAGATTGAGGAGAAGAGAGCTCTTCAAGCAGAGGAAATGCGAAGAGAAGAAGACAAGAAGATAACTTATATATCATAAATAAAAAATCAGAGAACGGCTGTACATCGCTTTTAATTATTTCAACTATTCTTTCGGCAACATCGCCACCTCCAAATGGGGATTTGTCAGCAACTCATATTGATTGTTTAATGTTTCTTTATGGCTTTTAATTATGCTATGTTTGTCCGCGCTACAACTTTCGCAAATCCAGATTCAATAGCTTCTGGTCTTTCGGTTGAAAGGCGCAAAACCAATACTTTTTCCTTATATGTGGAGCTTGACCTCTTCTCCCAAACGGATTCCCTTCTAAGATTTGTTTCAGTATTTTTGTAGATGCAAACAGATCGGTGGACATGTGATCGATTAATCGTCCTGTTATGTTCTGGCATGTGAAATCAAAGCTTTCAACTCAACTCCCACATGTCCTATGGGTATCTAAGTTTAGCTGATACCAATGGTGTTGCGAGACCCCGTTTGTATACCTTCAACAGGACTAACGTTGGTTTCGTCTTCTTCAGCAACTATTCCATGTTGGCAAGTATATGGGGACCTTTGCTCTTCCAGGAGTACACCCTAACTTTTAGTTATAATCTGTTTCGTGGTTCAAGCTCTTCAATGAACTGCTGAGACACTCCGTAATAATAATGTTGTCATATTAGCAAATGGACTCCTTTCTATTTTTAATTTCTCGAAAAAGGGGGCTTACGCTTACAAATAAACCTTAATTCAGATACTTCTGTAAAGTCATAACCTTTGATTAATCGTTTTAATTAAAATTGTTGGGTTGCGTTATTTTCTGTGACATACAAAGCATCTTACTTTCCTTTTTTATTTACTTTGGTTCAGCAAAAGCCATGTTGGAGATGAAAGTATGTGGCTACTGAAAAATAATGGGAAGGGGCTCAGTGTTGTGGTGACAACTCTAATAATTTTAGTGGTGTCAGTGTTGCTTGCAACCATTGTTACATTTTATGCTATAAACGTGGTTACAACAAGGGTACAGGAAGAATCACTACACATATCCAAACAACATGTGTGGTATAATGCAACTGGCGGTTGGTCCGTTGCAGCGTTAGTGATTATTGATGCTGGTGGAAGAGACGTTGTGATCGATAAGATATCGGTGAGAGGACGGGAGTGTCCTTGGTCAACTGTATATTATTGGAGAACCGAAGGAACAATATCAGCTGACTTAAATGTTACAATAGTCAAACCTAGTGAGATGTCCGCTGCTCAGTGGCGGCAGATATTCACATATCTAGACAATGACGAAACGTTTTCCCAAGCATCAAGCGATTTAACGTTAAGGTCTGGTTGGACCATGGTCATATACATAGAGAATCCTGACAGTATTGCATCTAATGATGTGGGCAAGACTGTTGGCATAACGGTGTTCACTGCTAATGCACAATATTACGTTGAAGCTAATGTAGAAGCCACTTAATAACGTTGCAGCATTTTTTCTAAGTCTTCTTTAGGAAACCTTCTCTAGGTTCGTAGATTGTTCCTTCGCGTTGCAATTGTGCGATTAAGCGTTCAATTTCGTTCCTTGGAATGTTGTATTCTGCTTCGAGTCTATTAATTAGCGCGGCTTTTTCAACCATGCCTATTTCTCTTTCCATTTCAGCTAGCACTGAGAGCAGTATTTGCAATTTGTCTCTAAGGCTTTTCGGTTTTCCAGTCATTATTAAATCTATGTCAATCTTATGGGAGGACAAGTCTATGCCAACTTCTTCAAGAGACCTCTTCATTATAGTTATGGCTGCTTCTGCGTCCTCAGCTAAAACTTCTGTACGGAGGGCTGCACGGGCACGGGCCTCGGCTAAACGTATAAGAGATTCCAGTTGACGGGCGGTTATAGCTATTGGTGAGCCCTCTGATTCGCTTGCCGATCGCATGGTTAAATAGAAGTCCTTTATGCGGCGGAGGGCGTCATCGGTTAAGACAGGCTTTATGCTTTTTGCATAGCTTATGTATTTCCTTAGAAGGTCTGTTGGTATAGGGGGCTCCACGGGATTTGAACCTCTGCGGTGGATTTCAAGGATGTGTTCCGACATTTTGCCGTCTACTTCTTTATTCGGCACATCCCTTAACACAAATATTAGATCAAACCTCGATAGAATCGTGACTGGCAAGGAAATGTTTTCTGTTATTGTTCTACGCGGTTCGTATCTTCCTAGAGCCGGGTTTGCTGCTGCCAATATCGCGGTTCTTGCGTTTAGAGTGGCTACTATACCGCCTTTCGCTACAGAAACCGTATGCTGTTCCATGGCCTCGTGAATCGCCACACGATCTTCTGGGCGCATTTTATCTAGTTCGTCAATGCAGGCTATTCCTTTGTCAGCCAGCACTAGCGCTCCAGCCTCGAGGCTCATTCCACCGCCTTTTTCGCGGATCACCGCCGCTGTTAAGCCAGCAGCCGTCGTTCCCCTACCAGAAGTGTATAGTCCTCTTGGGGCAATCCGTGCCACATACTGTAGAAGCTGGGATTTCGCCGTTCCAGGATCGCCTACCAGAAGGACGTTTAACTCTCCTCTTATAGATATGTCTGGAAGAGTTTTCGGGACACCTCCGAAAAGAAGGTACATTATCGCTTCCTTGACGTGTTCATAGCCATAAATGGAAGGAGCTATGGAGTTTATTATTCTTCTGTGTATCCATGGATCTTTAGCCAACTCCAGAATTTGTTTCTCCTCCTCTGGGGATGGCAGTGTTGCTTCTGGTTCTTTCCCCAAAACTTCGATGGAGTTTGCATCTAAATGTAAAGCAAAAACGCGGAGCTTTCCAATCTTGGGCATGGTTGGAGCTGCCGCTCGGACAACACCAACTATTGAAACATGGTCACCCGGTCTGGCCACATCCACAATTTCGCTTCCAACAAGCTTCACATGTAATGTTCGTGGCAACTGTCCCGGTGGGAGGTCTTCTGGGCGCTCTTGTAAACGGAGGTCTTGGGAGTCTATGAATGTGGATTCTTCTTGCACGAAATCGAAGGGGCCTTTTCGTTTACATTGAGGGTTTGCGCATGCAAATGGAGCTTTTAAAAATGGGCCTGTCTGGTCAACGTAGGTTAGTTCTCCACATCCGCGGCATTTGAAGGCTGCCCGCATGACCATGGGGCGGACTGGTGTTGAACGAACAACTATGCCTTCAACCATTACCAGTTTTCCAATATGAGCTGCACCAAGTTTCCGTAAAGGTGTAGGCTCCAAAAGTTTGACGATTCTAACAGTCGCTTGTTGTTTTTCCGCATATTCAGGAGCTTCTATAGCAAGCTGGTTTTGCGCTGCGTTGTCCGCGTGCTTCAAGTATTCATCCGGTTTCACTAAGAGTTTGTCTGCCAGCCTGTGATCGAAGGTTAAGATGTCTTCAAATTCAACTATAAGCGAAGTTTTTCCAGAAACTGCCAGTTGCGAAATTCTTTGGCGGTATTTCTCAGTCTTAAAAAGTTCTAGAAATCGCTCTTGTGGATCTATTATCTCCAATTCTTCAGTCATTTTCTCCATCTCTCCTTGCTTTTTCAAATTCTAGCAGCTGGTTTTTCCATTTGTGAATAAGCTTGTAGATGTGCTCGTAGAGGAGTCTTTCCTCCGCTGTAAGGTTTCGTAGGATGTGTTCTGGCTGGGCTGGAGCGGATGCAAGTGAAACAATTTTTTTCAGCCTTAAATTTACAATGTCAACTGCTAACTGTTTCACTTTTTCGTATTCTCGCATTTTTTCCGGTGTTTTTGCTGCTTCCGCTTCCAGCTTAGCGAGGTACCTGCGGAGTTTGGGGTAAAAGTCCTTTGGAAGCTCGGAAATCTGTCCAACTGTTTGAACTCGCTCCTTCCAATGTATTTTGTAGAGTTTAGATGAATCTAGCATTTCTTCACTTCGGAAGCGAACAACACCAAACTTTTCGAGTTCTCTTGCCATCCAATACAAAACTTCGTACTCATTCCCTTCCTCGAAGGGTCCAACAGCTACCCCAGCAAGCTTAATTTCTGGGCAATTGCGGTTAGCTATAACTTTGACTGGTGAATTTTCAAACATAAAGTCTAACGCCTTAATCTTGTAAGTGATATTTCCCTGCAATATGAGTTTCCCCTTTTCCAGCGGATTCTACTCGAATTTTATATAAAAAGTATAGCTTAAAAGGCTAAGGAAATTTTTAGGCTTCTTGAGATTCATGGCCGTTATTTAGGGCCATAGACCCAATGTTTTTATCGCCTCAGCCACCCGCCCCACTCCAAGCATTAATGCGGCTGTTCGCATGGGCTCTTCATAGTCTTTTGAAGTTTTGTGTACCTCGTTAAATGCCTTCACCATTTTTCTTTCAAGCTTCTGATTTACCTCTTCTAGAGTCCAATGTTCCCTTGTTAGGTTTTGAACCCATTCAAAATAGCTTGCCGTAACGCCACCGGAGTTTGCTAATATGTCTGGAATCACGAACACTCTTTTTTCATTAAGCACTTTGTCAGCCTCTGGAGTTGTCGGTCCGTTGGCTCCTTCTGCCACTATCTTTGCTTTTATTTTATCGGCGTTGGCCTTTTTTATTTGGTTTTCTAGGGCTGCCGGCACCAAGATATCACATTCCAACTCTAATAGTTCCTCGTTGGTGATGTTTCTGCACCCCTCCAAGTTTAGAACCGATCCTGTTTTCGTTTTATGCTCATAAACTTTGTATGGGTTCAATCCTTCTTTGCAGTAAACTCCTCCGCTTGAGTCGCTCACGCCCACCACTTTGCATCCCCATTCATAAGCGATTCTTGCAGCGTTCCATCCAACATTCCCAAATCCTTGGACCACAACTTTTGCCCCCTTCATTTTTAAGCCGAGAACCTTTGCAGCTTCCCTTACGCAGAACATAACGCCGAGGGAGGTGGCTTCAGTTCTTCCTTCGGAACCGCCGACACTTAAAGGCTTGCCAGTGACACATTCAGGGACACTGTAGCCTTTAAATTGACTATAGGTATCCATTATCCAGGCCATCGTCTGAGCGTCTGTATAGAGGTCAGGTGCCGGGACATCACGGTATGGCCCGATTATGTCTAGAATCAAGCTGACGTACCGTCTTGTTAATCGTTCAAGCTCGCTCCTTGACATTTCTTTTGGATTGCAGCATACTCCTCCCTTGGCTCCCCCATATGGAATGTCGACTACCGCGCACTTCCAGGTCATCCACATGGCTAACGCGGTGACCTCATCTAAAGTTACGTTCGGATGGTATCTTATGCCTCCTTTAAAAGGGCCTCTTGCATCATTATGCTGAACACGACAACCCAAGAAAGTTTTGATCACACCATTGTCCATTTTAATGTTTATAGAAACTATAAGCGTTCTTTTTGGATGTTTAAGCATTTCATGCAATCCTGAGTCAAGCTGAAGTTTTTCTGTAGCAACTTTTAATTGTTCCAGCGCAGTATCTAACGCGGAGTAGCTTCTTTCCATGAATTGCCTCCGAAACTATTCTTCTAAGAAGTCTTAAAAAGTTAGCTATTATGCGTAGAAGAAATGAGAAAAAGGTGGAAAGCTAGTCTAAAATTCTCTCAATGGCGTCTGCTTCTGCCTCGTGGGCTAACGGTATACCTGTTACTTTAGCTGCGAGTTCTGAGAGACTCATTAAGTCGTTTCTGTTGATTAGGTCTAGCCGCCATTTTCGGGCACCTGCTAGGAGTTGCTTTAACCCGACGCCTATGCGGTCAGTCAAGTATGTGTAGAGTGCCACAGCTTCCCATGGAATTTCCTTAAAGCGTTCGCCATACTTCTTTTTTAGTTCCGGAGCAGCTATGAAGAACTTCTCTGGAGTTGTTCCGAATTTGTCGGCGAAAGCTTTCGGAAGTTTTCCCTCTTCAGCCAACTGTTTGAAGTAGTTCGCTTTCATTACCGCGGTAAGTGGGGCGCGTCCCATCAAAACAGCTTTAACAAACGGTCCATCTCCAAAGTTGCTCATCGCTATGGCCTTGAAAATTTGTGTTTCGTTTATAAAACCTCCAGCCATGATTATGTCTGGTACATATCGGCCTTTTTTCTTTAATGTTTGGACGCATTTAAGCACGATGGCTTCTAAGTAGACTGTTGGTATGCCCATTTCATCCATCATTGGGACTGGGCTCATGCCTGTGCCGCCACCTGCGCCGTCAAAGTATACAGCATCTATTTTTGCTTCCGAAGCTATTTTTAGGGTATAGGCTACCGCTGAGGGTCTATAAGCACCTGTTTTGAGGGTTACATGTTTTGCTCCTTGCTTCCTCAACCATTCTATGTCTTCTATAACATCTTTTTCCTTTGGGATGCCTACCCTGCTGTGTCTTTCGAAGGATTTGAAAACGCCGTCCTTAAAGGCTTGCTGCACTGCCGGGTCTTCCGGGTCTGGAATTACCATATACCCTCTCTTCTTTAGCATTATTGCTTTTTCAATGTCTCTTACGCGAACTTCGCCTCCTATGGCTTTTGCCCCTTGCCCCCACTTTCTCTCTATAACATTAACCTCTAACTTTGAGATAGCGTAAACGTCTACACCAAGTCTCTGGTCTTCAACATTTGTTTGGACTGCTATTTCGCCGTATTTTCCATCCCAGAATTTTCTGAAAAGCTCAACCCTGCGCTTTAACTCCTTTGAGTATGTTACCTTACCATTCGTAAATTGAGCTTCAGGATCCATGCCGCAGACGTTTTCTCCCACAATTATCATGGCGCCTGAAAGGGCTGCGCCTATTGCTAAGCCTTCCCAGTTAAGTCTTGCAACGTCGGTGGAACCGAAGGCACCGCACAGTATAGGGATTTTAAGCGGTATGCCTCCAACTTTTGTTTCAATGTTCACATTTGGGAAAAGCGCTAAATCTGAGTTCTCTTCTATGCCAATAGCTTCAAACAAACCTGCCTGTATGTTGAAATGGGACCAGTCTAGCCCAAAGTCTTTTAGTGCCCCGGCAGTGCTATATCCGAATTGCACCGGTTCCGGATATAAGGCTTCTCTTCCTCTAAAGGCAGATAGGCTGATCTCACACATCACTGGACAATCGCGAATACAAATGGGGCACATTC